>NZ_AP022600.1:4800000-5105629 GCF_010725885.1 Mycolicibacterium tokaiense | reverse complement strand
ACCGTTGCGCTGTGCAGAACAACCTGGTCAGGTCGGCATAGTCGCCCCCACCCGCCTCGGTGGCCGTGGCCTCGGCGGCGATACCCCTGTCGTTCACCGCGGTTGACCTGGGCAGCGCGCAGGCACTCGCATCATCGAGGTGGCCGGACAGGCACATCGGCACCGACTGGTGGGGACTCGGGATGGGGCCCAGCACCAGCACCCGGGCGCCGGTGTCGCGCAGCTGACGCACCAGATTCGTCAGGCCGGTGAGCCAGGCTGCATTGAAAGCGGTGAACCCGGTCCACGATTCGTCGACTCCGTACCCCCGCCACGCCCCCACCACGATCAGCGCCGGGCGCTCCTCGCGCAGCCTGGCCAGGGCGCCGGCCCGCCATTGCTCACAGTGCTGGAACCGCTCGACGAGCCGCCGGAACGGATCGTCGAGGTTGATGTCCATCAGCGGGCAGGCCATCTTGGCCATCAACTCCAGCCGCCATCCCCGTTGTCCAGCCGCCTCTTCCAACGCCGGCGCCCACATCGCGGCGTTGGAGTCCCCGATCAGTGCGACGGTGGTGGACGAGGTGATGTCGGCGAACGCGCACTCGGGTTGACCGCCTTGGTAGGGATTGCGCAGGCAACCGTCGAACGAGAACTGCCGCTGCTGCTCGGCAACGTCGAGCAACGGGGGAGACAGGTCGGAGGGCACTTCCCGCAACCCCACCGAGGCCGCCACCGCCCGCTGTACCTGGCTCATGGCTTGCTGAACCGCGCTGTCATGAGCGGCGCTTCCGGCCCCGGCGGCCAGCGGGGTCACGGAGACCGCGGGCGCGGGTCGTGGCACCCCACGACCGCCGGGTACCGAGATCACCGCCAGCAGCAGCACACAGACCGCCACGGCCACGGCGGTGACGACACCGCCGAGAACGAGGCTCAGCGAACCGGATTCGCGCAACCGCCGGGCGAACCGCAGCGGATTCTCGATCCACCGTAGGGTCATCGCAGCCAGCACCAGCGATATCAGCACCGCGGACAGACGTTGCGCCCACCCCAGAGGCTGACCCACCAGGGCGGGCGCGAGCACCAGCACCGGCCAGTGCCATAGATACCACGAGTAGGACATCCGGCCGAGCGTGCGCAGAGGTGCAGTCGCCAGCAGGCGCCCGCAGCCCCGCGACGGCACGGCGCAGCCGGCGCCGATGACCAGCGCCGTACCCACCGTCGGCAGCAGGGCTGCCGTTCCCGGGTACGGAGTGGTCTCACTCAAGCCGGCGCAGGCGACCACGATCAGGGCCAGACCCGACCAGCCGAGCGCGGCAGCAACCGACGGCTGCAGCCTGCGCCAGCGCTCGGCGGACAGGGCCACCAAGCCGCCCAGAGCCAGTTCCCACGCGCGGGTGGGCAAGGAGAAGAATGCCACCACGGGAACCACGTGAGTGACCACGACGGACAGTGTGAGCGATACGACGGTGACCACTGCCAGTACCGCCAGGATGGGGCGCGGCGAATTGATCTGACGGGTGGGCGATCTGCGGACCCGGCGCACCAGCCACGCCGTGCCGAGGATCAAGACCGGCCACACCAGATAGAACTGCTCCTCCACGCCCAGGGACCAGTAGTGCTGGAACGGTGACGGGGACAGCAGATCGCTGAAGTAGTTGACGTCGGCCACGATAAACCAGTAATTGCCCAGATACAGCGCACTGGCTATGCCGTCGTAGAGCACGGTCGGGACCCGCAGTGGTGGCAGCAGGGCGACCACGGCCAGTGCGGTGACCACGCCCACCACTGCGGACGCGGGCAGCAGTCGTCGGGCGCGGGCGCCGAAGAAGTCGCGTAGTCGGACGGTGCCCGTGGCCGCCGCCTCGCGCCACAGCATCCCGGTGATCAGGAAGCCGGAGACGACGAAAAATACGTCCACACCAGCGAATCCACCGTCGAGACCCACGAGGTCGGCGTGGAACAGGACCACCGCCAACACGGCCACCGCGCGTAGACCCTCGATATCGGGTCGAAACGCCCCAGCTCCACCGCGTGGCACTCGGGCCGCTGCGGCGGGCTCGACAGTGTGGGTCTGGTGCACTCTCACCTACAACTGCTCGGAGATCCAGGTGGTGGTGAAATCCACCACGCCGGGAATGCGCTCGGCCAGGTTGGTGCCGAAGGACTTTTCCAGGTTGCCCCCGAGCAACGGGATCCTGACCTGGACTCGCCCGGTGAACCGGAGCCGGCACCCCATCGGGGCTGATTCGAGTCGGGTTGTCGCGCGGCAGGATCCGAGCCCCCCGGACACGGTGGTGTCCAACCGGCCGCACACCTGATCCACCCCGGATGGCGTCCAGGTCTCGGTGTGGGTCAGCACCACGTCGCCGGAAACGAACTTCGTGATCAGGCTCGGCATCATGACGTGACCGATGCGCTGGGAGATCCGGATCGCCACCGTGCCGTCGCGACCGACGGTCAGGGACTCCAGGGTGGCAGCGGGATCGTCGCCCGCCAGCCGAGCGGCCCAGTAGTCCTTCCGGCCGAACGCCTCGTGGATCTGCTGGACGCTGGCGGACGATTCGGTGTGGCCGTCGAAAGAACGGGGCATAGCTGAACTTCTACCAACTGCCGGGCCCCGGTGTGCACAAGTCCGCGGTTTCTGTTCGGCAAATCACGGCAAACCCGGCATTCTCGTGGTCTATGGTCCAGTTCAGGCGTGTTCCGAACAAGGATCACAATCAAGCAAGTCGACACTGACGATTCAACTCTGGGTGCGAGCCCTCGAGCTATGGAGAGGATGGCGCGTGGGCATCAACAGCGGGCTGGTCGCCCTGGTGGACGCTTTGCCGGGTACCAACAGGATCAGGGCGGTCACGCGGGCCCTCGAAAATCGCTGCAGCCCGGTCTATTTGGAGATCGGAGTTTCGCGGGGACAGGCCTTTTCGCGGATCAACGCCGATATCAAGATTGCTGTGGACCCGGCGTTCAGGATGTCCGACCGTACCCGGGCGCAGGCCCAGCGGCGTGGTCGTACCACGCATTTCATCGAGACCACCAGTGATGAATTCTTCGCTGAGAAGGCCGATCTGCTCGAGCGCCACCCTGTCGACGTTGCGCTCATCGACGGTCTGCACACCTACGAGCAGGTGGTGCGCGACGTCGAGAACACGCTTCGGCACCTGCGCGAGGACGGGGTGATCTTCCTGCACGACTGCAACCCGGCGTTCGAGCTGGCGGGCCGCCGCGCGGAGTCGTGGGAGGACTTCGTCGCCCAGCAGAAGGGCCCGCTGGTGATCGGACTCTGGAACGGCGACGTCTGGAAGTCGATCGTGCACTTGCGCAGCACGCGACCCGATCTCGTCGTCGGGGTGCTCAAATGCGACCAGGGTGTCGGCTTCGTCCGTCGCGGGCGACCCGAGAGCACGCTGTCCTACTCGCCCGAGCAGGTTGCGGCGCTGAGTTACGCCGACCTGAAGGCAGACCGCAGGCATCTGTTGAACCTGAAGCCGCCGCGCTACCTGGACACCCTGCTGGCAGCTGCCCCGGCCGCGCGGTGAACCGGCGGGTGCGCCGGTGAAATTTGTTGTCGCAACCTGGGGTAGCCGCGGCGATATCGAACCCAACCTCGCCGCCGCACGCGAACTGGTTCGCCGGGGTCATGAGGTGGTGATGGCAGTGCCGCCGGACCTGGTGGCGTTCGCCGAAGCCGCGGGACCCAGGGCAGTGCCGTTCGGACCGGAATCCGGGGCGATCCTCGACGCGCATCGCGAATTCTGGACCTGTCTGTTTCGCCGTCCCTGGTGCCTGCGGACGCTGATACGGGCTCGGCTCGAGATCGCGGGCCCGTTGCTGCGGGGGTGGCAGGAGATGAGTGCGGCCCTGGTGGACATTGCTGACGGTGCCGATCTGGTGTTCTCCGGCATCAACTTCGAAGACGCCGCCGCCAATGTCGCGGAACGCTACGGCCTTCCGCTGGCAACGTTGCACTATTTCCCCCTGCGACCCAACGGACGGATCGTGCCGATGCTGCCCCCGCGGCTGGGCCGCGCTGTGGTGGCGGGCTTCTGGTGGGTATCGTGGCGCGGCACCAAGAAGGTGGAAGACGCACAACGGCGGCAGCTGGGCTTGCCCACATCGCGGGGTTCGGCGCCGCGGCGGATCACCGACAGTGGCGCGACGGAGATCCAGGCCTATGATGCGGCGTGCTTTCCGGGTCTGGCGCAGGAGTGGGCGGCGCGGAGGCGCCCGGTGCAACGCCCCTTCGTGGGCACATTGACATTGGAGTTGCCCACCTCGGCCGACACCGAGATCGAAGCGTGGATTGCATCGGGGCCGCCACCCATCTTCTTCGGATTCGGCAGCATCCCTGTCGAATCGCCGGCGGATACCATCGCCATGATCAGTGCCGCGTGCGCCGAGCTCGGTCAGCGTGCGGTGATCGGTGCTGCCGGAACCGACTTCGGCGCCCTGCCACATCCCGATCATGTCCTGGTGGCCGGAACCATGAACTATGCCACTGTCTTTCCGCGGTGTCGGGCTGTGGTCCATCACGGCGGCTCGGGAACCACGCCGGTGGCGATGCGTGCTGGGGTGCCCCAGGCGATCTTGTACTGGGACATGGTGCACGCGATCTACGGTGCTGCTGTCAGGCGGTTGGGGGTCGGCACCGCGCGGCGGTTCTCGACCGCCGACGAGCAGTCACTGGTGGCGGACCTGCGGACCATCCTGGGTGCCGACTACGGCGCGCGGGCGCGTGCACTGGCCGCCCGGATCACCGCGCCGGCCGAGAGCGCTGCCGCTGCCGCGGACCTGCTGGAAGACCTGGCGCGCGCCGGGCGAACTTTACATTGATGTTGCTGAAAATCAATGCTCGCGGTGATGACAGGTGAAATGTGATGCGCGTCACACCCAACTTCGGGACACGCGTCCCTGCGGCGAAGTACTTTCTAGAACGTGTTCCAGCCGATTAACAGGCGCTCTGGAGAAATGTGAGTAACAACCCGTTCGACGACGAGACTGGTCGCTTTTATGTGCTGCGCAACGACGAAGACCAGCACAGCCTGTGGCCGGTGTTTGCTGAGGTACCGCCCGGGTGGCACATCGTGCACGGCGAGACCGACCGTGCGAGTTGCCTCGAATACATCGAAGAGAACTGGACCGACATCCGACCGAAGAGTCTGCGCGACAGGCTGGCAACGGACGGAGCTCGCAACAGGTGAGACAACCGGGTCGGGGGATCCATGGACTGTGATGCACACGCGCGGCCACTGACACGCGCGCAACTCGACATCTGGCTGGCGCAGGAAACCGGCCATTCGGGTACGGACTGGCAGATCGGTCTGCTGGTGAAGTTCGAGGGCCACCTCGACCGGGAGGCCCTGGAATGGGCAATCCACCGTGTCATCCACGAGGCCGAGCCGGTGCGCGTCTCGATCTGCGAGGTGGACGGCCGGGTGATGCAACGCGTCGTCGACTACCCGAGCATCGAGCTCGACGTCCGGGACCTGACGTCGGCGGCGGACCCGGTTGGCGATGCCCATCTGGCCGCCGTGGAGATTCAGCGCACCCCGATGCCGCTGTCCGGTCCGCTTTTTCGATTCGGCCTGTTCCAGACTGGTGCTGCCGAATTCCAGCTGTTCTGCTGTTTTCATCACATCGTCATCGACGCCGCCGGAATCGGACTGATCGGCAACAGGGTAGCTGCGGTGTACTCCGCGCTGGTCACCGGTGAGCCGATCCCTGCGCACTTCTTCGGGTCGCTGCAGGACCTGGTGGACATCGAGTCGGCATACGAGGACTCCCCGGACTTCCGATCCGACGAGGCGTACTGGACCCGGCACCTGCCTGTCGACAACAACGCGCAACCCGCGAAAGACGGCTCTGTAGAACGTGATCCGAGTTGGCAATCAATGCCTGTCCGCCTGGACCCCTCGGTGATCCGGCGAGTGGACGACCTGGCGAACGTCTGGAACATTCCTCGGTCATCTGTGCTCACCGCGGCGTGCGCGCTGATGGCCCGGGCGCAATGCACCCACGGCACCGATCTGGTGCTGGACTTCCCGGTCAGCCGGCGTACCGAACCGATATCGAAGACGCTACCGGGCATGACCGCAGGTGTGGTGCCCCTGGTGATCGACGCGCAGCCCTGGGCAACTGTCCAGGCATTCTGTGCGCATGTCGACCAGAGAATCCGGGAAACCCTGCAGCACCAGCGTTTCCCGGTGCATGCGCTGGAGCGCCGAGCGCACGCCCACGACCCGGCATGGTCACCGAAGCGGGTGGTGGTCGACTTCTTCCCGCTGGCGTTTTCCTTGGAGTTCGCGGGAGTGTCCACGTCAGCGTCGATGACCAACTCCGGCTTTGTCGGCGGCTTCGGGATCATCTTCTACGCCGTGGGCGAGGAGTTGCAGCTCAGTACTCTCGGCGCCGGCCAGCTGTTCTCCGGTTGCGACACCGGTGAGTTGGCCCAACGGCTGCAACGGGTCCTGGTTGCCATGACCGCGGACCCCGCCCGCCGGGTGTCCACCATCGACGTCCTCGCTGCCGACGAACTGACTGCGCTCGATGTGTGGGGCAATCGAGCGGGGCTGGCCTCGCTGACAGCTTCGGACGGCGACTCTCTGGTATCGGTGTTTCAGTCGGTGGTGCGGTTCGACGCCGACGCGGCAGCCGTGACGTTCGACGGCGCTGCGATGACGTATGGCGAGTTGGATGAGGCGTCGGATCGGTTGGCCCGCAGGCTGGTTGATCGGGGCGTGTGTCGAGGTGATCGGGTGGCGTTGGTGTTGCCACGGTCGGCCGAGGCGGTGGTGGCACTGCTGGCCATTCTGAAGGCGGGCGGCGCCTACGTGCCGATCGATCCGGCGGTGCCTGCGGCGCGGCGGGATTTTGTGGTGGCTGATGCCGCTCCGGTGGTGGTGGTGACCACTGCTGAATTGGCGCCGTCGATGTCCGGGTGTGCTATCGAGGTCTTCGACGTCGCCGATTCCGGGGGGTCGTCCCCAGCTGTGACATTGCCGGCGGTGGATTCTGCTGACACGGCGTATGTGATCTATACATCGGGGACGACGGGTACGCCGAAGGGGGTGGCGGTTCCGCATCGGAATGTGTTGGGACTGTTGGAGACGTTGGACCGGGAGATGGGTCTGGCCGAACACGTCTGGTCGCAGTGTCATTCGTTGGCGTTTGATTTTTCGGTGTGGGAGATCTGGGGGGCGTTGCTGTTCGGTGGTCGGGTGGTGGTGGTCGCGGATGAGGTGGTGCGCTCGCCGGAGGATCTGCTGGAGGTTCTGGTTTCTGAGCGTGTGTCGGTGTTGAGTCAGACTCCGTCGGCGTTCTACGCACTGCAGGACGCCGGCGGAGACAGGGAACGCCTTGCCCTCGAGTCGGTCGTGTTCGGCGGCGAAGCGCTGGAGCCGCGGCGACTTCGACGCTGGTTCGCCGGGCGCCCCGATTCGCCGCGACTGTTGAACATGTATGGGATCACGGAGACGACGGTGCACGCGTCGCTGCGCCAGATCGTTGCCGCGGATGCGGCGAGTGCGGTCAGCCCCATTGGTGTTCCTTTGCGGCATTTGGCTTTTTTTGTTCTTGACGGCTGGTTGCGGCCGGTGCCGGTGGGGGTTGCGGGGGAGTTGTATGTGGCGGGTGTGGGGTTGGCGGATGGGTATGTGGGTCGGGCGGGGTTGACGTCGGGTCGGTTTGTGGCGTGTCCGTTCGGTCCGGTGGGTGCTCGGATGTATCGCACCGGCGATGTGGTGTGTTGGGGTGTGGATGGGCAGTTGCGGTATCTGGGGCGTTCGGATGAGCAGGTCAAGATCCGCGGTTATCGGATCGAGCTCGGTGAGATTGTGGCGGCGCTCAGTGATGTGGCTGGGGTTGAGCAGGCTGAGGTGGTGGTGCGGGAGGACCGTCCGGGGGATCGGCGGTTGGTCGGGTATGTGACGGGTGCTGTTGATCCTGCGGTGGTGCGCGCGGCGGTGGCTGCTCGGTTGCCGGAGTACATGGTGCCTTCGGCGGTGGTGGTGGTCGAGGCGATGCCGTTGACGGTGAATGGGAAGTTGGATCGGCGGGCGTTGCCGGTGCCGCAGTATCAGAGTGCCGAGGGATATCGGGGGCCTGCTGATGCGGTGGAGGAGATTCTGGCGGGGATTTTTGCGCAGGTGTTGGGTGTGGCGCGGGTGGGGGTCGACGAGTCGTTTTTCGAGTTGGGTGGGGACAGTATCTTGTCGATGCAGGTGGTCGCACGGGCCCGGGCCGCCGGGGTGCGATGCCGACCCAAAGACGTCTTCGTCGAGCAGACCGTTGCCAGGTTGGCCCGGGTGGCCGTGGTGTCCGACAGTCACGGCGACGCCGGTGACGACGGAACCGGCTCGCTGCTCGCCACCCCCATCATGCGATGGCTGCGCGAGGTGCCGGGGCCGGTCGACGAGTTCAACCAGACCGTGGTGCTCGACGCACCTGCAACCGTGGATGAAGCAGACGTCCTCGCGGTCTTGCAGGCGGTGCTGGATCGGCATCCGATGTTGCGGTTGCGGGTTGATGAATCCGACGGTGGTGCTTGGGTGTTGACCGTGGCCGAGGTCGGTGCGGTTGATGCCGGGTCGTGTCTGCAGACGGTTGATTCGCTCTCTGCTGAGGTGGTGGCCCGGGCGCGGGCGCGGCTGGATCCCGCGGCGGGGGTCATGGTCAGTGCACTGTGGGTACCGGTGGTGGGGCAGTTGGTGGTGATCGCCCATCACCTGGTGGTCGACGGGGTGTCCTGGCGCATCCTGCTCGAAGACATCAACCTGGCCTGGGCCCAGCGATCCAGCGGGCAACCGATCGTCCTTCCGGAACCTGGCACGTCCTTCACCCGCTGGGCCGCGCTGCTCGCCGAATACGCCCGCCATCCCGAAGTGGTCGAGCAGGCGACGCACTGGCGCAGGGTCCTCGCGGTGCCGCCCGTGCTGCCCAGCACGCAACCTGCGGTGGATACGCACGCCAACGCTGGCAGCTTGTCGGTGGAACTGGATGTGGAGACCACCCGGCTGCTCTTGGGTGAGGTCCCGGCCGCCTTCCACACCGGCATCAACGACATCCTGATGATCGCCTACGCGATGGCACTGCGCGAATTCCTGGGCACCGGCTCGGTGCTCATCGACGCCGAAGGCCACGGTCGCCACGACGATCTCCCCGGGCTGGGTGACGACATCGACTTGTCCCGCACCGTGGGCTGGTTCACCACGAAATACCCGGTGGCGCTGAACATCATCGATCTGGATTGGACGCAGGTGAGTACCGGGGGTGCAGGCCTGGGGTCGGTGATCAAGAACCTCAAGGAGCAACTGCGCGCCCAACCGGACGGGCTGACCTACGGACTGCTGCGCTACCTCAACGACGACGTCGACCTCGACGGACCCGACCCGGTGATCGGCTTCAACTACCTCGGTCGGCTCGGTGCGGGTGCGACAGACGTGTCCGGTGACATCTGGGAGATCCGCCCCGACGGGTGGGCGGTGACCGGTGCCGCGGCCGCCATCCCGATGCCGCTGATGCACACCGTCGAACTGAACGCGGGCACCGTCGACACCGACGCCGGCCCACGGCTGCGAGCCGGCTGGACCTGGGCGCCGTCGGCGCTGGGCCACGCCGAAGTGAACCGACTCAGCCAGCTGTGGTTCGACGCCCTGGCCGGGATCTGCGCCCACGTCCACGGGGGCGGCGGGGGACTGACCCCCTCCGACATCGGCGCCGGTCTGAGTCAGCAGCAGATCGACGAGCTGCAGCGGCAGTATGCGGATAGCTGACGTCCTGCCCCTGACTCCCTTGCAGCAGGGGCTGCTGTTCCACGCCCAGACCGACTCCGGCGGAGACGATCTGTACGCAGTGCAGTTGAGTATCTGTCTATCCGGTCCGTTGGACCCCGAACGACTCCGCCACGCTGTGGAGGCCGTTCTGGCGCGGCACCCGCATCTGGCGGCCCGGTTCTCGGGAAAGTTCGCCGAACCGGTCCAGATCATTCCCGGGGACCCGGTGTTGCCCTGGCAGTACCTCGAGATCACCGGGGCGGACGCCGAGGACCGGATCGCCGAGGTCTGTGCAGCCGAACGCGCTGCGGTGTGCGACCTCGGCGATCGAGCGCCGGTCCGTGCAACGCTGATCCGCACCGCGACCGACCAGCACCGGCTGCTGATGACCAACCACCACATCGTGCTCGACGGCTGGTCCCTGCCGATCCTGCTGGGTGAAGTGTTCGCCGGGTACTACGGCCAGCGGCTGCCGCCGGCACCGCCGTACCGCAGGTTCGTCGACTGGCTGGGACGTCGCGACCTGGAGGCGGCGCGCGCGGCGTGGGCGCAGGTGCTCGGTGGCCTCGACAGCCCGACCTTGCTCGGGGCAGCCTCCCACGGCGCCGCCGGGCGCCGCGATGTCCTGCACGTGCAGGTACCCCACGCCGTCACCGACGCACTGGGGGAACTGGCGCGAACGTGCCACACCACCGTCAGCACCGTGCTCCAGGGCGCCTTCGCCGCGCTGTTGATGACCCTGACCGGGCACAGCGATGTCGTGTTCGGTACCACGGTCTCCGGCCGGCCACAGGAGGTACCGGGCGCGGAATCCATGGTGGGCCTGCTGATCAACACCGTGCCGGTGCGCGCGACGGCGACGCCGCGGACCACCGTCGGTGAGCTGTTGGGTCAGCTGAAGAACGCCTACACCGCCACCCTGGACCACCACCACCTGGCGCTGAGCGAGATCCACCGCGTCACCGGGCACGACCGACTGTTCGACGCGTTCTTCGTCTACGAGAACTACCCGATGGACCCGGCCCGGCTGACCGGGACCGACGGCCTGATGGTCACCGACGTCACCCACCGTGAGTACAACCACTACCCGCTTGCTGTCCAGGCCATCCCCGGCGACGGTCTGACACTGCGGGTCGAATTCGACACCGAGATCCTTGACTCCGCCGGCATCACCGCCACCATGGCGCGGTTCACCCGGCTGCTCGAGGGCATGGCCGACGGCCCCGGGCAGGTGCTCTCGCAGATCGACGTCCTGGGCCCGCTCGAGCGGGACCGTCTGGACCACTGGGGCAACCGCCAGGCCCTCTCCGCACCCACTACCGCACCCGCGTCTGTTCCCGCCCGTTTCGGCCAGCAGGCGCGACAGTGCCCCAACGCGGTAGCGGTCACCGGAGCCGACGGGTCCTGGACGTATCAGCAGCTCGACGAGTCCTCGAACCTGTTGGCCCAGTTGCTGATCGATCATGGCCTGCAGCGGGGACAGCGGGTGGCACTGCTGCTGCCCCGATCGGCCGACGCCATCGTCGCGATCCTTGCAGTGCTCAAAGCCGGCGCGGCGTACGTGCCCATCGACCCCGCGGTGCCGGCCGCGCGCCGCGAGTTCGTCCTCGGTGACGCCGCTCCCACCCTGGCCATCACGACCTCGGCCCTGGCCGGCCGCCTCGACGGCGGCGAGCTGCCCGTCATCGACATCAGTGTGCTGCAGGATGTCGTCGGGTTGCGATCCACCGCCGTCCTGCCCACCCCGGAACCCGACGACATCGCCTACCTGATCTACACCTCGGGCACCACCGGCACCCCCAAGGGCGTCGCGATCACCCACCAGAACGTGACTCGCCTCCTGGAGGCCATGGACTCCCGCATGCCGCTGGCGCAGCACGTGTGGTCGCAGTGGCACTCGCTTGCCTTCGACGTCTCGGTGTGTGAGATCTGGGGCGCCCTGCTCTACGGCGGACGTCTGGTGGTGGTGCCCGAACCGGTGGCCCGCGCACCCGAGGATTTTCACGCGCTGCTGGCCAAAGAGAAGGTCACGGTGCTCAGCCAAACCCCATCGGCGTTCTACGCGCTGCAGACGGCCGACGCGCTGACCTCCGACCACGGCAGCGCTGTGGCGTTACAGGCGGTGGTCTTCGCCGGTGAGGCGCTCGAACCGCAACGCCTGCGCACATGGCGACAACATCACCCGGCCCTACCCAGGTTGTTCAATCTGTACGGCACCACCGAGACCACCGTGCACGCGTCGTTTCGCGAGATCGTCGACGCCGACATCGATGCCGAATCCGATCTCAGTCCGGTCGGTCTACCGCTGCCGAGTTATGCATTCTTCGTGTTGGACCACTGGCTGCGCCCGGTTGCACCCGGCGTCATCGGCGATCTCTACGTCGCGGGAACCGGTGCAGGAGCAGGCTATTGGCGCCGCGCCGGGCTCACCTCCACCAGGTTCGTGGCATGCCCGTTCGCCACCGAACCGGGAACCCGGATGTACCGCACCGGGGACCTGGTGTGGTGGGGAGCCGATGGCGAACTGCGGTACGCGGGGCGAGCCGATGAACAGGTCAAGCTCCGCGGCTACCGAATAGAGCTGGGTGAGATCCGGGCAGCTCTGGACGGCATGGACGGGGTGGACCAGGCCGTCGTCGTGGTCCGTGAAGACCGCCCCGGCGACAAGCGCCTGGTGGGTTACGTTGTGGGCGCGGCGGACCCGGGTGTCCTGCGCGCCTCGCTGGCCCGGCGGCTGCCCGAATACATGGTGCCCGCTGCGGTACTGGTGATCGACAGATTGCCGCTGACTGTGAACGGCAAACTCGACCGCCGGGCCTTACCCGCGCCCGAGTTCGGCGATGCCGGCTCGTATCGGGCGCCGGTGACCGCGGTCGAAGAGATCCTCGCCGGCATCGTCGCACGGGTACTCGGCGTGGACCGCGTGAGCGCCGACCAGTCGTTCTTCGACCTCGGCGGTGACTCCCTGTCCGCGATGCGGCTGGTCGCGGCGGTCAACGCCGCGCTGGACGCGGGGCTGACGGTACGCACACTGTTCGACGCCCCCACCGTGGCGCAGCTGGCCACCCGGATCGGCGGCGGCGGACACCAACTGCAGCCCTTGCGCGCCGTACCGCGGCCCGAGGTGATCCCGCTGTCCTTCTCCCAGCACCGGCTGTGGTTCCTCGACCAGCTGCAAGGCCCCTCACCGATGTACAACATGCCGGTGGGCCTGCGCCTGAAGGGCACTCTCAACGCCGAGGCGCTGGGCGCGGCGATGCTCGATGTCGTTGGGCGTCACGAAAGCCTACGTACCGTGTTCGTCGCCCCCGACGGCAACCCACAACAAAGGGTGGTGCCTCCCGATGAGGCCGACATCGGGTGGGAGATCGTCGATGCCGCCGGCTGGTCGCAGGAACAACTGGACCGTGCGGTCGCCGAGGTGGCCCAGCATGCCTTCGACCTGGCTCACGAGATCCCGTTGCACGCCAGGTTGTTCCGAATCGCAGCCGACGATCACGTGGTGGTCAGTGTGGCGCACCACATTGCGGCCGACGGGCTCTCCGCGGCGCCGATGGTGCGCGATCTCGGTATCGCCTACCTGTGCCGGTGCATGGGGATCGCCCCCGCGTGGACCGAACTGCCGGTCCAGTACGTCGACTACACCTTGTGGCAGCGCCATCAGTTCGGCGCACTGGACGACCCCGACAGTCTGATCGCCCGGCAACTCGCCTACTGGCAGGACACACTGGCCGGGATGCCGGACCGGCTGGAGCTGCCGACCGACCGTCCCTACCCGCCAGTGGCCGACCAGCGCGGGGCCAGCATCGCCGTGCACTGGCCGGTCGAGCTGCAGGAGCGGATCGCGCAGGTGGCCCACCACCACCACGCCACCAGTTTCATGCTGGTGCAGGCGGCATTGGCCGTCCTGCTGGGCCGGCTCGCGTCCACCACCGATGTGGCAGTCGGCTTTCCGATCGGCGGCCGGCGTGACCCGGCTCTTGATGACCTCATCGGATTCTTCGTCAACACCCTGGTACTCCGCGTCGACGTCAGCGGTGACCCAACGGTAGCCGAATTGCTGGCCCAGGTTCGGTCCCGCAGCCTGGCGGCCTACGAAAACCAGGACGTGCCGTTCGAGGTGGTGGTCGAGCGGCTCAACCCCACCCGGTCATTGACCCACCACCCGTTGGTTCAGGTGATGCTGGGCTGGCGCAACCTGCCCGGGGAGACCAGCGACGAGATCGCGGTGGCGCTGGGCGATCTACAGATCACCCAATTACCACTCGAAACCGGCACCGCCAGGGTGGATCTCGCGATCACCTTCAACGAACGTCGCACCCAGGACGGCATCGCAACCGGCATCGCCGGCATGGTGGAGTATCGCACCGACGTCTTCGACCCGGCGGGCATCGAGACCCTGATGGAGCGGCTACGGCGGGTCTTGGACCTCATGACCGCCAACCCCGCCCGCCGCCTCTCGACGGTGGAGGTGCTCACCGAATCCGAGCGCAGCCGACTCGATGACCTCGGCAACAGAGCCGCACTGGCGACAGCCCCGGCGGCGGTGACCGTTCCGGAACTGTTCGCCGCGCGGGTGATACGGCATCCCGACGCGGTGGCGGTCACCGACACGGACCGCTCGATCACCTACCGCGAGCTCGACGAGCAGGCAAACCAACTGGCGCACAGCTTGTCCGAATCCGGAGTTCGACCCGGCGACCGGGTGGCCCTACTGGCGCCCCGATCCGTCCCCGCGGTGACCGCCATGCTGGCCGCCCTGAAGATCGGCGCTGCCTACCTCGCTGTCGACCCGGCGCTGCCCGACAGCCGCATCGAGTTCCTGCTGACCGACGCCGCGCCCAGCGCGGTGATCACCAGCGCAGACCTGCGCCCCCGGGTCGCCGGGTTCGGTGGCGCAGTGCTCGACATCGCTGCCGCCGGCTTGCGCCCCGACGCCCCGGAGCACTGCGCCAGCGCCGACGAGATCGCCTACCTGATCTACACCTCGGGTACCACCGGCACCCCGAAAGGGGTTGCGGTGTCACATCGCAACCTCGCCCACCTGGCCGACTCCCCGCCCGCAGGCCTGCCGCACCCGCAGGTCTGGACACAGTGCCACTCCTATGCGTTCGACTTCTCGGTGTGGGAGATCTGGGCCGCCTTGCTCGGTGGTGGCCGGTTGGTGGTGGTGCCGGACGACGTGGTCCGCTCACCCGGCGAGTTCCTCGGTCTGCTGATCGCAGAGCAGGTCACGGTTTTGACCCAGACGCCCTCGGCGGTGACCGCATTGCCTGCCGAACGACTGGACCGGGTGGCGGTACTGCTCGGCGGCGAAGCGTGCCCGGCCGACATCGTGGACCGGTGGGCGCCCGGGCGCGTGCTCGTCAACGCCTACGGTCCGACCGAGGCCACCGTCTATGCCTCGATGAGTGATCACCTGCGCAGCGGCTCGGCCGCGTCCGGTGTCGCCCCCATCGGAAGACCGGTCCCGACGACCGCGCTGTTTGTGCTCGACGAGCGTCTGCGCCCCGTCCCACGAGGGGTGGTCGGGGAGCTGTACGTCGCCGGGCGTGGCGTGGCCGTCGGATATGTGGGACGCACCACGCTGACCGCGTCCCGCTTCGTGGCGTCACCGTTCGGCGTGCCAGGTGAGCGGATGTACCGCACAGGAGATCTGGTGCGGTGGCGCAGCGACGGTCAGCTGGACTACCTCGGGCGGGCCGACGAGCAGGTCAAGATCCGCGGCCACCGCATCGAACCCGCCGAAGTCCAGGCTGCTCTGGCCGCCGTCGACGGGGTGGAGCAGGCAGTGGTGATCGTCCGCGAAGACCGCCCCGGCGATCACCGCCTGGTCGGATACATCACCGGCCCGGCGGACCCGGCGGCAGCACGGGCAGCGCTGGCCGCCCAGCTCCCGGCGTATCTGGTGCCCACCGCGGTCATCACGCTGCAGGCGGTGCCACTGACGGTCGGCGGCAAACTCGACAGGGGGGCGCTGCCGGCACCGGACCACCGCGGCGACCGGCACTACCGCGCACCCTCGACCGCCGCCGAGATGCACCTGGCGGACATCTACGGCGACATCCTCGGTATCGGGCGGGTGGGCGCCGACGACTCCTTCTTCGACCTGGGCGGCGACTCCCTGTCGGCCATGCGGCTGATTGCGGCCGTGAACGCCGGGCTGGGTGCCGACATCGCGGTGCGCACCGTGTTCGAGGCTCCCACCGTGGCACAGCTGGCGCTGCGCATCGGTGGACAGGACACCTCGGCGGCGGCGCTGGTCGCGATGGCCCGACCTGAGCGTGTCCCGTTGTCGTTCGCGCAGAGCCGGTTGTGGTTCATCGACCAATTCCAGGGACCGTCGGCCACCTACAACATCGCGGTGGCGCTGCGCCTGCACGGAGCGCTGGACACCGCCGCCCTGGGGGCCGCCCTCGGTGACGTGCTGGACCGGCACGAGAGCCTGCGCACAGTGTTCCCCGCCGCCGACGGCGTCCCGCATCAGGTCGTTGTGCCCACCGCCGGCGCCGATTTCGGCTGGGCCCTGGTGGATGCCGGCGGCTGGTCCGAGAGCCGCCTGCGCGCGGCCGTCGACACCGCAGCCCGCCACGAGTTCCAGCTCGAGAACGACATTCCGATGCGGGCAACGCTCTTCCGGCTCCACGACGACGACCACGTGCTGGTGGCCGTCGTCCATCACATCGCCGCCGACGGCTGGTCGGTCACGCCGCTGGTCCGCGATCTGGGTGTGGCCTATCGTCACCGCAACGCCGGAGAGAAACCTCCGTGGAGCCCGCTGGGCGTGCACTACGCGGATTACACCCTCTGGCAGCGTGAGCGGCTGGGCGAGCTGTCCGACCCCGGGAGCCGGATCTGTGCGCAACTCGATTATTGGCAGCGTGCGCTGGCCGGAATGCCAGACCGGTTGCAGCTTCCGACCGATCGACCGTACCCGGCGGTGTCCGACCTGCGGGGCGCCCGCTTGGAGGTCGACTGGCCGGCCGACCTGCACCAGGCGGTGACGGCGCTGGCCCGCGCGCACAACGCCACCCCTTTCATGGTCATCCAGACCGCGCTGGCAATCCTGCTGTCACACCTGAGCGCGGAAACCGATGTCGCCCTCGGCTTTCCCATTGCCGGACGCGGGGAAGCCGCACTCGACGAGCTGGTGGGGTTCTTCGTCAACACCTTGGTGCTGCGCGTCGATCTCTCCGGCAATCCCAGCATCGCTGATCTCCTGGACCAGGTGCGCCGCCGCAGCCTGGCCGCCTATGAGCACCAGGACGTCCCCTTCGAGGTGCTGGTCGAGCGACTCAAACCCGCCCGGAGCCTGACCCACCACCCGCTGGTGCAGGTGATGTTGGCATGGCAAAACTTCGACTGGCAGGACAGCGCCACCGCCGGGCTGACACTGGGTGATCTGCAGGTCACTCCGATACCGGTGGACACCGCGACCGCCCGGATGGACATCACGTTCACGCTGGCGGAACGCTGGGACGGTGATACCGCCGCCGGGATCGCCGGCGCCGTCGAGTTCCGCACCGACGTCTACGACGAAGCACGCATCACCGATCTGGTTGAGCGGCTGAGACGCGTCATCAGTGCCATGGTCGCCGACGTATCCCAAAAGCTGTCCGCGCTGAACTTCCTGGACAAGCAGGAGCGGGCTCGCCTTGATATGTGGGGTAATCGGGCGGGGTTGGCTCCGGCGGGGGCTTGGGGGGGTGGCTCTCTGGTGTCGGTGTTCGGGTCGGTGGTGCGGCTCGATCCCGGTGCCGCGGCCGTGACGTTCGACGGCGCCACGTTGTCGTATCGGGAGTTGGATGAGGCGTCGGATCGGTTGGCGTGGCGGTTGGTTGGTTGTGGTGTGCGTCGGGGTGATCGGGTGGGGTTGGTGTTGCCGCGGTCTGCGGATGCGGTGGTGGCGTTGGTGGGGGTGCTGAAGGCAGGCGGCGCGTATGTGCCGGTGGATCCGGCGGTGCCGGTGGCGCGGCGGGATTTTGTGGTGGCGGATGCGGCTCCGGTGGTGGTGGTGACCACTGGTGAGTGGGTGTCGTCGTTGTCGGGGTGTGGTGCCGTGGTGCTCGATATCGCTGGATTTGATGAACGGGATCCGGTGGGGGTGTTGCCGGTGGTGGATTCTGCTGACACGGCGTATGTGATCTATACATCGGGGACGACGGGTACGCCGAAGGGGGTGGCGGTTCCGCATCGGAATGTGTTGGGACTGTTGGAGACGTTGGACCGGGAGATGGGTCTGGCCGAACACGTCTGGTCGCAGTGTCATTCGTTGGCGTTTGATTTTTCGGTGTGGGAGATCTGGGGGGCGTTGCTGTTCGGTGGTCGGGTGGTGGTGGTCGCGGATGAGGTGGTGCGCTCGCCGGAGGATCTGCTGGAGGTTTTGGTTTCTGAGCGTGTGTCGGTGTTGAGTCAGACTCCGTCGGCGTTTTATGCGCTGCAGGCCGCTGATGCTGCGATGCCGGAGGTGGGTTCGCGGCTGGCGTTGGAGGCGGTGGTGTTCGGCGGTGAAGCGCTGGAACCGCAGCGGTTGTCAGCGTGGGTGGGGGCTCACCCGGATTCGCCGCGGTTGTTGAACATGTATGGGATCACGGAGACGACGGTGCACGCGTCGCTGCGCGAGATCACCACCGCCGATACCGCACAGCTGGTCAGCCCCATCGGAATTCCCCTGGCGCACTTGAGCTTCTTCGTGTTGGACACGGCCCTGCGTCGGGTGCCGGTGGGGGTTGCGGGGGAGTTGTATGTGGCGGGTGTGGGGTTGGCGGATGGGTATGTGGGTCGGGCGGGGTTGACGTCGGGTCGGTTTGTGGCGTGTCCGTTCGGTGGGGTGGGTGCGCGGATGTATCGCACCGGTGATGTGGTGTGTTGGGGTGGGGATGGGCAGTTGCGGTATCTGGGGCGTGCTGATGAGCAGGTCAAGATCCGCGGTTATCGGATCGAGCTCGGTGAGATTGTGGCGGCGCTCAGTGATGTGGCTGGGGTTGAGCAGGCTGAGGTGGTGGTGCGGGAGGACCGTCCGGGGGATCGGCGGTTGGTCGGGTATGTGACGGGTGCTGTTGATCCCGCGGTGGTGCGCGCGGCGGTGGCTGCTCGGTTGCCGGAGTACATGGTGCCTTCGGCGGTGGTGGTGGTCGAGGCGATGCCGTTGACGGTGAATGGGAAGTTGGATCGCCGGGCGTTGCCGGTGCCGCAGTATCAGAGTGCCGAGGGATATCGGGGGCCTGCTGATGCGGTGGAGGAGATTCTGGCGGGGATTTTTGCGCAGGTGTTGGGTGTGGCGCGGGTGGGGGTCGACGAGTCGTTTTTTGAGTTGGGTGGGGACAGTATCTTGTCGATGCAGGTGGTCGCACGGGCCCGGGCCGCCGGGGTGCGATGCCGACCCAAAGATCTTTTTGTCGAGCAGACCGTCGAAGGATTGGCGCGACTGGCTCGCGTCACCGGGGTGGTCGACGTGGTAGCCGACGACGGAACCGGCGCCGTGACCGCCATTCCCATCATCGGTTGGCTGCGCCAGGTCGCCGGGCCGATCGACGAGTTCAACCAGACGGTCGTCATTCAGGCGCCCGTCGGTGTTACCCGCTCCGACGTGGTGGCGGTGTTGCAGGCGGTGCTGAATCGGCATCCGATGTTGCGGTTGCGGGTTGATGAATCCGACGGTGGTGCTTGGGTGTTGACCGTGGCCGAGGTCGGTGCGGTGGATGCCGGGTCGTGTCTGCAGACGGTTGATTCGCTCTCTGCTGAGGTGGTGGCCCGGGCGCGGGCGCGGCTGGATCCCGCGGCGGGGGTGATGGTCAGTGCATTGTGGGTACCGGTGGTGGGGCAGTTGGTGGTGATCGCCCATCACCTGGTGGTCGACGGGGTGTCCTGGCGCATTCTGCTCGAAGACATCAACCTGGCCTGGGCCCAGCGATCCAGCGGGCAACCGATCGTCCTTCCGGAACCTGGCACGTCCTTCGCCCGCTGGGCCGCGCTGCTCACCGAATACGCCCGCCGACCCGAGGTGCTTGCCCAAACCCCGCACTGGCAGCAGACCAGGGCGCTACCCGTGCCCCTGCCGGCGGTCTCTCCCGCCACCGATACCTACGCCACCGCAGGGAGCCTGTCGGTGGAGCTGGATGTGGAGACCACCCGGCTGCTCTTGGGTGAGGTCCCGGCCGCCTTCCACACCGGCATCAACGACATCCTGATGATCGCCTACGCGATGGCACTGCGCGAATTCCTGGGCACCGGCTCGCTGGTCATCGACGCCGAAGGCCACGGTCGCCACGACGATCTCCCCGGGCTGGGTGACGACATCGACTTGTCCCGCACCGTGGGCTGGTTCACCACCAAATACCCGGTGGCACTGAACATCAGCAATCTGGATTGGACGCAGGTGAGTACCGGGGGTGCAGGTCTGGGGTCGGTGATCAAGAACCTCAAGGAACAACTGCGCGCCCAACCGGACGGGCTGACCTACGGACTGCTGCGTTACCTCAACGACGACGTCGACCTCGACGGACCCGACCCGGTGATCGGCTTCAACTACCTCGGCCGGCTCGGTGCGGGTGCGACAGACGTGTCCGGCGACATCTGGGAGATCCGCCCCGACGGGTGGGCGGTGACCGGTGCCGCGGCCGCCATCCCGATGCCGCTGATGCACACCGTCGAACTGAACGCGGGCACCGTCGACACCGACGCCGGCCCACGGCTGCGAGCCGGCTGGACCTGGGCGCCGTCGGCGCTGGGCCACGCCGAAGTGAACCGACTCAGCCAGCTGTGGTTCGACGCCCTGGCCGGGATCTGCGCCCACGTGCGCGGGGGCGGCGGGGGACTGACCCCTTCGGACATTGCACCGGCGCGGTTGACCCAACACCAGATCGACGACCTCTGCAGCCGGCAGCAGGTGGCTGACATCCTGCCCCTGACACCGCTGCAGCAGGGGCTGCTGTTCCACGCCGAGCTGGGCCGCACCTCCGGCGACGACGTGTACGCCGTCCAGCTGGAGATCACCGTGAACGGACACCTCGACCAGCACCGCATGAGGGAGGCCATCCAGGCCACCCTGCAACGGCACCCCAATCTGGCCGCCACGTTCTGCACCCGCTTCGGCGAACCGGTCCAGGTGGTCCCGGCGCAACCCGAGGTGCCCTGGCAGTATCTCGATCTCACCGGCCATGACTTCGACCTCGACGAGCAGATCGCCAAACTCTGCGCAGCGGAACGCAATGCGGTGTGCGACTCGGCGGAGGAGATGCTGATCCGGGCAGCTCTGCTGCGGATCGCGCCGGACCGGCACCGCTTCGTGCTGACCAACCATCACCTGCTGCTGGACGGTTGGTCGCTGCCGGTGCTGCTGGCCGAGGTCTTCGCCGGGTACTACGGCCAGCGGCTACCCGCCCCCGTGCCCTATCGCAGATTCCTGAGCTGGCTCGCCGAGCGCGACATCACCGCGGCCCGGCAGGCGTGGACACAGGCGCTCTCCGGCTTCGATACACCCACCCTGGTCGGGCCACAGGATCCTCTCGAGGTGGGTCCGCGTCACGTCACCTCCACAAGGGTGTCCGAGCAGACCACCCGCGCGGTCGTCGAGCTCGCGCGTGCCTGCCGCACCACCGTCAGCACTGTCCTGCAGGCCGCTTTCGCACACCTGCTCCGCTCGCTGACCGGACACTCCGAGGTGGCCTTCGGCGCCGTGGTGTCCGGCAGGCCCGACGACCTGCCCGGCGCCGACGCCATGGTGGGCCTGCTGATCAACACCGTTCCGGTGCGAGCCACCTTCAGCCCCACCACCAGCACCGTCGAACTGCTCACCCAGTTGCATCACCGCCGCAACCAGACACTCGAGCACGAACACCTCGGGCTGGGCGAAATCCAGCGCGCCACCGGACATTCCCGATTGTTCGATACCGCGTTCGTCTACGAGAACTACCCGGCGGACACCGCGCACAGCGCCGCCGGTCTGACCATCACGGACATCACAGCCAAGGACACCTATCACTACCCGCTGACGGTGCAGGCGGTGCCCGGGGATCAGGTGGAGCTACGCGTCCAATACCGCACCGACGTGTTCGACGCGGAGAGTGTCGCAGCACTGCTCGACGGGTTCACGCAGACGCTGACCGCTATGGTGGCCGATCCGGTGCAGCCCCTGCAGCCGGCGCAGCTGCCGCCCGGGCCCTGGACACCGCCGCGGCCGCCGCAGGCACCACCGGCGCCGGAGTACCGCGCCCCGACCACTGCGGTCGAGCAGCGCCTCGCCGAGCTCTACACGCAGGTTCTCGAGATCCAGCGGGTCGGCATCGACGACGCGTTCTTCGCCCTGGGTGGCGACTCACTGTCGGCGTTGCGGCTGGTGGGGCTCATCAACGAGGCACTCGGTTGCCAATTGACCGTTGCGGCGGTGCTGCAGACCCCCACCGTGCACGGTCTGAGCCGGCAGGTCGGCAGTCCCGAATCCGGTGGCCGGGAACGGCCGTGACCGAGCTGTCGGTGCGCAAGATGCGTTTCGGATTCTCCGACCCGGCGGTTCCGTTCGCCTGGAACCAGCACAATCCGGCGTTCTCGAGTGCGGCCAATGCACTGTCATTCCTGGCCATCGGATTCGAGAAGATGATCGTCGCCACCGTCACCGAGGCATTGCCACTGATCGCCGAACCGGCGGTCGCGCAGGAAGCGCGGACCTTCATGCGCCAGGAGGCGCAACACAGTCTGGCCCACCGTCAGCATGTCAAGGCGCTGATCGCCGGCCACCCCGCGCTGGCGCAGACCTTCAGCGACGTGATCGCCTCCTACGACCGGCTCGTGGCGACCACACCACTGAAGTACCGGCTGGCCTACACCGCCGATGTCGAGGCGACCTTCACCCCCTCCTTCAAACTGATGCTCGACAACGCCGACACCCTCTTCGCCGGCGGTGACGACCGGGTGGCATCGCTGTTCCTGTGGCATTTTGTGGAGGAGATCGAGCACCGTAGCTCGGCGCTGCTCATCTACGACGCGGTGGTGGCCGACCGGTGGTACCGCCTGCGCGTGGCCCCGTCGGTGTTCGCCCACGCCGGGGCGGTGATGGCGCAGGCCGCCGATGACTTCAACCGGCTGGTGCCGTTGACCCACCGCCTGGTTGATGCCACCTCCATGTCGGGCGGTCCGGGCTGGAAAAAGGCTGCAGCGAAGCACTTTCCGAGAGTCTGCGGCCTCCTCGGACTTCACGTGCCGGACTACGGGCCCGTGGGAAGGGTCTACCCGCACGTGCGGTTGCGGGAGAAACTCGCCGCCGCATACGGGGTGCTGCGCAGCCAGTTCCCCGGGCACAACCCCCAGTACCAGGACCTCCCCGCGCTGGCTGCCGAATGGTTGGCGCGCTACGACGCCGGGCAGGACGTGACGCGGTGGTACACCAGAGCACAGCGGGGAGACTCGTGAAAGCAGTGGGCAGCGTTGCCCTCGCAGGGTTCGTTCAGTTCGTCGCCATCGCCGGCGCGCTGTTCCTGCCGTCCTGGACTGTTCACTACTGGCAGGCCTGGATGTTCCTGGCGGTGTTCGCCTGCGCGGCGTGGCTGCCGAGCGTGTACGTCCAGATGGCCAGACCTGCTGCGTTGCAACGACGGATGCGCGGTGGTCCGGTGGCCGAAGCCAGGACCGTGCAGAAGGTCGTGATGGCGGTGCTGTACGGGTCGTTGGCTGCGATGTGTGTGGTGAGCGCGCTCGACCACCGCTTCGGCTGGTCGTCGGTGCCGGCAGCGGTGAGCGTGCTCGGTGCGGCGGTGGTGGCCGCCGGGCTCGCGATGGTGGTGCTGGTGGCGGTGCAGAACACCTACGCCTCCACCACCGTGCAGGTGGAGGCCGGTCAGCAGGTGGTATCCACCGGTCTGTATGCGGTGGTGCGCCACCCCATGTACTTCGGTAACGTGCTGATGCTGGTGGGCACGCCGCCGGCGCTCGGTTCCTATTGGGCGCTGCTGTTCGTGGCACCCGGTGTCCTGGTGCTGGTCTCCCGGATTCGTGACGAGGAGACGCTGCTGCGAGACGAACTCGCCGGCTACTGCGCCTACAGCCGCCGGGTGCGCTACCGCCTGTTGCCGTGTCTGTGGTGACCTCAGCCCACGTCTGAGGCCACCAGCTTTTCGCACAGGAGTTCGGCCAGACCACGGACGGTGCCCACGGCGAGATCACCGGATGCGAGCCGCACCCCGGTCTCGGCCTCGATCCGGGTGCGCAGTTCCAGTGCACCGAGGGAATCCACCCCGTATTCCGACAACGGGCGGTCGGGATCCACGCTGCGACGCAGGATCACGTTGATCTGCTCGGAGATCAGCCTGCGGATCCGGCCCGGTCGTTCCTCGGGCGCCAGCCGTCCGAGCTCATCACGAAGCCCGGTGTTGTCTGCGCCGCTGCGGGTTTCTGCGCGGAAAGCCTCCGCGAACGGGCTGCGCGCCGCGAAGGCCGTCAGCCAGGAACTGCCGAGCATCGGTGAATATCCCGTATAGGAACGGTCGTGGCGCAGCAGCGCGTCGAAAGCGTGGGCGCCGTCCTCCGGATCGATGGCTGCGCCGTGGTTCTCGGCGAAGTCGGTGGCCCGCCCGATCTGCCCCCACGCTCCCCAGGCGATCGAGGTCGCGGGCAGGCCCGCGGCTCGGCGCCAGCGGGTGAAACCGTCCAGCCAGCTGTTGGCCGCCGCGTAGGCGCCCTGCCCGGGGGAGCCCACCAGGGCGGCGGCGGAGGAGAAGCAGCAGAACCAGTCCAGCGGCGCTGCGCTGGTGCCGACGTGCAGGTTCCACGCGCCGTGCACCTTCGGCGCCCAGTCGCGCTCCAGCAGCTCGTCGGTGATGCTGCCCAGCATGGCATCGTCGACCACCGCGGCCGCGTGTAGGACGCCCCGGACCGGGAGCCCGGTCGCGGTCGCGACCGCGAGCATGCCCTCTACGGTGTCGGGCCGGGTGATATCGCCGCAGTACACCTGCACGTCGCCGCCCATCTCCCGGATCATCTCGATGGTTTCCAGGTCCCTGATGCTCGGTTGCGAACGGGACGTGAGCACGATGCGACCACAACCCGCCGCGACCAGCTTCTCGGCGAAGAACAGACCGAGACCCCCGAGGCCACCGGTCACCAGGTAAGCGCCGTCGCTGCGGAACACCGGTGCTGCAGCGGGTTCGACCACCGCCGATGTGGTTGCGGTGCGCCCGACCTCGAGCAACAACTTGCCGGTGTGTTGTGCGGCGCCCATGGTTCGGATGGCCTGCGCGGCATCGGTGAGGGGGTGGACGGTGAACTGGGTGGGCGGTAGCTCGCCGGCGGCGGCGAGGCGGAAGACGGTGCGCAGCAGTTCGGCCACCCGCCGCGGATGGCTGCGTGACATCAGAGCCAGATCCAGATAGAAGAACGTGAGGTTGCGCCGGAACGGGAACAGGCCCAGCCGGGTGTTGCCGTAGACATCGCGCTTGCCGATCTCGACGAATCGTCCGCCGTCGGCCAGCAGCTCGAGACCGGCGCGCTGCGCAGCCCCGGTCAGCGAGTTGAGCACGATGTCCACCCCGTAGCCGGCGGTGTCGCGGCGGATCTGGTCGGCGAACTCCGTGCTGCGTGAGTCGTAGACATGATCGATACCCATGTCGCGCAACATCTGTCGCCGTGACTCGCTACCCGCGGTGGCGAAGATCTGTGCCCCGGCGGCGCGGGCGATGGCGATGGCAGCCTGGCCCACCCCGCCGGTGGCCGAGTGGATGAGCACCTTGTCCTCGGCAGTGATGCGGGCCTGGGTGTGCAGGCCGTACCACGCGGTGGCGGTGGCGGTGGCCACGGCGGCGGCGGCGTGGTCGGACAGGTGGTCGGGCAGCGCAACAGCGAGGTCGGCGTCACAGGCCACGAAAGTCCCCCAGCACCCGTTCGGTGAAAAACCACCCACCCGGTCACCGACGCTCAGGTGGGCGACGCCGGGGCCGACGGCGGTGACCACCCCCGCGTAGTCCATGCCCAACTCGGGGAGTTCGCCGTCAATGCTGGGGAACAGACCCATGGCCACCAGCACGTCGGCGAAGTTGATGCTCGAGACGGTGACTGCCACCTCGATCTGGCCGGGGCCCGGTGACATCCGCTGGAGTGCAACGGGTTCCAATGTCTGGAGGTCACCGGGGTTGCGGATCTGCAGTCGCATCGCGTCGCGCTGATGGTCGACCACGACGTGGTGCCGCTCATCGGGACGCAGCGGGGAACTCTGCAGGCGTGCGGCGTACCAGTTGCCGTCCCGCCACGCTGTTTCGTCTTCGGGGGAGTCGCTGAGCAACTCGGCGGCCACCAGTGCGGGTGCCGTGGTGAAGTCGAGATCGATGTGGTGCACACGCAGGTGGGGATGCTCGACCCCGATCACCCGGATCAGCCCCCGCAGCCCGCCCTGGGACAGGTCGATCCCGTCGCCCGGCAGCACCGTCTGGGCATGGCGGCTGAGCACCGCCAGCGCAGGCAGCTCACCCGGTAGCCCGGTCAGTTCACGGGCGACGCGGATGAGATGGGCCACGGTGTCCCGCCCGGACTGCGGCGAGAATGCTGGGTCATCATCGTCGTCCGCCGTCAAGACGGCGACACCGGCGACCCCGCCGGTGCGCAGGAGTTCGGTGAACCGCGCGGTGCACTGCCCGTGATCACCGCCGCGGGGCCAGTTCAGGAGTGAGCCCGTCCCGCCGAGATCCTGCAGGGCGCCGGCCAGGTCGGTGGCGGTGGCGCTCACGGTGTCGGCAGTGTCCACCAGCAGCCAGGTCTGCGCGCCGGTGCCCGAAGGCGGTTGACGTGGGTGCCATTGCACGGTCAGCAGCCGCTCGGCCAGCACCCTGTCACGGTGACTGTCTCCGGAGGTGGCGGAGCCGCACCACAGTCCCTGCACCCGCAGCAGCACCACCCCGTCGTGATCGAGGAGGTCGAGATCAGCTTCGACACCGGTGCCGTCGACAGCGGTGACCCGGGTGTAGCAGAACTGCGCGGTGCGGGTCTGGTCGAAGGTCTGGATCCGGCGTACGGTCAGCGGCAGTCCCAGCACGTCGCCGCCGAGCGCGCGTACGTGCAAGCTGGCGCCGATGGTCTGAAAACACGCGTCCAGCAGCGCCGGATGCACGCCGTAGCCGGCCGATTGTGCGCGCAGCCGGCCCGGCAGCGCGACTTCGGCCAGAACCGAACCGGTGGCGCCCTCCCCGACATGGGCGACCGCGAGTCCGGTGAAGGCGGCGCCATAGCGGACGCCGCGCGCCGCCAGCCCGGCGCGCACGTCGGCGCCGTCGACCGTGTGGGGGTGTGCACCGCGCAGCGCTGCGATGTCGTAGCGGGCAGGAGCTTCCGCACCACAGCGGCGCAACACGGCGCCGGCATGGCGGATACGTTCGCCGTTCTGCTCGGACTCGACGCAGAAGTCCGCCGTATCCGGGCCGGAGTCCGTGGCCGAGACACCGGCTTCGATGTGTCCGTCGAGCAACAGTGCCCGATCGAATCGCAGGTCGGTCGCCTCCGCTCCCGGTCCGAAGACCGTCCGGGCTGCCGACACTGCCATTTCGCAGTACGCGGCGGCGGGCAGCACGGGCACGTCACGGACGCAGTGGTCGGCGAGCCACGGTGAGGCGGTGGTGCCGAGCTCGGACCGCCAGACGTGACGCCGGGGCTCTTCGTGCAACGGCACATGCGGACCCAGGAGAGGATGGACCGCCAGGTTGCGCCCGCCCCGGGTGGCAGCGCCGTCAGCGGTTGGCGCGAGCCGTAGCGGGCGCCGTGACCAGGTGGGCAGCGGCGCGTCCACCAGGTGCCCGTGCGGGTACATCGCGGCGAAATCCACTGCTGCGCCCGCTGCGTGCAGATCGGCGACCACACCGCGCAGGCCCTGGGGCAGCTCCACCCCACGGCGCAGGACGGCCGGCATCGCCAGCGGGGCGTCGATGCCGGCAGCGGTCTGTTCGACGGCGTGGATGAGCAAGGGGTGCGGGGCGAGTTCGGCGAACACCCGGAAGCCGTCCTCCAGCGCGGCCCGCACCGCAGCGGCGAAGCGGACGGTGTTACGCAGATTGCGCACCCAGTACTTGGCGTCGCACACCGGCTGTTCGCGGGGATCAAACCCGGTGGCGGTGTAGAAGGGGAGCTCGGGTGTCCGCGCGACGACATCGGCCAGCGCCTCGGTGAGCTCGGGCAGGATCGGATCGACCTGCGGGGAATGGGAGGCCACGTCCACAGCGACCGGACGTGCCATGACGTCACGCTGCTCCCAGGACTGCACCAGCTGCTGCACCGTTGCAGTAGCTCCACCGATCACCGTGGACTGCGGTGACGCCACCACCGCCACCACCACATCCTTGATGCCGTTGATGGTGAGTTCCGAAAGTACCTGTTTGGCAGGCAGATCCACGGCGGCCATGGTCCCCGATCCGGAGATCCGCGCCATCAGCCGCGAGCGCCGGCAGATCACGCGGACCGCGTCCTCGAGCGACAGCGCGCCGGACACCGCCGCCGCGGCCGTTTCCCCCATGGAATGACCGATCACCGCGGCAGGGTGGATACCGTGGGACCGCAGGGCGGCGGCCAATCCCACCTGCATGGCGAACACACTGGGCTGGATCCGGTCGATACCGGTCACCACCTCGGGAGCAGTCAGCGCTGCGGTGACGGAGAATCCCGACTCCGCGGCGATCAGCGGCTCCAGTTGCGCGATGGTGGCAGCGAAAACCGGCTCGGTCGCAAGCAGATCCGCGCCCATCGCTTCCCATTGCGAACCCTGACCGGAGAACACCCAGACCGGTCCCCGGTCATCTGCGCCCACCGCGGCCGGATACGGCAGCTCTGCGGCCGCGATCTCCCGCAGCCGGTGGCCGAGCTCGGATCGGGTGGCTGCGATGACCGCGGTGCGCACGGGGTGGAACACCCGCCTGCGGGCCAGGGTGTAGCCCAGGTCGGACAGGTGCACGTCGTCGTGTGCCGTCACCCAGTCCGCCAGCCGGCCCGCGCTGCGGCGCAGGTCCTCGGGCGTGCCGGCCGACAGCGGGAACAGCAGCGCGCCGGCAGGGGTGTCCGTGCGCGAAGGCGCGGACGCCGGGGCCTGTTCGACGATGGCGTGCACGTTGGTGCCCGAGACACCGTAGGAGGACACCGCGGCGCGGCGGGGCTGGTCGGGATCACCGGGCCATGCCGTGTTGGTCTGTGGCACAAACAGATTGGTCTCGATGCCGGCCAGGGCTTTCGGCAGGTGGGTGAAGTGCAGGTTCTGCGGCACTGTGGCGTGCTGCACAGCGAGGACGGCCTTGACGAGGCCGAGCGCTCCGGACGCGGATTGGGCGTGGCCGAGGTTCGTCTTCACCGACGTCAGTGCGCAGGGGCCGGCGGTGCCGTAGACCGTGCTCAGACTGGTGTACTCGATGGGATCGCCCACCGGAGTGCCGGGCCCGTGCGCCTCGACCATGCCGACTGTGGCCGGGTCCACGCCGGCGGCGGCCAGGGCGCGGCGGTAGACGGCGCTCTGCGCGGTGACCGACGGTGTGGAGATGTTGACGGTGTGGCCGTCCTGATTGGCCGCCGATCCGCGCAGCACGGCCAGGATCCGATCACCGGCGGCCACCGCGTCCGTCAGGCGCTTGAGCAGGAACACCGCGGCGCCCTCACCGCTGACGTACCCGTCGGCGGCCGCGTCGAACGCCCGGCAGCGTCCGGTGGGGGACAGGTGACCGGCAGCAGTACCGGCGACGTACTTGCGGGGGTCCAGCATCACGTAGGCGCCGCCGGCGAAGGCCATGTCGCTCTCGCCATCGGCCAAGCTGCGGCACGCCAGGTGTACGGCCATCAGTCCGGACGAGCAGGCGGTGTCGACCGCCACCGCGGGGCCGTGCAGTCCCAGCAGGTGGGCGATGCGTCCGGGGGCCATCGCAAAGGTGTTGCCCTGAAAGCCATATGGGCCCTGCATCGCCTCCGATGCGCCGTTGATCATCTGGTAGTCGTAGTGGGTGAGGCCGGTGAAGACGCCGGTGCGGGACCCGGACACGGCCGTCGGCGTCAGGCCGGCGTGTTCCATCGCCTCCCACGAGGTCTCCAGCAGGAGCCGGTGCTGCGGATCCATGGCCGCTGCTTCCTGCTCGTTGAGGCCGAAGAAGTCGGGGTCGAATCCGGTGACGTCGTCGAGGAAAGCACCCCACCGCGATCGGGTTCGGCCGGGCACTCCGGGTTCGGGGTCGTAGAAGTCGTCGGAATTCCAGCGCTCCGAAGGCACATCGGTGACCAGATCGTCGCCGCGCAGCAACGCCGCCCAGAACGCTTCGGGGGAGTCGATACCGCGCGGCAGCCGGCAACCCATGCCGATGACGGCGACAGCGGTGCCTGCCGTGACGTGCGGGTCCACCGCTTCGCGGAGCTCCACCGGACCACCGACCGCATCGATCGACACCAACCCGACTCCTCACGACAGCGACGCTTCCCGCCGTCCGACTCACGCGCTGGAGTCCCCCGACCCAGTGCATATCTTCCATTCACTTATGTGACTGACGCAGACGCAGATTAGTGGCTGAACTTCACTTTTCGTTCTGTTTTCGCTGATGCAGCCTTCGCGGCTGCTGTAACTTCCTTCGCGTGACACTGGCGGTTGAGACATCTTTCCCGGCCTTGCTGCGTGAACGCGCGAGCCTGCAGCCGGACGACACGGCACTGACCTTCGTCGACTACGACCTGGATTGGGCGGGGGTGCCGCTGAGCTTGACGTGGCCGCAGCTGTACCTGCGCGCTCGCAATGTGGCGCGCGAACTGCAACACTGCGCCGTGCCCGGTGACCGGGTGATGATCGTGGCGCCCCAGGGCCTGGAGTACATCATCGGGTTCCTCGGCGCCCTGCAGGCCGGCATGATCCCCGTGCCGCTGTCCGTCCCGTTCGGCGGCGTCGCCGACGAGCGGGTCGAGTCGGTGCTGCGCGACGCCACCCCCGCCGCCGTGTTGACGACCTCCGCGGTGGCATCAGCGGTTGCCCACAGTGTCACCGAAGCGCCGACCCTGGCGGTGATCGAGGTGGACACGCTGGACCTGGACGCCCCCGTCCGTGGCGGCGCGGCGGATGTCGAGCCCGACGACATCCAGTCGGTGGCCTACTTGCAGTACACCTCGGGATCCACGCGGGCACCGGCCGGGGTCATGATCTCCTACCAGAACGTCCTGGCGAACCTGCAACAGATCACCACCGATTTTTTGGCCGACGGCGGTCTGATCACCCCGCCCACCATCCTGTCGTGGCTGCCCTTCTATCACGATCTGGGCCTGATCATCGGAATCTGCACCCCGGTGGTGGCCGGCTTTCCGACCGTGTTGACCAGTCCGGTGTCCTTTCTGCAGCGACCGGCACGCTGGCTTCAATTGGCTGCCAGCCACCCGAACGTGTTCACCTCGGCCCCGAACTTCGCCTTCGACGTGGCCGCCAAGAAGACCTCGGATGAGGACATGGCCGGACTGGACCTCGGCGATGTCCTGCTCATCCAGAGTGGCGGGGAACGGGTGCACCCGGCCACCATCTCGCGGTTCAGCGAGCGATTCGCCCGGTTCAATCTGCGGGACAACGTAATTCAGCCTTCGTACGGACTGGCCGAAGCGACTCTGTATCTCGCGGCGCGCACGCCGAGTGAACCCCCGAGGACCGTGCACTTCGATCAGGACAGCCTCACCACCGGGCACCCGGTCCCGGCACCTGGCGGCACGCCGTTGATCAGCTACGGAGCCCCGCTGTCGGCGATTTCGCCCGTGCTACGGATCGTCGATCCCGACACCCTGCGTGAGTGTCCGCCCGGGACCACCGGTGAGATCTGGGCGCACGGCGACAACGTCAGCGCCGGCTACTGGCACAAGCCCGAGGAGACCGCGCGCACGTTCGGCGCCACCATCACCGATCCCGCCGCGGGCACCCCATCGGGCCCGTGGTTGCGCACCGGTGATCTCGGATTCATCTGCGACGGAGAGCTTTTCATCGTCGGACGGATCAAGGACCTGCTCATCGTCCGTGGCCGCAACCATGCACCGGACGATGTCGAGTCGACGGTGACCGAGCTGACCCGCGGTCGGGTCGCTGCCATCGCGGTCGCGATGGACGGCGTGGAACAGCTGGTGGTGGTGATGGAGGTCAAGAAGCGCGGGGACACCGCAGAGGAGGTCGCCGAGTACGTGGCCGAACTGCGGCGTGCGGTCACCTCGGCCATCTCCAATGCGCACGGGCTGGTGGCCGCCGATCTGGTGTTGGTGGCTCCCGGCTCCATTCCGATCACCACCAGCGGCAAGGTCCGCAGGCGGGCCTGCGTCGCGCACTACGAAGGCACCGGGTTCACGCGCGTCGACGTCTGACGGGGACCGAGGCATGGCAGGGTGGCGACCATGCCGGAGGAACTGAGCGCGCAGCAGGCTGCGGCGCGGCTGCACACCGTCGACACCCTGGGGCTGCCGCTGGGACCCGGGCAACCGCCGGCGTTCCTGCGCGCCCTCGGTGAGCGCAACGACTGGACCGACTTGCGGGTGTACGGCGCGTTGCTGGCGGTGGGCACGGAGTTGTTCGGCCGGACGGGTGTGCACTATCTGTCGGGCTTCTTCGGCCCCCTGGAGCGCGCGCTGCGTGACAGTGGAGCCGACATCGGCTTCACGCCCGCCGATTTCCGGAGCTTCGGGCCGCTGCTGCAGCGGCAGGCGCCGAGGGTGATGAGCACGGTCGCCGCGCCACCGGATGACCAGGGGTGGTGCTCGCTGTCGCTGCACGCCGGCGGCACGATCGACGAATTACACCGTGCCGGAGCCGATCCCGACCGGGTTCTGGTGGTCGAGGTGTCGGACGCCTATCCCCGCACGGTGGGGACGGGGGAGCACCGCCACGCGGTGCACGTCGACGAGATCGACATCCTGGTGCGCTCCACGGACACCCCGCTGTCGCTGCCCGGGCCGCCGCCCACCGACGCCGACACCGCCATCGCGCGCCATGCGGTGGGGTTCATCGAACCCGGGGCGACCTTGCAGACCGGGATCGGGTCGATCCCCAGCCAGATCGCCACCCAGCTCGCCGAGGGCGACGGTGGCGGGTACGGCCTGCACAGCGAGATGTTCACAGACGGCTGCATGCAACTGCACCGGGCCGGCAAAGTCACCAATACGAACAAAGGGATCTACGCCGGGGTCAGTGTGACGACCTTCGCCTTCGGATCGCCGGAGTTGTACGCCTGGTTGGACGGCAACACCGAGGTGGTGTTCCTTCCGGTGGAGATCGTCAACTCCCCGGAGGTCATCGCGGCCAACCACCACATGGTCTCCATCAATGGTGCGCTTGCGGTCGACGTGCAGGGACAGGTGGTGGCCGACACCATCGATGGTGACCAATTCAGCGGTATCGGCGGCGCGGAGGATTTTGTGGCGGGCGCCGGCCTGGAGCTGTCAGACCGGTCACTGATCTGTCTGCCGTCGACGTTCACCAGGGACGGCGAACTGCGGTCGAGGATCCTGCCCTGGTTCGGGCCCGGTGCGGTGATCACCACCCCGCGGCACCACGTCGACGTCATCGTCACCGAGTACGGCGCCGCCGAGCTGGAAGGCAAAACCGTCCAGCAGCGCGGTGAAGCGCTGGCGGCGATCGCCCATCCGGAGTTCCGCGACGAGCTGCTGGCCGCGGCGCAACGGGCAGCCCGTGGCCGGTCCCCAGTGGCGGAACAGATGCAGTGATGCCCTCAATGATGCTGTTGTGCAGTGATGGTGCAGTGTCAGGTTGTGTGAGAAAGCGGCGCAAACAAGAGTTTTCCGGCGTGTTGCGCGGCTGACACGGCGGATGGCTGAACTCGGGGTCGGTTCCACTGACCTGCAACCGAAGGATTCCCGCCGTGACCCCCACGCTCAAGCTGGCGCTCGATCTGTCGTTCACCCACACCGAGGGGGCGTGGCGTAACCCCGGTTCGTGGGTGAACTACCCGTACTACACCCACCCGGCCATCTGGGAGGATGTCGCGCGCGTGGCCGAGCGTGGCTGCATCGACATGGTGTTCTTCGGGGACGGTGTCGGCATCCCCGATACCTGGGAGGGCAGCATCGACGCCGCGGTCACGTGGGGCCTGCAGTGGCCGCGCCACGACATGAGCCCCACCATTGCCCTGATGTCGCGGGTGACCCAACACCTCGGTTTCGGCCTCACCTTCTCACCGACCTACATGCACCCGTACTACGTTGCGCGGCACGTTTCTTCGCTCGATCACGTGACAGGCGGACGGATGGCGGTAAACCTCGTGACCTCGGCTCGCAGGTCGGATGCCGCGAACTTCGGCTTCGACGAGCTGATGGAGCACGACCGACGCTACGAGCGCGCGGATGAGTTCATCGACGTACTCAAAGGTCTGTGGAGTAGCGTCGAACCCGAGGCGATCCTGCTGGACACAGGAACCGGCGTGTTCGCAGACCCGGCCAAAGTGCACTATCTGGACCATCACGGCGAGTTCTTCGACGTCAAGGGTCCCCTGAACATGCTGCCGTCACCCCAGTACCATCCGCCACTCATCCAAGCCGGTGCGTCTCCACGGGGTCTCATATCGTTCGCACGTAACGCCGACATCGTGTTCGTGTCCCGTCCTTCGGCCGCGGGCATGAGGACGTTCCGCGCCGAGCTGGACCGCCATCTTGCTGACGTGGGCCGGGCCCCGGAGGAGATCCAGGTGCTCTGGCCGGTGCACCCGATGATGGGTGAGAACGTCGAACACGCGAAGGAACTCGAGGCACAGCTGATCGAATCGGTTCCGTTGGAGGCCGGCGGTGTCTTCATGGCGCACAAGAGCGGATTCGACTTCTCCACGCTGCCGGGCACCTTCACTATCGAGGAGGCCACTGCGGCAATCGAAGCGGCCAACGGATCGACGGCGTATCTGCCCAAGATGGCCGAGATGGTCGGACCCGGCGGTCTGCTGACCAAGCAGATGTTCCAGCAGCTCGGCCGCGAGACGATGATCGCGGGCGGGCCGACGCTTTACGGCAGCGCCACCGACATCGCCGACCAGATCTGCGACCTGCACGCCGAGACTGGTCCCAACGTCGGTTTCATGGTCTCGATCATCAACTTCATGCCGCGCAATGTCGTGGACTTCGTGGAGAAGGTGGTGCCGATCCTGCAGCAGCGTGGAGTGTTCAAGACCGGCTACGGCAGCGCGACGACGCTCAGGGACAACCTGGGCATTCCGCTGAAGCTCCGAAGCGCATCGTCATGAGCGCCGCCCTGCAAACCTGGCGCGGCCGTGACAGGCTGCACACCGTGAATGCTGTGCAGGGACTGCGGGCGGCTCCGTCGCCGCTGCAGACCTCATCGCGGCGGGTGTACGAATTGCTGCGCTCGGCGATCCGGACCGGTTACCTGCCCGCCGGAACACAACTGGTCGAGTTCGAGTTGGTCCAGGCCCTGTCGACCAGTCGTAACGCTCTGCGAGTGGCGCTGCAACTTCTGGCCGACGAGGGCGTGGTGGAACGTAATCCGCGTAGCGGCACCTTCATCACCTCGGCCATGGTGCAGATCACCCTGAATGAGCTGGATCCCGAGGCCCGGGTGCAGACCTCCGGTCTGATCGCCGATCTGACGTCCACCGAGGTGTTCGATGAGCAACTGCTCGACGAACGGGTCATTCCCGCCTCTCCCTACATCCGGCGGCGCATGCAGACCCAAGAGGAATATGTGCTCATGCATGAGCGGCTGATCACCGTCCGCGGCGAGCCGCATCACGTCTGGCTCGGATACGTCAGCGCCGATGTGGATTACGCAACGGTGCGACCCAATGGCGAGCGAGAGCTGATCTTCCGGGAGCGGTTCGGGGTCGAGTACAGCCATGCCGAGGACAGCGTGGAAGCGGTGCCGTGTGATCCGCGGACCAGCAGCCTGCTTCACGTGCCGCCCGGGTCACCGATTCTGTTGTGCGAGACGTTGATGTTCGACATCGACGGCCGCATCCGCGAACTGCGGTTCCGGTACAACCGCGGTGACCGGACGTCGTACAAGGTTGATCACCGGGAGATGAGGTAACGCGGGTTGATCACGGGTCATCGCCGGGGTCGATGATCCGTTCCGGGTGGTGGAGGTTGTTGGTGCGGGACTGGCCGCAGTCGAGGTGTGGCGGCGGGATCCACTCGGTGACACCATCCTCGGGACGGTTTCTTGTGGTCCATCCGGTGGTCTCCACCATCCGATTGTTCGGCCCGCACGCCAACGTCAGGTCCTCGATGTCGGTGCGCCCACCGTCCTTCCAATCCTGGTTGGCGTGATGCACCTGGCAGCGGTACGCACTGGCGGTGCACCCGGGCATGGTGCAGCCCCGGTGTTTGGCCAGCAGCATCAACCGCTGGGCGAGGGTGGCGGTCCGGCGGGCCCGGCCCAGATGCAGCGGCAGGCCTTTGCCGTCGAACAGCGCCAGCCACGGCCGGGAGTGGGCGGCGAATTTCAGCACGTCGGCGATCGGCAACAGCGTGCCGCCGGCAGTCAGGCCGTGGCCGGTGCCCTTCTCCAGATCGGTCAGACTCACGGTGATCACGACGTTCGCCGGTAATCCGTTGATAGTGCCTGTCGCTCTGGTGAGCAAGCGTTGGCACAGCGCCAGCAGCGCATCGTGATTCCGTTTGCCGGTGGTGCGGGTGTCGTTGCGTATCTGCTCTTCGGTGGGTTCGCCGTCGAGGCAGGGGTTCTCATCAGCCGGGTTGCACATCCCTGGGGCGGCGTTGCGCTCCAGCAGCGGCTCCAGGGTGGCCCATGCCTCCGGGGTCAACAAGCCTTCGAAGGGCCGCATCCCGTCGGGGCGTTGCTTGCCGACCCGGATGTAGGCCAGGGCTTGACGGTCTTCATCGGAGAGCTCGCCGTCTTGGTTGAGCAGATAGAGCATGTGCGCGGCGGCTGTGCGGAACGCCTCAGGCCCGAGTTCGCAGGCATGCTGGGCCAGTTGTTCTTCGGCGTTGGCCCGGGTCTGGAAGTCCACGAAGCCGGGCAGCTCACGGAAAAACCACCGCACATGCTTGATGTGCTCGGCGCCGATCAACCCCTGCGCCTGACCGCGCGCAAAGGTGGGCATGGAGGGTGCCATCGGCTCGCCGGTCAGCGAGGTCCGCGGCCCGAACAAGGCCGCCTCATCCAGCCGGCGGTGGGCCTCGGAGGTGGAGATCCGCAGCCGCTGGGACAACACCGCGGCGTAATTCTTGGCGCCCAGGGAGATCGGTGAGCTTTGGGAAGTGATCCTTTGATATACCCGGTGATCGAGCACCGGCTGCGCGCGGGTGATGGCTTCACGCCGCTGCTGCAGCGCCAACAACTCGGCATCGGAGAATGCGTCGATCGACAGCCGATTCATCCGGGCGGTCAGGGTTTCCATCTGGGTCAGGGCAGCCAGCATCGCCTCCCGATCGGCGACAGCTGACGTTCCCATGACCCGAACACTAGTTCGAACCACCGACAGGAATGCTCAAAAGGTGACGCCAGATACTGAAGCGACACAAGGGGTTTGGGGCCGAAGGATCAGTTCATCGCGTCGAGGATCTTGATCGCGAACACCAAGGAATCACCCGGCTGGATACCCGCCGCGGGTTGTCCCTCGGGGTAGCCGTCGGCGGGCGTCATCGCCACAGCCACGGTGGAACCGACGGTCTGCCCGGCAATGGCCTTTTGGAAGCCGGTCACCACGCCGGTCAGCGGGAAGTCCACCGGGGCGCCGCGCTCGTAGCTGCTGTCGAACACCGAGCCGTCGCGCCCGTTGACACCCATGTAGCAGACCAGCACGGTGGCGGTGTCCGCAATTACAGGGCCGGTGCCGGGCACCAAGGTGTGCACCTGCGTCTCGGCCACGCTGAACGGACCCTGCACCGTGACCGCCGGCGCCGCGGTGTCGGTGGATCCCGTCACCGAGACGCTGCCGGTGGCCCCCGGGAGGGACCACTGCGGCGCCACATCCGCCGCCGGCGGCGCGGTGGGGCAGCCGCTGGCCTCCGGCAGCGGGGCAGCCTCGGTGGTGGTGGCCATGTCGACGACGGACGACGCACTGGTCGCCGCAGGTTCCGAATCGGAGCCGCAGGCGGCGAGGGTCACGGACAGCGCCGCGACGGCGGCCGAGGTACACACACGGGAGAAGTTCACCCGCGCCACGGTACAAGCCCGCCCCGGCTCCTTGGATTCCGGGACAGCGACGGTGGTCGGGGTGTACAGCTTCTGGAGGACAGCAGCCGACCTGCGAGGAGCAACACATCCATGAAGATCAAGGCCGTCGTCGGGGCGGTGTTGACCGGAGCGCTGGTGCTCGCCGGAATGCAGTCCGGTCCTGCCAGAGCCGTCCCGTATCCCACCGGCCCGGTCACCATGACCGCGGGCGCCAACCCGGGGAGCGGTTTCGACCTCACCATCCGCGCCGTGGTGGACACCCTGACACAGGAACGCCTGGTCGAGGTGCCGCTGCCTGTGGAGTACCGCCCCGGCAACATCGGCGCGGACTTCCTGGCCACGATGGTGGAGCAGTACGCCGGCCGTGATGACCAGATTTCTGTGACGTCCCTGTCGATGATGATGAACCAGCTGCGCGGCATATCGAAGTACGGCTACACAGACGTCACGATGATCGCCAACCTGATGACGGAGTACTACGTGGTGTTCGTCGAACCCGGCTCCGAGTTCGCCGACCTGCGCGGCCTGCTGCAGACAGCGGCGGCTGACCCCGGACGCGTGGTCGTCGGCGCGGCCACGGATGACGAGGCCCCGTTCGATCTGCTGGTGCGCGCGGCCGGCGGCAATCCGGGCGCCACCCGGTACGTCAGCATGCAGGGCGGCGGTGAACAGAGCGACGCTCTGCACAACGGCCAGATCGGGGTGGCGATCGCCGGGGTCAGCGAGGTCATCGACCAGCTGCGGACCCGCCAGCTCATCCCGCTGGCTGTCCTGTCCGAACAGCGGCTGCCGGGTCTGGACGCACCGACAGCACGTGAACTCGGCTTCGACGTCACCCTGTCGAACTGGCGTGGGCTCTACGGTCCGCCGGGTATGCCGCAGTACGCCGTGGACTACTGGCGACGCACCCTGGCGACGATGGTCGCCACCCCCACCTGGTCCCAGCTGGCCGAGCAGCGGCAGTTCACAACGCGGTTCATGAGTGGTGACGAGTACGCAACGTTCCTGGCGGAGACTCAAGCCGATGTCACAACTGCCCTGGGGGAGGCCGGCCAATGAGTGACGGGGTGCAGCCGGCCCTGTTCATCGACGGCACCTGGCGCCACGCCGCGGACGGGGCGACCCGTGAGGTGATCAATCCCGCTGACGGCAGCGTGGTGGCGGTGGTGGCCGAGGCAGGTCCGGCTGACGCGGCAGCTGCGGTGTCCGCAGCCCGCGCCGCCTTCCCGTCCTGGTCGGCCACCGCGGTCGCCGAGCGCGCGGAAATGTGCAACCGCATCGCCGATCTGCTGCTGCGTGACCGCGACGAGATCGCCCGCATCGAGACACTCGACACCGGAAAGACGCTGCGCGAGAGCCAGATCGACATCGACGATGTGGTATCGGTGTTCCGCTTTTACGCACGGCTGGCGGCGGTGCAGTCCGACCGGCTGGTCGACGTGGGCAACCCCGCGATTGTGAGTCGCGTCGTGCGGGAGCCGATTGGTGTCTGTGTGCTGATCGCCCCGTGGAATTATCCGCTGCTGCAGATTGTGTGGAAGATCGCGCCTGCGCTGGCGGCCGGGTGCACCATGGTGGCCAAACCCAGCGAGGTGACACCGCTGAGCACCATCGCCCTGGTGCGGCTGGCGCACGAAGCGGGGGTGCCTGCCGGCGTGCTCAACCTGATCCAGGGCAGCGGTGCCGCCGTCGGCGCCGCGCTGGTGGACAACGCCGACGTCGACATGGTGTCGTTCACCGGCGGGGCCTCCACCGGGGCCTCGATCGCCGCGGCCGCGGCCCCCCACGTCAGCCGCGTCGCGCTCGAACTGGGCGGCAAGAACCCGCACCTGGTGTTCGCCGACGCCGACTGGGACAGCGCCGTCGACGCCGTGGTGACCGGGGTGTTCCTGCACTCCGGACAGGTCTGCTCGTCGGGCACCAGGCTGATCGTCGAGGAGTCGATCGCCGACGACCTGGTGGCCGCCGTGGTGGCCCGCGCCGAGAAGATCCGCTTCGGTAACGGGCTGGACCCGGCCAGCCAGACCGGCCCGCTGGTGTCGACGGCGCACCGCGACAAGGTGGAAGCCTACGTGGCACTCGGCATCTCCGAAGGTGCGGTGCTGATGACCGGTGGGCAGCGGCCCACCGATCCGGCGCTGGCGGCAGGGTACTTCTATCCGCCCACGGTCTTCGACCGCTGTGACCGGGGCATGCGCATCGTCACCGAAGAGACCTTCGGCCCCATCCTGACCGTCGAACGATTCACCTCCGAGGAGCAGGCCATCGAACTGGGCAACGACACCACCTACGGACTGGCCGCCGGAGTGCGCACGGGCGACACCGCCCGCGCAGAGCGGGTGGCCAGAGCGCTACGGCACGGCACGGTCTGGGTCAACGATTTCGGCGTCTACACGGCGGCCGCCGAATGGGGTGGCTTCGGACGGTCCGGCAACGGCCGCGAACTCGGACCCACCGGCCTGGCCGAATACCAAGAACTGAAACACATCTGGACCAACACCGCGCCCGGTGAAGTGGGCTGGTTCTAACACGAAGGAATGCAGGACATGACCACATCGGCGTCGACATCGTCAGACGACCACGGTATGGCCGACTTCGGCTACCGGGAATCGCTGGACCGCAGCATCGGCAAGTTCGCCAGCTTCGCAGCCGGCGTCAGCTACATCTCGATCCTCACCGGCACCTTCCAGCTCTTCTACTTCGGTTACGGCACAGCGGGTCCCGCGTACCTGTGGTCGTGGCCGCTGGTCTTCGTGGGTCAGATGGCCGTCGCCCTGTGCTTCATGGAACTGGCCGCCAAGTACCCCATCGCCGGATCGGTGTACAACTGGTCGAAGAAGCTGGCCAGCAAGCTGGTGGGATGGGCCGCCGGGTGGCTGATGCTCACCGCGTCCATCGTCACCATCTCGGCAGTGGCCCTGGCCTACCAGCTGAACTTGCCGCGGATCTGGAGCGGCTTCCAGATCATCGGCGACGGCACCGGCCAGTACGACTACGCGGCCAACGCGGTACTGCTCGGCAGCGTGCTGATCGCGTTCACCACCATCGTCAACGCGGTGGGCGTGAAGCTGATGGCCAGGATCAACAGTGCAGGCGTGTTCATCGAACTCATCGCCGCCGTGCTGATCGCCTTCCTGCTGGGGATCAACATCGAGCGCGGGCCCGATATCTTCTTCTCCACCAACGGGTACGGCACCGAAGAGAGCATGGGCTTTCTGGGGGCGTTCTTGATCGCGTCGTTGGCCTCGGGGTACGTGATGTACGGGTTCGACACCGCGGCCTCGCTGGGTGAGGAGACCGTGGACCCGCGGCGTACCGCGCCCAAGGCAATCGCCAGGGCGATCCTGGCTTCCTTCGTGATCGGCGGCGCCATCCTGGTGTTCGCGGTGATGGCCGCACCCAACCTTCAGGACCCGGCGCTGGGAGAGAGCAGCGGTGGTCTGCAGTACATCGTCGAGCAGGTGATGTGGGGGCCGCTGGGCACCATCTTCCTGATCTGCATCGTGATCGCGGTGACGGTGTGCACGCTGGCCGTGCATACCGCGGCGATCCGGCTGTCGTTCGCGATGGCCCGCGACAACGCGCTGCCGTTCGGGGAGCGGCTGGCTACGGTGAACCCCAAGTCACAGACGCCGATCGTCCCCGCCGTCGTGATCGGCGTCGTCGCCGTCATCATCCTGCTGATCAACGTCGGTCAGCCCAAGATCTTCACGGTGTTGACCTCCATCGCGATCATCATGATCTACCTGGCGTATCTCATGGTGACCGGGCCGATGCTCAAGAAACGCCTCCAGGGACAGTGGCCCCCAGCAGATCTGAAAACCCAGGGCTATTTCACGATGGGGCGGTGGGGGCTGGCGGTCAACACCGTGGCCGTGGTCTGGGGCGCCGGGATGGCGCTCAACCTGGCCTGGCCGCGGGCGGCGGTGTACGGCGAGCCCTGGTACAACACCTGGGGTGCCTTCGTCTACATCGGGGTGATCGTGGGTGCCGGACTGCTCTGGTATTTCGTCAAGGGTCGCCACCACATCGGATGCCTGCAGTCGCATCGCAGCGAACAGACCGATCACCGTTGATGGCAGACATCACGGTCGACTATGTGATCGCCGGCGGCGGCACCGCCGGATGTGTGCTGGCGGCACGGCTGTCAGAGGACCCGTCGGTGACCGTGTGCCTGGTGGAAGCCGGGCCCAGCGACGTCGACGACCCCAACATCCTGGTGCTCGCAGACTGGATGCACCTGCTGGATTCCGGATACGACTGGGACTACCCGGTGGAGCCGCAGGAGAAGGGCAACAGCTTCCTGCGCCACGCGCGGGCCAAGGTTCTCGGCGGGTGCTCATCGCACAACTCCTGCATCGCGTTCTGGCCCCCGGCCGAAGGGTTGGCGGACTGGGAGGCCATGGGCGCCGCGGGCTGGACCGACCTGCGCCGCTACGTGAAACGCCTGGAGCGCAACGACGCCGACGGTGACCACGGCCGCGACGGGCCGGTCCGGCTGCGCGACGTGCCGCCAGACGACCCGTGTGGTGTCGCGGTGCTGGAGTCCGCCGCCAAGGTGGGTCTGCCCACGGTGCAGTTCAACCGCGGACCCACGGTGGTCAACGGTGCCGGCTGGTTCCAGATCAACGCCGCCGAGGACGGCACCCGGATGTCGACCTCGCACGCCTACCTGCATCCCATCCTCGAGACACGCACCAACCTGCAGGTCCGTACCGGGTCGTGGGTCAGCGAGGTGCTGTTCGACGGCGCCGGCAACGCCACCGGCGTGCGACACCTCCGCCCCGACCTCACCGGCTACGACACCGTGCACGCCCGCCGCGAGGTGGTGCTCACCGCCGGTGCCATCGACACCCCGAAACTGCTGATGCTGTCCGGAATCGGTCCGGCGCAACACCTTCAGGAGTTCGGTATCCCGGTGCGCGTCGATTCCCCGGGGGTGGGATCCAATCTCGACGACCATGTGGAAGGTCTGGTGTTCTGGGAGGCGTCGCGGCCCATGGTCACGACCTCCACCCAGTGGTGGGAGATCGGGCTGTTCGCCTCGACCGTCGAGGGATTGACCCAGCCCGACCTGATGATGCACTACGGCAGTGTGCCGTTCGACATGAACACCCTGCGGTGGGGCTATCCGACCACCGACAACGGTTTCTGCCTGACACCCAATGTGACACAGGGCAAGTCGCGCGGCACGGTGCGGTTGCGGTCCCGGGACTTCCGCGATCGGGCGAAGGTGGATCCGCGGTACTTCACCGATGCCGAGGGCCACGACGAGACGGTGATGCTGGCGGGTATCCGGCTGGCGCGCCGGATCGCCGATCAGGACCCGTTGCGCTCGTGGATCGCGCGGGAGCTGGCACCGGGCCCAGAGGCCGTCACCGACGACGAGCTGATCGACTACATGCACAAGACCCACAACACCGTGTATCACCCGGCCGCCACCGCCAGGATGGGTGCACCCGACGATCCTGCGGCGGTGCTGGATCCGCAACTGCGGGTCAAGGGCGTGCAACGGCTGCGGGTGGTGGACGCCTCGGCGATGCCGAAGCTGCCCGCGGTGAATCCGAACATCACCGTGATGGCGATGGCCGAGAAATGTGCGGACCTGATGCGCGGCAGCTGAATCGGCCGCAGCACCCGGGCGAAGCGGCACAATACGACAGATGAGCGACCGGGTGGCGGTGATCGGGGCGGGTCCCGGCGGCCTGGTGACGGCGCGGTGGTTGCTGGCGCAGGGCTTCGCGCCGACGCTGTTCGAGCGCGGATCGACCCTCGGCGGGCAGTGGAGCGGCGACGACAACCGCAGCGGCGTCTGGCCGGCCATGCACACCAACACCAGCCGCATCCTCACTGCGTTCAGCGACCTGGTCCCGGCAGGCAGGGTGGTGTTCCCGCACAACCGGGCGGTCTCGGCGTATCTGCACCGCTACGCCGAGACCTTCGGGCTGATCCCGCGGATTCGCTTCACCACCCCGGTGACAGGCCTGCGTCGCGGACCCGGCGGATGGCTGCTGCGCACCCCCGACGGCGAGGAGCGCTTCGAACGGGTGGTGGTGGCCACCGGGCGTTTCCACACACCCGTGATCCCGGACGTCGCAGGACTCGACACGTTCCCCGGTCCGGTGTCGTCGACGTTCTCGTTCCGCGGCGCCGGTGCGCACGCCGGTCAGCGGGTGCTGGTGGCGGGGTGCGCGGTCAGCGCACTGGAGATCGCCACCGAACTCGCCCAGCACGGTGCGGCGCGGGTGGTGGTGACCCAGCGCAGGCAGCGCTACGTGTTGCCGAAGTTCGCCGCCGGGGTGCCCTCCGACCATCGGATCTTCACCCGCTACGGCGTGCTGGCGGCCGAAACCCTGGCGCCGGCCGAGGTCGACCGGCAACTGAAGCAGATCGTGGTCGAGGCCAACGGCAGCCCCGAGCAGTACGGCGCGCCGCAGCCCGACCCGTCGCTGTTCGCCGCCGGGGTGACGCTGAGTCAGCACCATCTGTCGATGGTCGCCGAGGGGCGTATCACCGTGCGACCGTGGATCGATCGGGTGAGCGGTGAGACGGTGACCTTCGCCGACGGCAGCGCCGAACAGTTCGACGCTCTGCTGTTCGGCACCGGGTTCCGCCTGGATCTGCCGTTCCTCAGCGACGAGATCCGCGAGATCCTCGGCCTCGATGACGTCCACCTCGACGCCGACCGGCACACCTTTCACCCGGACCTGCCGGGGCTGGCCTTCTCCGGGATGTGGGACCAATCCGGCGGGTATTTCGTCCCGTTGGAACTGCAGGCGCGCTGGATCGCCTACACCTGGGGTGGCACGGTGGCCGGTGCCGCCGACCGCGAGCAGCGTGCCGCGATCTCCACCTACCGGGCGCGACGGGGGCTGCCGCAGAAGACCCGGATGAATCTCGCGGCCATCATGTTCGCCCGCGCCGCCGGCGTGGAACCGACGCTGGAGCGCTGGCCGGACCTGCGGCGCGCCCTGCTGTTCGGGCCCCTGGCGCCCAGCTGTTTCCGGCTGGAGGGGCCCGATGCGTCACCCGACGCGGCCACCCGTTTCGCTGCGGATGCGGCCGCCTTCGGCGCCATCACGGGCAATCAGCTCACCGCCCGCGAGCAGGCGTACTGCGCGCTACTGAGGTGATCACGCCGAGGCGGGCGCCTTGTCGTCGTCGACATCGGAGACCTTGGCTTCGGCGGTGACCTTGGCCGCGTAGTCGGCGGACTCGTGCTCGCGATCTTTGAAGTACTGCCGCAGCGAGTGCACGAAGGCGGCCACCCAGGCCACGACGATCACCGCGTAGATCGCCGTCGCGACCCCGTCGGCAACGTCGACGAGATCACTGCGCAGCAGGCTGCGGGTGTTGGTCAGGACGATCAGGCCGCCCACCGAGGCGCCGAGCAGCCGCGGCGGAATGTGGCGCACCAGCCAGGCGGCGATGGGTGCGGCGATCACACCGCCCACCAGGATTGCCAGCACCCAGCCGATGTTGATGCCCTGGGCGCCGAGGCTGACCAGGAAGCCCAGGCTCGCGGCGATGGCGATGACGAATTCACTGGTGTCGATGGAGCCGATGACCTTGCGTGGCTCGATGCGACCGCTGGCCAGGATGGCGGGCGTGCCCACCGGGCCCCAGCCGCCGCCACCGGTGGCGTCGACGAACCCGGCCACGAAGCCCAGCGGTGTCAGGAAGCGTTTGCGCAGCGGCTTACCGAGGTTGTGGCGCGGAAGACCCTGGAAGGTGAACCGCAACAGGATGTAGACGCCGAGGGCCAACAGGATGATCGCCATGATCGGCGCGGCCGCCTCGGTGGACAGGCTCGACAGCACCGTCGCCCCCAGGAAGGCGCCGATGGCACCGGGCAGGGCGATCCGCCGCACCACCTGCCAGTCGACGTTGCCGAACTTCCAGTGCGACACCCCGGAGATCAGCGTGGTGCCGATCTCGGCCAGGTGCACCGTCGCCGACGCGGCGGCCGGGTTGGTGCCGATGGCCAGGAGCAGCGTGGTGGTGGTGACCCCGTAGGCCATCCCGAGGCTGCCGTCGACGAGCTGGGCGGCCAGGCCCACGAGGCCGATGAGGACGAGGGTTTTCACTGATGAACTCCGGTTTGTCTACACGAACTACGGAACGCGGGCAGCAGAAAGATCGAGCGGCGTTCGGGCGGCTCAGCCGGCCCAGGAGTTCAGCGACAACACAGACACGAGGCCACACGCAGCAGGTCGACAGCACGACGGCTGACCAGGTGCGTGGACATTCCATAATTCCTACCAGGAATTCCGCAGCTGCGCCAAAACGACGCGCCTGCGGGCTCAGGGGCAGAGCGCGAAGTGATAGCCCGAGGTCGTGGGCGCCACCAGGTCACGGTCACGCAGCACCACCGAGGCGGGAGTCTCGGGGTCGGCGCACATCGCGCTGAAGGGCCGGGGCAGGTTGTCGGTGTACTCGACATCGACCACACCCGCTCCGTACACCGCGCTGATGGCGCTGCACTCCTCATAGGCGGCGCACTCCTCGGTGATGGCGAAATCGAAGCCCGCCGCGCGCAGCGCCGGGGCGTCCTCGACGGCGTTCTTCTGAGCGGCTGCCAGTCCGGCGCTGTGCGCGGCGGCGACGAACTGGGCGGCCAGCGCCAGGGCGTCGTCACGTCGCAATACCCCGTCAGATCGGGTGTAGGTGTCCAGATTGTCGAATTCAACAGCGTGGTAACCACTTTCGGCGCAACCGGTGATCCACGGGCTCACCACGGCAGTTATGGCTGCGCGTTGCTCGGGCGTCCGGGTGTCCAACAGCACCTCGTCCGGCCAGTCGGGGTCGTGCACCAGCTCGCCATCGCTGCCACGCAGCAGCACCTCATCGGGCCAGGCGCCCAACTCGCCGGGTTGGGTCTGGAAACCGTTGACATAACAGATCGCGTACGCACCGGCGGGTGGGGCGCTGCGGTCGCGGGCCACGACGGAGACGCCCGCCGGTACCGGATACGGTGCCCCCAACTGATAATCGGGCGCCGCTGTCGGCGGGGGCAACACCACCTCGACTGCCAGCGCCGGGGGCGCGGTCACCCACGCTGCGGTGAGGGCGAGGACTGTGGCAGCGACCAAGGCGGCAGCCTGCGATTTCATCCGGCAGATCGTAGTCGCCGCAGGTGACCTCCTGCCCCCTCGCTGCCACAGCTGCTGCGATAGGTTGTAAACAGCCGCCACAAGCGGACGCATCGCCGAAATCTGACCAAGACTGACGCTGGGAGAACAACAAATGAGCGCCGAGCAGCCGTCCATCATCTACACGCTGACCGACGAGGCGCCGCTGCTCGCGACCTACGCGTTCCTGCCCGTGGTGCGGTCGTTCGCCTCGGCCGCGGGTATCGATGTCAAGTCCACCGACATCTCCGTGGCCGCCCGCATCCTCGCCGAGTTCGCCGACCGCCTGACCGACGAGCAGAAGGTCCCCGACAACCTCGCCGAGCTCGGGGAGCTGACCCAGCTGCCCGAGACCAACATCATCAAGCTGCCGAACATCAGCGCCTCGGTTCCGCAGCTGCTGGCGGCGATCAAGGAGCTCAAAGCCAAGGGCTACGACCTGCCCGACTACCCGGGCGAGCCGAAGAACGACGACGAGTTGGCCATCAAGGAGAAGTACTCCAAGGTACTCGGCAGCGCGGTGAATCCGGTTTTGCGCCAGGGTAATTCGGACCGCCGGGCGCCGAACGCGGTCAAGGAGTACGCCCGTAAGCACCCGCACAGCATGGGGGAGTGGTCGCAGGCGTCGCGCACCCACGTCGCGACGATGAAGGGTGGCGACTTCTACCACGGCGAGAAGTCGATGACCATCGACTCCGACCGCACCGTCAAGATGGTCCTCGAGACCGCGTCCGGCGAGACCCTGGTGCTCAAGCCCGAGGTCAAGCTCGACAAGGGCGACGTCATCGACAGCATGTTCATGAGCAAGAAGGCGCTGATCCAGTTCTACGAAGAACAGATCGAGGACGCCTACAAGACCGGCGTGATGTTCTCGCTGCACGTCAAGGCGACCATGATGAAGGTGTCGCACCCGATCGTCTTCGGGCACGCGGTGAAGGTCTTCTACAAGGACGCCTTCGCCAAACATCAGAAGCTGTTCGACGAGCTGGGCGTCAACGTCAACAACGGTCTGTCGGACCTCTACGCCAAGATCGAGTCGCTGCCTGCCTCCCAGCGCGAGGAGATCGTCGAGGACCTGCACCGCTGCCATGAGACCCGCCCCGAGCTGGCGATGGTCGACTCGGCCAAGGGGATCTCGAACTTCCACTCGCCCAGTGACGTCATCGTCGATGCCTCGATGCCGGCGATGATCCGCCTCGGCGGCAAGATGTACGGCGCCGACGGCCGCACCAAGGACACCAAAGCCGTCAACCCCGAGTCGACGTTCTCCCGGATGTACCAGGAGGTCATCAACTTCTGTAAGACCCACGGACAGTTCGACCCCACCACGATGGGCACCGTCCCGAACGTCGGCCTGATGGCGCAGAAGGCCGAGGAGTACGGCAGCCACGACAAGACCTTCGAGATCCCCGAAGCGGGCGTCGCCAACATCGTCGACGTCGACACCGGTGAGGTGCTGCTGAGTCAGAACGTCGAAGAGGGCGACATCTGGCGCATGCCGATCGTCAAGGACGCCCCGATCCGCGACTGGGTCAAGCTGGCCGTCAACCGGGCCCGGCTGTCCGGCATGCCCGCGGTGTTCTGGCTCGACGACGAGCGGCCCCACGAGAACGAACTGCGCAAGAAGGTCAAGGAGTACCTGGCCGAAGAGGACACTGACGGTCTGGAGATCACCATCCTGCCGCAGGTCTGGGCCATGCGGTACACCCTCGAGCGCGTGATCCGTGGTCAGGACACCATCGCCGTCACCGGCAACATCCTGCGTGACTACCTGACCGACCTGTTCCCCATCCTCGAACTCGGCACCAGTGCCAAGATGCTCTCCATCGTGCCGCTGATGGCGGGCGGCGGCATGTACGAGACCGGTGCCGGCGGTTCGGCACCCAAACACGTCAGCCAGCTGGTCGAGGAGAACCACCTGCGCTGGGACTCGCTCGGCGAGTTCCTGGCGTTGGGTGCGTCCTTCGAGGACATGGGTAACAAGTCCGGCAACGCCAAGGCCACCCTGCTGGGCAAGACGATGGACACCGCCATCGGCAAGCTGCTCGACAACGACAAGAGCCCGTCGCGCAAGACCGGTGAACTCGACAACCGGGGCAGCCAGTTCTACCTGGCCCTGTACTGGGCGCAGGCGCTGGCCGAGCAGACCGAGGACAAGGAGTTGGCCGAGCACTTCGCCGGCCTGGCCAAGACCCTCGCCGACAACGAGTCGACCATCGTCTCCGAGCTCAACGCGGTGCAGGGCAAGCCGGTGGACATCGGCGGCTACTACTACCCGGACCCCGAGAAGGCGGCTGCGGTGATGCGGCCCAGCAAGACCTTCAATACCACGCTGGAGGAAGCGAAGGCCTGACGCTCGCACGCCGGCAGCGCCACCTCGAGGAATCCTCGAGTGGCGCCGCCGCTGTGTATGTTTGCCAGGCTACGATCTCTGCGTGGGGCGGGCGGAGGCGCTGTGGCGCCAGGTGAAAGGTGCTCGGCGCTGGCCGGGTATCGCCGTCCCGGCCTTGGAAGCGCGGGTCGCCGGGTGCTGTCTGGTGTTCGGCGGGCTGTTCATGACGGCGCTGGCCACCATCACACCAGCCGAGTTCGAGGGCATCGGCGGCGTGTACGCGATAGCCGCGACCGCCCTGGCGGCGGGTGTTGCCGCCCTGACACGCGGGTCCCGGATTCGGCCCTGGCAATTCCAGATCCTGGTGGGGTTGGCCATCGTGCTCATCACGGCGACGGTCATTCTCGCCCAGTCGGCGGTGATGGCGGTCGGGGTCGCCACCCTCTACACCGTGGTGGCCTTTGCCGCATTCTTCCTCTCGTGGCCGCAGACCATCGGTTTCCTGGGCTTTGCGGTGCTGTCCGGTGCGCTGGCCCTGGCCAGCACGCCCGGTGTGCCGTTCGGCGCAGCGCTGATCGCGACGTGTACCACCGCGATCATGGGAGCGGTGATCGCCAGCCTGGGGCAGCTGATGTCGAACTCCGAGCGCGATCTGCTGACCGGGCTGCCCAACCGGCACGGCTTCGACCGGATCTTTGCCTCTGCCGTCGACCGGGCGCAGGCCGGCGGACCCCGGCCCACTGTGGTGCTCGTGGTTCTCGAGGGCCGAGATGCCATCGGGGACAAGTACGGTCACCAGGCCGGTGACCAGTTGATCCGTAGCACCGTCGACGGATGGCGCGGGGTACTGCACCCCGAACACATACTGGCCCGACTCGGCGATGACGAGTTTGCCATCCTGCTGCCCAGCGGCACCGAGCACGAAGGCATCGCGCTGAGTCACCGCATCCGGATGGCCACGGCCACCGGCTGCGGGGCCGGCGTCACCGCCTGGCAGCCCGATGAAGCCGCGTCGGTGGTGTTGAGCCGGGCTGACGTCGCCTTGCGCCGCGCCAAGCGCGGCGGGCGCAACCGCACGGTGTTGGAGTCGGCGGGCGCGCCGACGCTGGCCGCCGAACTGGCCGACGCCATCGCAGCGGGGTTGGTGAGCGTGCTGTACCAGCCGATCGTCAGCCTCACCGAGGACAACCTCATCGTGGGCGTCGAGGCGCTGGCGCGCTGGGAGTCACCCACGCGGCCGGACCTGCAGATCTCCGAGGTGATCACGGTGGCGGAGAACAGCAACCTGATCTCGGCGCTGGACCGGTACGTGCTGCGGCGGGCCTGCAGCGACGTGCAGTGGCTGCAGCGGCAGCGCGCCGATCTGCCACTCACCCTCACGGTCAACGTCTCCGGTCTGGAACTGATCGAAAACGGTTATCCGGCAACGGTTGCCGAGACGCTGGCGGAGACCGGCTGGCCACCGTCGCAACTGGTGCTCGAGGTCACCGAGAGCGTGGTCGACGTCGACACCCCCGCCTCGGTGGCGGCGTTGCGTGAGCTGCGCGACCAGGGAATCCGGGTGGCGATGGACGACTTCGGCACCGGTTATTCGACATTGAGCCGGCTGCAGAAGCTGCCCATCGATCTGCTCAAACTCGATGCCTCGTTCACCGCAGGGACCGAACTCGACCCGGCCAGCCCCCCACCGCCGCTGTTACAGGCGATCGCCGCGCTGGCGCGGGCGCTCGACCTTCCCGTGGTGGTGGAAGGGGTGGAGACCGAGCGGCAGGCGCTGGCGTTGCGGCAGACGGGTTTCGCGATGGCCCAGGGGTATTACTTCGGCCGACCCCAGGTCACCGAGTTGCTGGCGCAGCGGCTGACGGTGGGCTCCGATGTCAGGTAGTCCTACTCAATCGCCGGGCCCCGATGACCGGCACGCTGGAGACATGACGAGCACCGAGGTCTCCGCCAGCGTGAAACCAGCTGTGCGCACCCGCGATCGCGCCATCGACGTCGCCCGGATCGCTGCGCTGCTGGTGGTCATGTTCGGGCACTGCGCGCTGTTGTTGGCCACCCTCGACGACCGCGGTGTGCGAATCGGCAACCTGCTGGGCGCGCTACCGGGCCTCGCGCCGATCACCTGGGTGGTTCAGGTGATGCCGTTGTTCTTCCTGGCCGGCGGTGCAGCGGGCGCCTACGGATGGCATCGCGGAACGGCGTGGGGCACCTGGCTGCTCACCCGGACCCAGCGGCTGTGTCGGCCGGTGTTCTGGTACCTGGCGTTCTGGGTGGCCGCGCTGCTGGTCGCGCGGTTGGTGCTGGGTCCCGATTCCGCCGACGCCCTGGGTCGTGAGGCGGTGGCCCTGTTGTGGTTCCTCGGCGTCTACCTGGTGGTTCTCGCCTTCGTGCCCATGCTGACGCACATGCGGTCATGGCGCACCATGGCCGCGATCCTGGCCGGCCTGCTGGCGGCGGTGGCAGTGATCGACGCCATCCGCTTCGCCGTCGGAACCCTGGAAGCCGGGCTGGCCAACTTCCTGACGGTGTGGCTGATCCCGGTGGTGATCGGTGTGGGCTACGCGCGGCAGCTGGTCGGTGCATGTCCCGCGCTGGCGGTCGCCGCGGCCGCCTTCGCCGCGCAGGTGTTGCTCGCCGTGTTCGGGCCCTACGAGGTCGCGCTGGTGGTCACCGGTGTGGAGCACACGTCCAACGTCACCCCGCCGACACTGCTGCTGGCGATGCAGTGCACCTGGATGTCGTTCCTGTTCGTCGCCGCCGCGGCCGGCATCAACAGGTGGGCGGCGCGGCCCCGGGTGTGGCGGGCCGTGGCAGTCGGCAATGGCGGGGCGATGACCCTCTACCTGTGGCACATCCCGGCCATCGCCGTCGCGACATTCTCCCTGAACGCTTTCGGCCTCGATGCCTTCGATGTACATGCGCCGGGTTTCTGGGGTCTGCTGGCCTTGCGTGCAGCGGTGTTCGCGGTGGTGATGGCCGTGCTGTTCCGGGTGCTCTCGCCATTGGAACACCGACCGCTGCCCTGGTGGGACGCCCCCGCGACGGCGACCGGCGCCCGGTCCGTGGCGGCGGGCGTGCTGGTGTGCGTGTCGGGTGTCGCCGTGCTGCTGCTGGCCAAGAACGGCCTGGCCGGTGCGGTGGGCTGGACGTCCCTGGGTGCGTTCGTCGCCGCCACGGCCGCCGCGCGGCTGGCCGGCTCCTCACGCGCCACCACGGCCTGATCGCCCGGATTGGAACATCGGTGCCGATGCTCCGTACCCTTCCAGCGTGACCGCGGTCGATCCGGAGAAACTCCGCACCTGTCTCCAGGTGCTGTCTGACATCGAATCGCTGCCCCCCGAGCACCCCGACGCGGTGCTGGTGCGGCGCGCGACCGCCGGTATCTGGAAGTCGGTGCGCAAAGCCCGCAGGCATGCGAAGCGCGACGAGATCGCTCTCGCCGACCGCACTGTCGTCGCCGCCACGGCCACCGGCGCCCCGGGACGCATCGATGACGAGACCCAGGGCCTGCCCCTGGTCTCCGCCGCCGTCGGTGCGAGTGCGGGTACGCTCCGGCGGTCGCGTCCCTGCTACATCTGCAAGGCGCATTACACCGTGGTCGACGCGTTCTACCACCAACTGTGCCCGGAGTGCGCGGCGCGCAACCGCGCCAAGCGCGAGGCAAGCACCGACCTGACCGGACGGACTGCGCTGCTGACCGGTGGCCGCGCCAAAATCGGCATGTACATCGCGCTGCGGCTGTTGCGCGACGGTGCCCACACCACCATCACCACCCGCTTCCCCAACGACGCGGTGCGCCGGTTCGCCGCGATGCCCGACAGCGCCGACTGGCTGCACCGGTTGTCGGTCATCGGTATCGACCTGCGAGACCCGGCCCAGGTCATCGCCTTGGCCGACACCATGGCGGCGCGCGGCCCGCTCGACATCCTGATCAACAACGCCGCGCAGACGGTGCGGCGCGCGCCGGGCTCGTACACCGCGCTGGTCGAGGGCGAGCGGACGCCGTCCCCGGAACTCGTTGCCAAGGTGGCCGGGGTCATCACCTTCGACCATGTCAGCGACGCCCATCCGGCTGCGCTGGCGGGCAGTCTGGCCGAGCATCAGCAGCCCCACGCGCTCGCCGAACTCGCCCTGCAGGCGCGCAGCGCCTCACCGGAGCGGATTGCCGCCGGCACGGCGATCGATGCCGGTGGTCTGCTCCCGGACACCGCCGCGGTGAACAGCTGGACCCAACGGGTGGACGAGGTGGACGCTCTCGAGCTGCTCGAGGTGCAGCTGTGCAACCAGACGGCGCCGTTCATCCTCGTGAGCAGGCTGCGACCGGCGCTGGCGGCCTCGCCGGCGCGCCGCAAGTACGTGGTGAACGTGTCGGCGATGGAGGGCCAGTTCGGCCGTGCCTACAAGGGGCCAGGGCATCCGCACACCAACATGGCCAAAGCGGCGCTCAACATGCTTACCCGGACCAGCTCCGGCGAGATGCTGGCCACCGACGGCATCCTGATGACGGCGGTCGACACCGGATGGATCACCGACGAGCGGCCTCATCCCACCAAGCTCCGGTTGGCCGAAGAGGGCTTTCACGCCCCGCTGGACCTGGTGGACGGCGCCGCCCGGGTCTATGACCCCATCGTCCGCGGTGAGGCGGGGGAGGATCTGCACGGATGCTTCATCAAGGACTATTCGCGCAGCGCCTGGTAGGCCCTACACGGTTGTGCGGTTCGCCACGCACGCGTCACGAACCGCACAACATGTGGCTCAGGCGCAGTCCTCGCAGATCAACCGGTCGCCCACCTGGCGGGCCAGCCGGTGCCGGTGCTGCACCATGAAACAGCTGGAGCAGGTGAACTCGTCGGCCTGCTTGGGGATGACGCGCACGGTGAGTTCTTCGTCCGACAGATCGGCGCCGGGCAGATCGAATTCGTCGAGGTCCTCGTCGACGTCGATCACGGCGGTCGCGGCGTCGTTGCGCCGGCCGGCCAGGGCTTCCAGCGACTCGACCTCGGTGTCGTCGGAATCGGACTTGCGAGGTGCGTCGTAGTCGGTAGCCATCGAAATCCTCTCCAAGATTGGGGTTGGCGCCTGCACAACGCGGGGGGCGGCTGCAATGTTCCCGGCTCGTGGACCTCGGTTCGCCGCAAGCGCAGTACGGTGTGGAGATCGACGTGAGCATGCCCCGCCGCACCCGACCCACTGGCGGAATACGTCGGGATCGGCGGACATCATGACCCTGGATGCAGGGGAAGCGGGCGGAACTCCGACGAAGGCGACCGCCGACGAGGCCGACCTGCAGGCTGGAATCGATCACCTCGCAGGGCTGGTGGCCGACAGCATGGACCTGGGCCAGTTGTTGACAGAAGTGGCTGTCAGTGGCGCCCAGGCTGTTCCCGGCGCCGACGGCGTTGGGCTCACGCTCGTGGGTGCCGACCGGTCAGATGGCGCGGCGATCGAATCAGCCGGCACCGGTGCCGTGATCGACCAGCTCGTTCGCCTGCAGTTCGCCGACCTACACGAGGGGCCCTGTATCACCGCCGTGGCGAATGCGATGACCGTGCGGTCGGGTTCGTTGGGAGGCGAGAAGCGGTGGCCGCGCTTCGGGCCCCGGGCCGGCCGGCTCGGAGTGAACAGCGTGCTGGCCCTGCCGCTCGGCGTTGCCGGCACAGTGATCGGGGTGATGGGCGTCTACAGCCATCGCAGGAACGGATTCGACGATCACGCAGCCGAACTCGCGCAGCTGTTCGCGAAACCCGCTGCGGTGGCGGTGCACAACGCGCACATCCTGAGCCAGGCGCAGACGTTGACGGCGCAGCTCCAGGTGGCGTTGACCACCCGGCCCATCATCGATCAGGCCATCGGACTCCTGCGCGGCCGGACGGGACGCAGCGCTGAGGACTCGTTTGCTCAGTTGCGCGCGATCAGTCAGGCAGAACACCGCAAAGTTGCGGAGGTGGCCCAGCAGATTGTCGAGGACGCGGTGCGCCGTGCCAGAAGCCGACGGCACCCGTGAGCCCGAATCGGGTGTAGTCTCAAGAGGTTGGGAACCCAGCCAGTTCGGGACGAATCAGCTGTCCGCCGCTGACATCGCAGAGCATCCGCTCACGCCGAGCAGACCGTGATAGCCGTATGTCGGGATCACCATGAATCTGTCTCTCCGTCCCTCTGTGCTGTTTCCTGCTGTAGCGCAGCCTGTTTCGCGCCTGCCTGTCATCGGGATACTCAGCACCCATCCGCCCACGCTGTGCGGGCTCGCTACGTTCAGTCTGGCGTTGGCTGACGGGTTACGGGCCAACGATGTCGATGTCAAGATCGTGCGGATCGCGGACGGGATGGCGTGCAACGACAGTCGCGTCATCGGTGAAATGGTCAAGGGTGTGCCCGCCTCCCTGGCCGAGACGGCCAGGCGGCTGAACCAGGGTGATCTCGCCGTCATCCAGCACGAGTACGGAATCTACGGGGGAGACGACGGCGAGGAGGTTCTCGACGTCATCGCCGGACTCACGGTCCCATCGATAGTCATCCTGCACACGGTGCTGACGCGTCCGACCGAGCATCAGCGTTGGGTACTGGAGGCTGTGGCGGCCGCCGCCAGCCGTGTGGTGGTGATTTCCGATGCCGCTCGCGTGCGGCTGGACAGCGGATACAACATCGACGGCCGGAAGGTCTCCACGATCCCGCACGGTGCCAATATCGTGGCCTCAGCCCAGGTGAAGCGATCCGGACGACCGACTCTGTTGACGTGGGGACTGCTCGGTCCGGGAAAGGGCATCGAGCGCGTCATCGATGCGATGCCGACCCTGCGTACCCTGCCTGGTCGGCCACGTTACGTCGTCGCCGGTCGCACACATCCCAAGGTCTTGGCAGACAGCGGAGAGATCTATCGCGAGCAACGGGTCGAACAGGCCCGCCGTCTCCAGGTCTCCGACGCGGTGGAGTTCGAACCCGGGTACCTCAGCGCCACGGCTCTGACCGCCCTGATCCAGTCCTCGGCAGCCGTGGTGCTGCCCTACGACTCGACCGAGCAGGTGAGCTCCGGTGTACTGGTCGATGCCCTCGCTCACGGTAGGCCGGTCATCGCGACCGCATTTCCGCAAGCGTTGGAACTGTTGAGCTGCGGAGCGGGCATTGTGGTGCCGCACCACGACCCAGAGGCCATGGTCTCGGCGCTGCGGAGGGTGCTGACCGATCCGCGGTTGGCGGGTTCCATGGCCGCCGCAGGCAGGCAGCTGGCGCCGACACTGGCCTGGCCGGTGATAGCCACCCGGTATCTGGTTCTGGCGCAACACCTTCTGGCCAACCGGCGGTCAGTGGTATGACCGTCGGCGCGCCCGCACCGAAGTTCGACCACCTGCTGCGTTTGACAGATGACCGGGGGACGTTCGAACACGCTTGTGGCGACCAACCCCGCCGCGAACACGGCTACTGTGTCGACGACGTGGCCCGAGTCCTCGTGGTCACCACACGAGAGCCCGATCCCACAGCGGATGTCAACCGGATGGCGGGTATCGCACTGCGCTTCCTCGGTGATGCCCAGCAGCTCGGAGGCCCCTGTCGCAACCGGATGGACATCCGGGGTGATTGGGTCGATCAGCCGTCCACCGACGACTGCTGGGGTCGATGCGTCTGGGCGCTGGGCACCGCTGCCGCGCGCAGCAGCGTCAAGTGGGTTCGCACCTCGGCCCTGATCCAGTTCGACCGCGCCGTTCAGGTCCGGGGGTCTTCGCCGAGAGCCAGAGCCTTTGCCGTGCTGGGGGCGGCGGAGGTGCTCGCTGTTGATGCAGAGCACCGCCGCGCCCGCGATCTGATCACGAACTATGCGGCGACGCTGCCGGAGCCCGGTCACGACCCCGACTGGCCCTGGCCGGAGCCACGACTCGCCTACGCCAATGCCGTTCTCGCCGAAGCGATGATCGCCGCCGGGGTGGCGCTGGAGGCCTCCAGACTCCGGCAGCGCGGGCTCGAGCTGTTGGCGTGGTTGCTGGGCGTCGAGATGCCCGACGGCCGCCTGTCTCCGACCCCGGTGGGCGGACGTGGCCCGGGGCAGACCGGGCCGGCGTTCGATCAACAGGCAATCGAGGTGTCGTCGATCGCCGACGCGTGCGCGCGGGCCGCCCGCGTGGATCCGGCACCCGGGTGGCCGGCCGCCGTGCAGGCCGCGGCGGCGTGGTTTCAGGGGGTCAACGATGTTGGCGAGCCGATGTGGGATCCCGCGACAGGCGGAGGTTACGACGGGCTGCACGCCGACCGGGTCAACCGCAACCAGGGCGCGGAGTCGACGTTGGCGGTGCTCTCGACATTGCAGCACGCGCAACGCTTTTCAGAGCTGGCGCAGTGACCGCGGTCTCTGCACCGGTCACCCGAAGTCCACAGCGAATGACCGCGGACCCCGCGCGCGTCATCGCACGGCTCTTCGTGCCCGGCCAGGAAGGGTTCGATCACCAGGACTCGCGCGCTGCGGCCGTGGTCGCCAGAATCATGGCTCTCGACGAGGACACGGTGCTGGCTTCGGTGCGCGAGCTGCTGGGTCGGTTCGCCCCGCGCCACCGTGATCTCCGCGGCACATTTCTCCGACACGCCAGTGAGCTCGTCGACCGGCTGGATCCCGCTGTCGAGATCTCCGACGAGCGAATGCTGCTGTTGGGTGCGACATTCACCAACGAATATGCCATCGAAGGTGCTGCCGTGTGCAATCCCAGCATGGTGGCGCACCCCGATCAGAGGGGGGTGGCCCACGGCAGTGTGCGGTTCGTGATGAGTGTCCGAGGGATCGGCGAGGGGCACCGCTCGTCGATCGGGTTCCGCACCGGGATCATCGACGAGACCGGTAACCCGCACATCGACCCGGCCGCCGGGCTGGCCACTGTGGGTGACACGAGGGCGACCACCCTGGAGGCCGCGGTGTTCCGCGCCGAACTGAGCACCACCGACGCCGGTGAGGCGGCCGACTTCGTCCTCGACGGCCTCGGGGGCCACTTCACCCGCGCCGAGCTGGATGCTCAGCTGGCCCGGCTTCTGGCCCATCGGAGTACCCGCGGTCGCGCTCGGCAGGTCGTCGACATCATGGCGCAGTTCGCCGACCGTTTTTACGCGGTCGGCTTCGACAGCCAGATCCCGCTCCCCGAGCGAGTGCTGTGGCCGGCGATGTCCGTTGAATCCCAGGGCATGGAGGACGCCCGGTTTGCCCGCTTCGTCGACGACAACGGGTCGTCGACCTACTACGCCACCTACACCGCATACAGTGGATCCCACATCAGCCAGCAGCTCCTGCAGACCGATGATTTCCATCGATTCACCACGACTCCGATGGTCGGCCGGGCCGCGTCGAACAAGGGACTGGCGCTGTTCCCCCGCCGGATCGGTGGCCGCTACGCGGCACTGTCACGAGCAGACCGCGAATCCAACGCCATCGCCTTCTCCGACCACCCCAATGTCTGGACGCAGACCTCAGGGTGCCAGCGCTCACGCGAGGAGTGGGAAGTGATGCATCTGGGCAACTGCGGGTCGCCGATCGAGACGGAGGCCGGATGGCTGGTGCTCACCCACGGTGTGGGCCCCATGCGAACCTACCGGATGGGCGCGCTCTTGCTCGATCTCGACGATCCGGCGCAGATCGTGGGGCGGTTGAGGGATCCGCTGATCGAACCGGCCGTCGACGAGCAGAACGGTTATGTGCCCAACGTGGTGTATTCGTGCGGAGCCATGCTCCACGCTGACACCCTGGTGGTGCCTTACGGCATCGGCGACGCCGCCATCGGCATGGCGACCATACCGCTGCCTGAGCTGCTGGCGTCATTCACCGGTTGACTCGGTCACCGACGGCTGGTGGTGCCAACCCGGGAGGGCAGGCAGCGCGATGATGTCAGCGCGGTTGGGTAGGGTCTCGGCGTGACGACAAGCGCTCCCCTGAAGACCGTGAACGCCCGTCTTGCTGAGGAACTGGCTGTGGGTGTGGGCCAGGTGACTGCCGCTGTGCAGTTGCTCGACGAGGGTTCGACGGTGCCGTTCATCGCCCGCTACCGCAAGGAGGCCACGGGCAGTCTGGACGATGGCCAGCTGCGCACCCTGGAGGAGCGGCTGCGCTACCTGCGCGAGCTCGATGATCGCCGGTCAGCGGTGCTGTCGTCGATCGATGAGCAGGGCAAACTCACCGACGAGTTGCGCGCCGCCCTGCTGACCGCCGACACCAAGGCCCGGGTCGAGGACATCTACCTGCCCTACAAGCCGAAGCGGCGCACCAAGGCGCAGATCGCCCGGGAGGCCGGTCTGGAGCCATTGGCAGACCGCCTGCTCGCCGACCCGACGCTGGTCCCCGAGGATGTCGCGGCGGAGTTCGTCACCGCGGAGGTGGAGGACGGCGCCAAGGCGCTGGACGGGGCCCGGCACATCCTGGTGGAACGGGCCGCTGAAGACGCCGAGCTGGTGGGCGCCATCCGGGAGAAGTTCTGGACCAACGGCACCCTGCGCACCGTGCCGTGGTCCGAGGAAGCCGCCAAAAACCCTGCAGCACAGAAGTTCCGCGACTATTTCGAGTACTCCGAAGCGCTGGAGTCCATGCCCTCGCACCGCGTGCTGGCTGTGATGCGCGGGGAGAAGGAGGAGGCCCTGTCGCTGCGGTTCGACGGCGGCGACGAGGAGGGCTACCACCACCTGATCGCCCGGAGCCTGGGTATCGACCTGGGCGCGGGCGCCGCGGCCACCCCGTGGCTGGCTGCCACGGTCGGATGGGCGTGGCGGACCAAACTCGTGGTCGGCGCTTCGGTTGATGCGCGCCTGAAGCTGCGTCAGCGCGCGGAGCTGGACGCGGTGGCGGTGTTCGCCAAGAATCTCAAGGACCTGCTGCTGGCAGCACCCGCCGGAAACCGCACCACCCTCGGGCTGGACCCGGGGTTCCGTACTGGGGTCAAGGTGGCTGTCGTGGACGCCACCGGCAAGGTCGTCGACAGCTGCGCCATCTATCCGCACCCGCCGCAGAAGCAGTGGGACCAGGCCAAGGCCACGCTCGCGGCACTGGTCGCGCGTCACGGGGTGCAGCTGATCGCGATCGGCAACGGCACCGCCTCCCGCGAGACCGACGCCCTGGCCACCGAGCTGATCGCCGAGATCCGCGCCGCGGGCGCGCAGGCGCCGGCCAAGGCCATGGTCAGCGAAGCCGGAGCCTCGGTCTACTCGGCGTCAGCCTACGCCGCGCGTGAGCTGCCCAATCTGGACGTCACCATCCGGGGCGCAGTCTCCATCGCCCGGCGGCTGCAGGATCCCTTGGCTGAGCTGGTCAAGATCGAGCCCAAATCGATCGGGGTGGGGCAGTACCAGCACGACGTCACCCCGGGGACCCTGGCCCGCAGCCTCGACGCGGTGGTCGAGGACGCGGTGAACGCGGTGGGCGTGGATCTCAACACCGCCTCGGTGCCGCTGCTGTCGCGGGTCTCCGGGATCTCGGAAACCCTGGCCGAGGCCATCGTGGGCCACCGGGACAGCGCCGGCGCGTTCCGCAGCCGCAAGGCTCTGCTCGACGTTCCTCGCCTGGGCCCCAAGGCCTTTGAACAATGTGCCGGCTTCCTGCGGATCCGCGGCGGGGACGACCCGCTGGACGCCTCCGGTGTGCACCCCGAGTCCTACCCCGTGGTGCGGCGGATCCTGGACCGCTCCGGTGTCACCCTCGCCGAGCTGATCGGCAACGAGCGCGCCCTGCGGACCCTGCAGCCCACCGAGTTCGTCGACGACCGCTTCGGCCTGCCCACCGTCACCGACATCCTGGCCGAGCTGGAGAAGCCGGGCCGTGACCCCCGCCCGGCGTTCACCACCGCCACCTTCGCCGCCGGCGTCGAGAAGGTGGCCGATCTGAAGGTGGGCATGGTGCTCGAAGGGGTGGTCACCAATGTCGCCGCCTTCGGCGCCTTTGTCGACGTCGGCGTGCACCAGGACGGGCTGGTGCATGTCTCGGCGATGGCCGACCGGTTCGTCTCCGACCCCCACGACGTGGTGAAGTCCGGCCAGGTGGTCCGGGTCAAGGTGCTGGAGGTCGATGTCGAACGCCAGCGGATCGGGTTGAGTCTGCGCCTCGGTGACGAGCCGGCCCGCAAGGGCAGACGCTCGGACGGCGACGCCGCACCCCGGCGCGAGGGCCCCGGCGGTGGCGGTGGCGGTGGCGGTGGCGGCCAGAATCGCAAAGCGCCGCGAAACCCCAACCGCAGCAACAACTCCGGCCGTCGGGAGTCGCAGCAGCCAGCGGGCTCCATGGCCCAGGCGCTGCGCGACGCCGGCTTCGGGCGCTGACCCGATCGTGGGGCTTCCCGCCGGCGCCCGGTCGGTGATCCGCCGCGGCGAGTTCACCGGCCCCACCAGCGGTCTGGCGGCGGGGTACGCGCAAACCAACCTCGTGGTGCTGCCGCGGGACAACGCTGCCGATTTCCTGCGGTTCTGCGTGGTGAACCGGCAGTCCTGTCCGCTGGTCGACATCACCGAGCCGGGCTCGCCGGAGCCCACATACGCGGCGCCGGGGGCAGATCTGCGCACCGACCTACCGCGCTACCGGGTGCTGCGGCACGGCCGGCTGATCGACGAGCCCACCGACATCACCGAATACTGGAGACCGGATATGGTGGCGTTCCTGCTCGGGTGCTCCTTCACCTTCGAGTGGGCGCTGGCCGAAGCCGGCCTCGAGATCGCCCACCAGCGTCAGCGGGTCACCGTGCCGATGTACCTCACCGATCGCCGGTGTGTGCCCGTCGCATCCTTCGACGGACAGGTGGTGGTGTCGATGCGACCGTTCCCTGCGGACCGGATAGCGGAGGTCACGGCAGTGAGCGCGCGATTCCCCGCGATGCACGGCGCACCGATCCACGTCGGCGATCCCGCCGCACTGGGCATCGACCGGTTGGACCGTCCGGACTTCGGCGATGCCGTCGATCTCGAATCCGACTCCGTGCCGGTGTTCTGGGCCTGCGGGGTGACACCGCAGGCGGTGGTGGCGCAGGCCCGCCCCGAGTTGGCGATCTTCCACCAACCCGGCCACATGTTCATCACCGACCTCCCGCACCGTGCGTTCGATCTGCAGGCCGCACCCGATGTGGTGCATTAACGGCCGCTGGACGGCGGCGGCGTTCTACGGTGGCTGCCATGACGATCGATCGGGCCGCAGTGACGGTGGGGGCCATCCGGCTGGCATCGGGGGTGTCGTTTCTCGTTGATCCGTTGCGCGCCAACCGCGTCTGGGGCGAGCCGGAGGACCCGGGCCCATCGGCGCGGCTGCTGTTGCGGTCGATGGGGTACCGCGATGCGCTGGTGGGTGGGCTACTGCTGGCGGCGGCCGTCCGGGGGCGCGACACCCGCGGGTGGTTCCTGGCCTCCGGTGGTGCTGATGCGGCCGACCTCCTGGGCGGCATGAGCGTGCACCACGACCTCAAACGGGGACAGCAGATCATCGGGCTCGGGGGCGCGGTCGTCGGTATCGGTGTCGGGTTGTGGGGAGCATTGCGCCGGCCGCCGAGCGACGCAAAGCCGGCCGACCGGTCAACCAGCAGGTGTAGTGGAGCGGAGTAGGGTGCCCGGTGTGAGCACGTCGGGTAATGCCCTGGGTGAACAGCTACTCAGCTAGGCTTGCCGGGGTGAATCGGACCGAGGTGGTGTTGCGGCCGTGTGCGGGTAGTGCGGAATGGCCTGTCCTGGCCCACATCTGGCGCGGTGCCGTGACCGCCACGCACGACTTCCTGACCGCGGCGGACATCGATTTCTACGAAAGTAGGCTGCTGGCCCAGTATTTCGCGGTGGTCGAGCTCACCGTTGCCACTGTCGACGGGACGGCGGTGGGTTTCAGTGGGATCGCCGGGGGCAAGCTCGAGATGCTGTTCGTCGATCAGCAGCGCCGGGGGACAGGAGTGGGGGCGGTACTGCTGCAACAGGCGATCGCCGCCCACCCCGGGCTGCTGGTCGACGTCAACGAACAGAATCCGCAGGCGCTCGCGTTCTACCGTCGCTTCGGCTTCGTGACCGTGGACCGCCACGACACCGATGCCGACGGCCGGCCGTTCCCCATCCTGAATCTGGCCCTGCCCGGCTCGTGAGACATCGCCGTCAGACCGGCATCGGGGGCGCAGGCGGCACCGGTGCCGGCGGGGGTGGCGGGGGTGGCGGGGGCCCGACGTCCACGGCCGGAGGCGCGGGGTCGGCAGGCATCGGCAAGTACATGTGATTGGTGAACTGCGGCTGATAGGCGCCGCCCCCGCCGATCCGGACCCCGCCGCCTTCGCCGCTGGACACCGGGGTGCCGTCGGGGAGGGTGACGGCAGTGTGTCCGCCGTTCCAGCCGATGACCAGCGCGTCGGGGGCGGTGCCGTACCGGAAGCCGCGGGCCAGCAGTTCCTGTTCCTGGTTGCCGGTGTTGAACCGGTCGCCGTACGCGGGTCGGCCGGTGGCCACGTTCGACACCCAGGACGCCAGACCCGAGCAGTCGGTGCCCGCGGCGGAATCTCCGCCGACCACGTACGGAGTTCCGGAAACCTGGTTGACGAATGTCAACAACGTTGCGAGAACAAACATGCGCCGGGACGCTAACAACACGTCACTGCCATAACCAAAAGCTGTGGCTCTGCTCACTTTGGGCTGACAGCATGGCACGTCCCACGAAGTGAGTCCTTTGCCCAGTTAGAAGCGTCGCGGATAACCGGGATTCACTTTCCCGCTGCGTCCAGGTGGCCGATCAGGGCCTCTGCTGCGTCGCGGACATGCGCGGGTACCGGCTGTTCCTCTTCCAGGGCCTCGATGGCGCTGACGGGCACCGCCGCGGCCAGGGCGGCATCCTCGACGGTGAGGTTGGCCTGCGTTCGCGCGACGTGCAGTCGTACACCCACGGACGCGTCGGGTGCGGCGGCAGCCCGCGCCATCACGTCGTGATACCGCCGTCGCACCCCACCCAGCGCGAGCGCCAGGGCAGGGGAGCCGGGGGAGTTGCGGGCGGCGTCGACGGCGACTCTTTGGAGGTTGCGCAGGTCGGCCAGAACACCGGCGGCTCTGGCTCGGAAATCCGGGCAGCCCGGATCGGGTAGATCGCTGATCGCGACATCGACGCCGCCCAGGGCGAGCTGGATGGTCTGGGCCAGCAGCGCCGGCGCAACGGTGGTGGGAAGCCCGGCGGTGGTGTCGTCGGGACCGCTGCCCACCGGCGGGGACGGGTCGCCCTCGCGGATCCCGGCTATCGCGCCCGCCGGCCACTGCAGGACCTGCTCGAGCCGCGTCCGCGTGCTCTCGTGCGGCCAGCTGCGTCCCTTCTCGAACGAGATCAGAGCGCCGGCGTTGATGATCCTGTCCCGGGCCAGGCCACGTTGAGTCAGGTCCAGCTCGCGGCGCCGGGCGGCCACCGCCGCGCCGGCTCTGGCGATGTCCGGATCGGCATCCTCGTCGGATTCGGATTCGTCGGCGACGATATCGACGAACGAGAACCGCACCGCCGGTCCGTCGGGCCGCCCCAGGTGCATCGTCAAACCCGCTGTCACAACCACTGATTGGCGTTTTTCGCCGTCGACGAACATACCGTTGCTGCTGCAGTCGGCGGCAATCCAGCGGTCGTCGTCGGCGCGGAGCCGGACGTGGCTGCGCGAGAGCCAGGAATGGTCCAGCCGGATGGCGGATGCGGGACCGCGACCGATGGTGACCTCCCCCTGGCTCGGGGAGATGATGCGTGTCTGTTCACCGCAGTGCACGGCCAGGCCCGGCGGCTGCGGGTGTGTCATCGACGGTGATTCTCCCTGTCAGCGTGGTGGTATCGGCGAACATCGCTGAGTTTACCGACGCCGATCGGCGCCTCGATACGCTTTCTCGGCCGCCCGCTACGGCGCGAGAGTGAGGATGCGGGGTCCGTCCTCGGTGATCGCAATGGTGTGCTCGGTGTGGGCGGTCATGGACCCGTCGGCCGACCGCAGCGTCCAGCCGTCAGGGTCGACGCTCAACTCGTTCGACCCGCGGGCCCACCACGGCTCCAGCGCCAGGGTCATCCCGGGTTTGAGTCGCATCCCCCGTCCGCGCTTGCCGACGTTGGGGATGTGCGGATCTTCGTGCATGGTGCGGCCCAGGCCGTGGCCCCCGAAATCGGTGTTGACGGCGTACCCCTCAGCGGCGGCCACCGCGCCGATGGCCGCGGAGATGTCGCCCAGGTGACCGCCGGGCACCGCTGCGGCGATGCCGGCCGCCAAGGCCCGGCGGGTGGATTCGATGAGTGCGATGTCGACGGGCGAAGCGTTGCCCACGGCCACGGTGATGGCAGCGTCGGCCACCCAGCCGTCGATCGAGACGGCGAAGTCCAGCGTCAGCACGTCGCCGTCACGCAGGGTGTAGTCCCAGGGCAGGCCGTGCAGCACGGCGTCGTTCACCGAGAGGCAGATGACGTTGTGGAACGGCCCGCTCCCGAAGGACGGTGCGTAATCCCAGTAGCAGGAGACGGCGCCGCGGTCGGCGACCAGGGTGCGGGCGTGGTGCTCCAGGTCGAGCAGGTTGACACCGGGTTGTGCGCGCTGCCCCAGGGTTTCGAGGGTCTGGGCCACGAAGGCCCCGGTGACGGCCATTTTGTCGATTTCGGTGGCCGTCTTGAGTTCGATCATTGTTCGCTACTCCAAGCTTGGTATTTTTATACCGCGCCGACGGTACCAGACCCCGGTATTTCAATACCGCTATGCTGGCCGGATGGTGCGCGTGCCCTTGAGTCCCGAGCAGATCAGCGCCGGGCAGCGTCTCGGTGCCCTGATCCGATCCGCACGGTCGGGCCGGGCCCCCGAGGTCATTGCCCGCGCGGCGGGCATCTCGCCGGAGACCCTGCGCAAGATCGAGGTGGGCCGTCTGCCCAGCCCGAGCTTCGGGACCGTGGTCGGTCTGTGTGACGCGGTGGGGCTTCCGCTGGACCACGCGGTGCGAGTCTGGCGGGGCACCGAGTCGCCGCAGGACGGCGATCAGCAGATCGCGATCTGACTCAGCCCTCGTTGGACGGTTTGAGTCCCACGGCATGGCGCAGCTGGGCCAGGAACTCGGCATCGTCGTCGCTGCGCACCATGTAGTGGCAGATGGCCACGCGGGTGGCGGTCGCCGCCGCCACCGCAGCACGCGACGCGGGCAACAGCAACTCGAGGCGCTCCCGCATGATCGGGATGACGTGCGACATGCGCTTGATGACATGGCCGGGCTCGATGTCGATCATCCGCACCCCGGAGTAGGACTGCTGGTACTCGACGATGAACCGCAGCGCGGCGTCCAGACGCTCGCTGCCCCGCAAGCCGGTGGTGGCTGCGGCGATCCCGCGTTCGAACAATTGGCGCTCCCACAGCCCGAAGGCGTCCAGCAGTGCCTCCTTGGAGGCGAACCACCGGTAGAGCGTGGGTCGCGACACCCCGGCCTGCAACGCCACCTCGGACAGGCTCAGCTTGGTCATACCGTTGCGGGCCAGAACCTCCGCGGTGGCCGCCAGGATGCGGTCGCTGGTGGTCGGGTCTGCGTCGGCGGTCGGCGACGCGAGCTCCTGCTGTCGTGGTGCCACGACAAAATCGTAGTCGCGCGCTCACCGGCGCCCATCGAATTGGAACCGGGCCGGACATTACTGACTGTGACGGAACAGTGATGCCAGGGCTGGACAATTCCCAGGTGCGCGCCGCGCGGGGTTCGCTGGGGTCACCGACACAAGCGGCTACCGCCGGTGGGAGGGGCGCGGCCCGGATCTTCTGGGATAACCTAGCTGCAGTGCAACAGACGTCCTTGCCGGGTTCAGAACGTAGCCTTGCGAGCCCTACGCGCTCCGGCAGGCCGGTGCAGTGCAAACAGTGAGGTGAACCCTTGTCCGAACAGCCAAAGCTCGTCAGCGAATCCACCAGCCCGGTGACGTGTGTCATCGGTGAGGAGTGGGTCGGCCGGGTTGCGGTGCTGTCCGTCTCCGGAGTCGTCGACATGCTGACAGCCCCTCAACTCGAAGAAGCGATCACGACCTCGCTGGGCAAGACACCCGCTGCGCTGGTCGTCGACCTCACCGATGTGGAGTTCCTCGCCTCTGCCGGAATGGGTGTGTTGGTGGGAGCCCACGACCAGCTACCCGAGGGTGTGAAATTCGGGGTGGTGGCCGACGGCCCTGTGACCAGCAGGCCGCTGAAGCTCGTCGGCATCGCCGACATCGTCGACCTGTTCCAGACCCGTGACGAAGCGCTCGCAAAATTGGATGCGTGAGGCGCGCAGGAACTGGGTAGCCCCAACGTTGCCATGAGGAAGACCAACGACTCTGCTGTGCCCGAACCGGACGTTTTCGACCGCTCTGATGTGGTGGCCGATGCGGTCAGCGTGGTAACGGTTCGCGAAGAGTTGGAGCGTTGGCTCAAACGCGGCTTCGAGCTCGACGCGCTGCGGCTCAACGACCTGGTGTTGGCGGTCAACGAGGCGCTGGCCAACGTGGCCGAGTTCGCCTACCGGCACGCCAGCCAGCCCGGCACCGTGGACATCCGTGCCGAGCACGACCGCTCGACATCTATTCTGACCATCACGGTCACCGACCGGGGCAGCTGGCGCGACGACAGCGAACGAGAGCCGCGGCGCACCCGTGGCCGCGGCATTCCGCTGATGGAGGCGCTGTCAGACGAGGTCGGCATCGACGCCGGTTCGCAGGGCACCACGGTGTGCATGCGTTTCGGCAATATCGCCCCGTTGGCGGCCCGCAACGATGATGAGGTGGCCACCGCCTGAAAGTGGGGACGGTGCCGGCGTGCGCCTCTCGGCAAACGGTCGCTCGCGGCGACGAAGGGGTGGTACCCGGGGCATGCCCGGCACCGTCGATGTTGTCAACCATCCGATGGGGTGCAGAATTCCCCCATGGCGGACATCACGTATCCCACCCCCCGCGGTCCGCTGCCGGCCTATGAGGCACAGCCCGCTGGGTCCGGGCCGTGGCCCGGGGTGGTGGTGATCCAGGACGCCTTCGGTGTGACCGATGACATCAGGCGAAGCTGCGACCGGCTGGCAGCCGCCGGCCATCTGACGTTGGCACCCGCACTCTACCGGCGCGGCAACCGGGTGGGGTGTGTGGTTCGCACCCTGCGTGCACTGGCCAGTGGTTCCGGCGCGGCGATCGACGACCTGGTGGCCGCGCGTGAGGCGCTCGCGTCCGACCCGCGCTGCTCCGGCAAGGTCGGCGTCATCGGCTTCTGTATGGGAGGTGGCTTCAGTCTGCAACTCGCTCCGCGGGGCGTGTTCGACGTGGCCGCACCGAACTACGGCCCACTGCCGAAAGACACTGCAGTGTTGGCGGATTCCTGCCCCATCGTGGCGAGTTATGGCGCCCGTGACTGGACGATGAAGAACGTGGCCGCGACGTTGGAACGGGTCCTCACCGAGGCGGGGGTGGATCACGACGTCAAGGAGTACCCCCACGTCGGGCATTCCTTCATGAACGATTGGGGCGCCCCGGCGGTACTGCAGCTCGTCACCAGGGCGGCCGGGTTCTCCTATTCAGAACCCGAGGCCGAAGATGCCTGGACCCGGATTCTGGGGTTCTTCGATCAGCATCTTCGTTCGTGAGTTGCACCCGCCCGGAAAAGGGGTATGGCTCCCGGGGTCTGCACAGAGTCGCAGGAGAGGAAGAGGTTACGAGTATGAGCACTGTCCCGGCGATCACGCTGAACAACGGCAACACGATCCCGCAGCTGGGCTTCGGCGTGTTTCAGGTTCCCCCGGAGGACACGGCATCAACGGTGAAGACCGCCCTGGAGATCGGTTACCGCCACATCGACACCGCCGAGATGTACGGCAATGAAAAGGGAGTGGGAGAGGGCATCCGGGCGGCCGGACTGGACCGCGGCGATGTCTTCATCACCAGCAAGCTCAACAACGGCTTCCACAAACCCGATGACGCGCGTCGCGCGTTCGATGACACCCTGGCCGCGCTGGGCTATGACTACGTTGATCTGTTCCTGATCCACTGGCCGCTGCCCACGCTGTACGACGGGGATTTCGTCTCGACGTGGAACGTCCTGGAGGAGTTCGCCCGCGACGGCCGGGCGCGGAGCATCGGCGTCTCCAACTTCCAGCCGGCGCACCTGGACAAGCTGGCGGCCGGGTCGTCGACCGTCCCCGCCGTCAACCAGATCGAGGTGCACCCGTACCTGACCAACGACGAGGTGCGGGCCTACGGGCAACAGCACAACATCGTCACCGAGGCCTGGTCGCCGATTGCGCAGGGCAAGGTCCTCGACGACTCCGCGATCACCGGAATCGCTGAGGCCACCGGCAAGACCCCCGCGCAGGTGGTGCTGCGCTGGCACGTCCAGCGCGGCGACGTGGTGTTCCCCAAATCGGTGACGCCGAAGCGGATGCAGGAGAACTTCGCCATCTTCGACTTCGAACTCGACGGCGACCAGATGGCAGCCATCTCGGCACTGGACAAGGGTGAGGCCGGACGCACCGGACCCAACCCGGACACCTTCGACTACATCCCGTCCTGACCAGGGTCGGTCGCGGACGATCGCCAGGGGTGGTCGTCCGCGACCGTCGGGAGGGTCAAAACCCCAGCAGGTATTCCAGATGGCGGGGGGTGAACCCCATCCGCCACTGCTGTAGTAACCCCGACAGCCGCATCAGGCCGGGCTCGAAATGCACGCCGGTGAGCCGTACACCGTGCGGCAACTCCGGCAGCGCCATCCGGTAGGCGGGCGTGCTCGCCGGCAGCGGCCAGCGGCGTCGGCCGATGGTGACCGACCGTGCCCGCAACGCCACTGCCGATCCGTCGAGTTCGGCGTCGATCTCCATCTGCCCCAGCCCGGGGCGCCGGGCGAACCGGAGCCGAGCCACCCCGTCGTCACCCACGGTGCCCGCCAGCAGCGGCACCATCGTCGAGACCAGGTCGTCGAGTGCCTCGGTGGGCACGTCCAGGGTCAACTCGACCGGTGCGGCCACCAACATCGGCGACGTTCCCGGCCGAACGTGCACGTTGTGCAACACCGCCGAGGCACGGTCGAATCGGCTTGCCTGCCAGGTGATGTCGCGGGCCACCACCCGGACGTCGTCCAGTTGGCCGACCGAGAGCCGGCGGACATCGAGGCGGGATCCCACCTCCGAGACCGTCATGGTCACCGGAGAGCCGGCGGCCCGCACGGTGATCCGACGGCCCACCACCATGCGGCGCAGCGTGAAGAACACGGTGCGGTGGGCCGCGGCCGCTCCCGTCGACACCGGCGGCACCGCGACGGCTGTCGACCACACGGCGCTCATCAGGTCCAGCGGGCGCAGCGGGTCCCACCGGCGGATCGGAGGGGGCTCCGTCATCGCATCACTCTATGTTGATCGACATGGAACGTGTCCTGGAAGGCCGCGGCGCCGTGGTGGTCGGAGGCAGCCGCGGGGTGGGGCGGGCCGTGGCCGAACTGCTGGCCCGGCTGGGAGCCGGCGTGGTCGTCAACGGCCGAGACCCCGACGCGGTGGCCGCAGCCGTCGACACCATCGACGGAGCCGTGGGCTTTGCCGGTTCGCCCACCGATGAGCCCACCGCCGAAGGACTGATCGGGACGTGCACCAAACACTTCGGCCGGATCGACATCCTGGTGAACTGTGCCGGCATCGCCGAACCGGCCGGCTCGTCGATCCTGACCGTGACCGGCGCGCAGTTCGACACCCTGATGGCCGGCCACATCGGTACGGCGTTTCACACCTGCCGGGCCGCGGCCGGGCACATGGTCGCCCAGCGCAGCGGTGCGATCGTCAACACCAGTTCCTTCGCCTACCTGGGCGATTACGGCGGTACCGGATATCCGGCCGGAAAAGGCGCGGTGAACGGCTTCACCATGGCGATCGCGGCCGAACTGCGCGAGCACGGCGTGCGGGCCAACGTGGTGTGCCCGGGCGCCAGGACGCGGCTCTCCACCGGCGCGCAGTACGAACAGCAGATCCGTACTCTGCACCGGCGCGGTCTGCTCGACGACGTGTCCATGCATGCAGCGTTGGATCCGGCGCCACCGGACTACGTGGCCGCGCTGTACGCGTACCTGGTCAGCGATCTGGCCCGCGGAGTGACGGGGCAGATCCTGATCGGTGCAGGCAACTTCGTCGGCAGATTCGCCCGACCGCGCCCGGACCTCCTCGGCTACCGCGACCACAGTGCGTCGCCGCCGTGGAGCCTCGACGAGCTCCACGCGATGATCTCCGGTGAGGTCAGCCCACCTGGCGGGGAGTGACGGTGACCGTTCCGGCGCCCGGGGTGGGACGGCCCGGATCAGCGGGTGCAGGCGCGCCGCTGGTACCGGTGGGGATGGAGCCGCCGGGCGGAACCAGAGAGTGCGTGTTGGGGGCCACCGGCTGCTCCTGGCCGGGTTGCAGGTCGCAGTTCAGGCGGAGCCGGACGGAACGCCCGTTCGGCTGCTGCTCGAGGACCATGCACTGCGACTGGGGGAGGTCGTTGCCGATGGCGCCGCCGAAGACGGCCTTGTATCCGAGGTTCTTCAAGATGGCGACCGCGCGGCCGTAGGGCTCACCGGTGACATCGGGCACCTCGGCGTTCGCCTGGCCGGTACCCATCACGACCATCGTGAACGCGGCACTGGCGCCGCCGACGAAAAGAACGAACTTCTTCACATCAGGCTTCTTCAAGACGACCTCTTCTTCGGTGTGGCTGCGGGGAGAACCTATCGCAGTCGCCGGGGTCGAGAAACTCCGACCACAACGCCGGGCTTATCGCCCGCGGGTCACAAAACGTTTCCACAACCGTCACGGCTGCAGGTCAGCCGCCGTTTCCACGCAGAATGTCCGCAGCGCAGCGCAGCCTGGTGTGCCCGGTCTGTTCCATGCAGATCCGCACCGGTGATTCGGTTTCGTCTGGGACCGGCGTGCTCGGTGAGGTGGTCAGCACCGGGTTGGCGATCTCGGCGGGGCTGGTCGACCACAGGTAGCGGTCGGTGTACTGCAGATTCGCGCAGTACACGGTGGCTCCGTCCGCGGTGACGCCGGTGGCACCTGCCTCGGTGCAGTCTGCGCCGACCGCTGCGGCCGGCGGCGTCGTGGTGGCCGTCGAGGTGGTGGTGACCGGCGCCGCGGTCTCGGTTTCGGTCTCGGTCACCACATCGGTGCTCACCGGTGGCGGCGGCGGCGCCGCAGCCACGGTGGTGCGGGTGGTGGTGCGTGCGTCGACGCCGGTCTCCTGGTCGGCGGTGAACTCGCCGACGGCAAAAGCGACCGCGACCACCAGGAGCAGCGCCAGGACCACCGGTACCAGCACGGCCGGACGCGCCCAGCCGCGCGCCGGCGGTTGCGGTCGAGCCGCGGTGGCCAGCTGCGTCTTCTCGCCCGCCTCCGGTGCGGCGTCGACCGCGGGCATCGGGGTCGAGACGCCGATCTGGTGGGCCAGTGCGCGCGCGAAGTCCAGGCAGCGCGCATACCGATCGGCAGGGTCTTTGGCCAGTGCCTTGCCGAGTGCGGAGTCCAGGTGGGCCAGCTCGGGCTTGCGGTCCGACAGGCTCGGGGGACGGGCGGTCAGATGCTGGCTGATGACGACTGCGGGGTTGGTGTGCTGGAACGGCGGCGCTCCGGTGAGCAGGTGGAACGCGGTGGCGGCCAGGGCGTACTGGTCGGCCCGGCCGTCCAGTGGGTTGCCCATCAGTTGCTCCGGTGCGGCGTAGGACACCGTGCCCACGGTCATGTTGGTGGCCGTCAGTCCGCTGGCCTCATCGGCGCGGCGGGCAATTCCGAAGTCGGCCAACACGATTCGCCGGCTTCCGGTTCCCGGTGCGGTGATGAGGATGTTGGCCGGTTTCACGTCGCGGTGCAGCAGGCGGCGGTCGTGGGCGTAGTCCAGCGCGTCGGCCACCGCCGAGACGATGGCCACCACCTGCTCGGGAGGCAGGCCGCCGGGCTGCTCACGCAGCAGCACGCCCGCGTCGGTGCCGTCGACGAAATCCATCGAGATCCACAGCTGGCCATCGAACTCGCCGCGGTCGTGAACGCCGACGATGTGGGGGTGCCACAGGCCGGCGACCAGGTCCGCCTCGCGTTCAAAACGATCCCGGAATTCCCGGTCCGTGCTCACCGACGGCGGCAGCACCTTGAGCGCGTCCTCCCGGGGGAGACGCGGATGCCGGGCGAGGTAGACCTCGCCCATGCCGCCTGCACCGAGCAGGCGGATGATCGTGTAGCCAGCAAAGGTGGCACCGTCGGCCAACGGCATGTCGCGCATGCTACAGGTGGGTGCCCGCGACGTCGGGGATGCCGGTCAGGTGGCGGGCAGCAGGCGCGCCGTATGAGCCCGCGCGGTGTCGATGGCCTCCGGGGGCACACCGAGCACCCGTAGGCAGGCGTCCGCGACGCGGGTGGCCAGCAGCGGTTCGGGACTGCTGTGATCACCCGCGGCCCTCATGTTGACCAGTGCTTCCACCAGCCGGAAGGGCAGGTCGGCGGTGTCGTCGTCGACGGGCCGGGTAGCCCGGCTGAACTGGAGGTAGTGCAGGCGCAACCGCTCCCGATCCAGCCAGAACGAAGCCAGCCGGGCCTCCCGGAGCTCGGGAAGCAGATAGAGCGCGCCCAGGTTCCAGGGGCCGGTGAGCAGCTGCGTGCCGTCGAAGACCGCGAGCGCGTGCAGTCGCCCGCCCGCTGGCAGGCCCTGGTGAGCCTCCGTGAGTTGCTCGGCGAACCGCAGCGAGGGAGTGACCGTCTGGTGCAGCAGAGCCGAGAGGATGTCGTCCTTGGTCCTGAAGTAGTGGTAGAGCGAGGCCTGCCGGACACCCACCGCCTCGGCGATGGTGCGGGTGGAGGTACTGGCGTAGCCGCGGGTGGTGAACAGCTCACCGGCGGCATCGAGGATCTCGTCGCGGGCGCTGACACCCGGGCGGCGCTGCGAGCGGAGCCTCGGTCTGCCGCGCGTGGTGGTCACGGGCCCATCGTGTCGCAGCAACAGCGGGAAGTGGAGTGCGTGGGTTATCTGTCACACGACAGAAACATCCGAGTCGCAAGCGGTTACGCGCGCTCATCAATCGGTTACGCCGGCGACACCAACGGCGTCATCGCACTCGGAAAACTGTCAACCGACAGGCTCACCGGCTCGACGTCGTGCCACCCGCGCCTGGAACAGCGACCAGCGGGAGTGATGGATGGCCAGTGCCACCTCCGAGATCGAGGCCGACGCAACGGCTCCCGGGACCTCCGCGGACCTGGTGGCCGACGTCAGCGCCCTGCGGGTGACATTCCGCCGCGCAGGCAAGGACGTGCACGCCCTGCGAGGGGTGTCCCTGCAGATCACCAGGGGCGAGATCATCGGCCTGGTCGGCGAATCCGGCTCGGGTAAGAGCGTTCTGGGATTCAGCATGCTGGGGCTGCTGCCTGCGACCGCGCGCGTCGACGGCAGCGTCGAGGTGGCCGGATCCGACATGGTGGCGGGCCAGGCCAAGGATCTGCGTCGCGTGCGGCGCCTCGACCTCGGCGCGGTGTTCCAGGATCCGATGACCTCGCTCAACCCGACGATGCGGATCGGCAGGCAGGTCGCTGAGGCGGCGGGCTCCGACGAGGAGGCGCTACGACTGCTGACCGCGGTTGGCATCCCGGACCCGGCCCGCCGGATGCGTGCCTACCCGCACGAGCTCTCCGGTGGTCTGCGCCAGCGGGTGATGATCGCCATCGCCATCGCCGGGGATCCCGACCTGATCATCGCCGACGAACCCACCACCGCACTCGATGTCACCGTGCAGGCGCAGGTGCTGCGGCTGCTGCGTCGGCTGCGTGACGAGATCGGGTGCAGCATCGTGCTGATCACCCACGACCTCGGGGTGGCGGCCCAGATCGCCGACCGCATCGCGGTGCTCTACGCCGGCCGGATCGCCGAGATAGGCCCCACCGCCGACGTCCTGGCCCGGCCCGCACATCCCTACACCCACGGCCTGCTGCGTTCGCGGCTGACCCTGGACACCTCCCGCGATCACCGCCTGGCTGCGTTGGCCGGGGCCGTCCCCAGCGCGGTGACCCCGCTGCCCGGGTGCGCCTTCGAACCTCGCTGTGTGCTGTCGAAACCGGAATGCGGAAGCAGGCCACCGGATCCCGTCGCCGTGGCCCCGGATCGGGTGAGCGCCTGCATCCTGTCGGCCGAGCAGGTGCACACCGGCTTGGATGGCGCGGCCACCGCCACCGCCGAGAGCCACCCCGCTCTCGTTGTCCGTTCCGACGGCCCCGCCGCCGTGTCCGTGCGTGATGCTACCAAGGTGTTCTCCCTCGCGCGGCACACCAGACTGCAAGCGTTGCGCGGTATCTCGCTGCAGGTGGCCCAAGGTGAGTCGCTGGCGCTGGTGGGGGAGAGTGGTTCCGGAAAGTCGACGCTGCTGCGGTTGATCGCCGGTCTGGACACCCCGACCTCGGGGAGCGTCACCCTGGGCGGGGAGACCGGTCCCCAGATGGTGTTCCAGGACGCCGGGGCCTCGCTGACGCCGTGGCTGACGGTCGGCGAACTGATCACCGAACGGCTGCGGCGCACCGGGATGTCCCGGCGCGAGCGCGCCGAGGCGGTCGCCCGGGTGCTCGACCGGGTGGGCCTGCCGCAGGACGTGATGAAGTCTCGCTCGGCGCAGCTCTCTGGCGGTCAGCGGCAACGGGTTTCGCTGGCCCGGGCCACCGTGGTACCGCCGTCGGTGCTGTTGTGCGACGAGCCGACCAGTGCCCTGGACGTCTCGCTGGCGGCCTCGGTGCTGAACCTGATCGGCGACCTGCGTCGGGAACTCGACATGTCGGTGGTGTTCGTCACCCACGACCTGTCGGTGGCCCGGGTGGTCGCCGACCGGGTTGCCGTCATGTACCTGGGGCGCATCGTCGAGATCGGCCCCGTCGACCAGGTGATCGCCGAGCCCACCCACCCTTACACCCAGGCCCTGGTGAACTCGATTCCCGACCTGGGACGGGTGACCCCGCTGCTCGCCGGCGAACCGGCCAGCGCGCTGGCACCGCCCAGCGGCTGCGCCTTCCATCCCCGCTGTCCCGTCGCCATCGACGCCTGCAGCGACACCGCGCTGGACGTCCGCCTGGAAGGCCGCCCGGGTTCACCCCACCAGGTGGCGTGCATCGAGAGGAGGGCCGGCTGAATGGCCGTGATCACCGACGCCACCCTGCCGGCACCCGCGGCCGCCACCGGCAGACCCCGGCGCGCGCTGGCGATGCCGACTTCCCGCGCCATGCTGGCCAACTGGGCCGGGTTCTCGCTGCTGTTCGTGGTCACGCTGGTGGCCGTGGCGGTACCCGTGCTCGCGCCGCACGACCCGCTGGTGCCCGCAGGCATGCCCCTGCAGCCGCCCGGCTCTCAGGGTTTTCTGCTCGGCACCGACAACATCGGCCGTGACCTGCTGTCCCGGGTGCTCTACGGCGTGCGCTCGAGCTGGTTCGCCGCCTTGGTGGTGGTCGCCATCGGCTTGGCCATCGGCGGGCTGGTCGGGTTGGTCGCCGGGGCCGCCGGCGGCTGGGTCGACACCGCCCTGATGCGGATCACCGACGCCTTCCTGTCGTTGCCCGCACCGGTGCTGGCCATTGCCGTGGTGGCCGCGCTGGGGCCCGGATTCGTGCACACCTTGATCGCCGTGTCGATCGTGTGGTGGCCGTTTTATGCACGGCTGGTGCGCGGCGAGGTGGCCCGCCTGGCGGCCCGCCCGCACGTGGAGGCGGCGCGGCTGGCCGGGGTGGGCCGATTGCGGCTTCTGTTCCGTCACCTCATGCCGGGTGCGGTACCCAACGCGCTGGTGGCGGCCAGCCTCGACATCGGCACCCTCATCCTCACCCTGGCCGCACTGTCCTTCCTGGGCCTCGGGCAGTCCGCTCCGGCACCGGAACTCGGCGCCGACGCCGCCCGGAATCTGAGCTACTTCCTGCAACAGTGGTGGATCCCGGTGATGCCGGGCCTCGGCGTGCTGGTGCTGGCCCTGATCGGCAACATCGCCGGCGACAGCCTGCGCAACCTGATGAAGACGGTGTGACGGTGCGAACTTTCGTGGTGACCCGGGTGGCGGCCATGATCGCCATCCTGATCGCGCTGACCGGCGTGATGTTCATCCTGCAGCACATCTCGCCGCTGGATCCGGTGAAAGCCCAGCTGGGTGCCCAGGCCTCCGCCGACGCCGTGGCCGCCCGCCGCGACGCACTCGGGCTCAACGACCCACTGCTGAGCCAGTTCTGGAACTATCTGACCTCCGCGGTACAGGGCGACCTCGGCACGTCCTACCGCACCCGGCATCCGGTGGCCTCCGATCTGGGTGACTTCCTGCCTGCCACACTGGAACTGGCACTGTTCGGAATGGCCGCGGCCCTGGTGCTGGCGGCGCTGCTGGCCTTCTCCACCACGCTGAAATGGCGAGGGTCGGGCGTGCTGCGCGCCGTGCTGTTCACCGGGGCGTCGGCGCCGATGTTCCTGCTGGGCATCCTCGGACTGATCGTGTTCTACCAGCAGTTGGGGTGGGTCCCGGCCAACGGCCGCAGTGGTGTCGCGAGTGCGCCCGACGGGCCGACCGGGCTGTTGACCGTCGACGGACTGCTGCACGGCAGGATCGACGTGGTGCTCGACGCTCTGCACCACCTGCTGTTGCCGGCGCTGGTGATCGCTATCGGCCCGGCGGTGGCCATCGGGCGGGTGCTGCGCTCGAGCCTGTTGTCGGACATCGACAGTGACTACGCCAGAACCGCACGCGCCAAAGGGCTTTCGGAGACCCGCATCCTGGCCCGGCATGTGCTGCGCAACTCGGTGGGCGCGGCGCTGTCGATGACCGGTCTGCAGGTCGGGCTGATGTTCGCCGGTGTCCTGGTGGTGGAGCAGGTCTTCGGCTGGCCCGGCATCGGGCAGTACATCGCGCAGAGCATCCCGGTGGCCGACTTCCCGGCCATCGCCGGGGTGACGCTGATGCTCGGCGCGCTCTATGTGTTCATCAACACCGCCGTCGACCTGCTGCAGGCCGCCGCGGATCCACGTATCGCAGTCACAGGAGGGTAAGTGCCCACACAACCATTGATCGTCGGAAACCCGGTCCTGGTGGTCGTCGACATCCAGGAAGGCGGGGCGATGACCTCCGACGAGGCGGGCATCCCGGTGATGCCCGGTCACGCCGATCGGGTCGAGGTGGCGCAGCGTCTGCTGGCCGCCGCCCGCGCCGCGGACCTGCCGGTGGTGTTCTTCCAGGAGGTGCACCGGCCCAGCGGGGTGGACTTCGGGCGTGAACTCGACGGCACCGAAGGGGTGCACTGCGTCGAGGGGCAACCCGGCACCGATCTGGAACCCAGCCTGCGGCCGATTCTCGACGGCAGCCGCCCCGAGTTCCACATCGTCAAACGCCGCTATTCCGGTTTCATCGGAACCGAATTCGACATCGTGCTGCGCGGCCTGAAGGCGGACACGCTGATCCTGATCGGCGGCCTGACCGACGTGTGCGTGCATTACACCTTCGCCGACGCCCACCAGCGCGACTATTACGTACGGGTGGTGTCCGACTGTGTGGGTGGCTCGTCCCAGAAGCGCCACGACGCCGCACTGGACGCCATGGAGTACCTGCAGACCGGGGCTGTGCGCACCTCCACCGACATCCTCGACGCATTCGCCGCCCTGAGTCCTGCCGTCCTCGAAGGAGCCGCTCGATGATCACACCCCCTCGTGTCCGGGTGATGCTGGCAGCTGCTGCCACCGTCATGCTCACCCTCGCCGGTTGCGGCGGATCCGACTCCGGCGGTGGCGAGCCGGCCGCGGCCCCCACCGACAAGGTGCTGCACCTGTCGTTCCTGCAGGACCCGGGGCAACCGCCGGACCCGGACATCTTCTACGCAGGCCAGGGTCTGCTGCTCACCACCAACATCTACGAGGGGCTGTTGCAGTACAAGGCGGGCACCGAAACCCCGGAGATCGAACCGCTGCTGGCCACGGAGTGGACGGAGTCCCCGGACCACCGCGTGTTCACCTTCAAGTTGCGCGAGGGGGTGACGTTCCACGACGGCACCCCGTTCACCTCGGCCGCGGTCAAGGCGTCCTTCGATCGCCGGTTGGCCGTCGCCCAGGGCCCGTCGTACATGGTCGCCGACATCGAATCGGTCACGACGCAGGGTGATTACGACGTCACGGTGACGCTCAAGGCGCCCAACGCCGCGTTCCTCGACTACATCGCCTGCCCGTACGGACCGCGGATGCTGAGCCCCACCGGGCTGGCCGAGCACGGCGGCGACGACTTCGCGCAGAGCTATCTGACCACCAACGACCTCGGCACCGGGCCGTACACCCTGACCGCTGCGGAAGTCGGGTCCCGCTACGCCATGGCCGCCTACCCCGAATACTGGGGCGAGGCGCCCTATTTCGAGTCCGTCGAGATCCCGGTGATCACCGACGTCTCGGCCCAGCAGCTGCAGTTCAACAACGGACAGCTCGCGGCGATCCTGCACGATCTGCCGTCATCGGCGGTACAGGAGTACATCAATGACGACAAGTTCGCCAACTACTCGCTGCCGACCATGATGTCGAACTACCTCTACCTCAACCCGAAGAAGGGCATGCTGACCGACCAGGCCAACCGCACGGCGCTGCTGCAGGCCATCGACGCCGAGGCGCTGGTGCAGCAGACCTACTTCGGTCGCGGCAAGGTGGCCGAGCAGATCTACCCGCCGAACATGCTTGACGCGCAGTTCGCCAAGCAGGAGATCACCCACGACCCGTCGAAGCTGACCGAGATCGCCGCCGGCCTGCCCGCCGACCAGAAGACCGTCGTGATCGGCTACGACTCCTCCAATCCGGACAACCAGTTGATCAGCAACCTGATCCAGACGCAGCTGGCCGCCGCCGGCCTCACCGCCACCGTGCAGAGCTATCCGACCTCGGAGATCTACGGCTGGATCGGCAGTGACGGCATGTCTGCGCCGGACGTCTTCACCGCCCTGGCATGGCCGGATGCCCCGTCGCCGTACACCTGGGGGCACATCTCCTGGGACCCCGACGGCGGATTGAACTACCTGGGCTGCTCGGCGCCCCCGGTCACCGACGCGCTGGCCGAGGGCCTGGTCACCGGTGCGCCGGAACCGTTCTCGACCGCCGGACTGGAAGCCGTCAAGACCGGGTGCTGGATGAACGTCGCCGACGTCGATGACTTCATGGTGGCCCAGCCCTGGTTGAAGGGGATCGAGGACTCACACGTCGTGACCAACCCCAACACCCTGCGCATCGCGACGTTGACGGCGCAATGACGCTCGTCCACAAGGCCAAGGTGCGGCGCATCGTGCTGCTGACGCTGGGCTGGGAGGATCTGCCCAAGTCGGTGTCGGTACACGGTGCGCCGGAGGACATCCGGATGCGCGAGCCGGTGCCGGGTGTGCTGCTGCAGACCGACGGCGGCTGGGTGCTGCTGGACACCGGGTTCAACACAGCCCTGATCCGAGACCCCTACCTGCGCCGGCGATTCTTCCCGTCCGTCGAGTACCAGCCGCTGCTGCCGGGGCCAGGGGAGCCGATAGAGGAGAGCCTGGCCGGCATCGGCGTGGACATCGACGACATCCACCTGGTGGGGCTGTCGCATCTGCACGTCGACCACGCCGGGGGCCTCAAGCTGTTCTCCGGCCGGATCCCGGTGCACCTGCAACGCCGCGAACTGGAGTTCGGATTGTCAGGCGACCCGGAGGTGGAAAAGCACGCCATCTTCCGGATCGACTTCGACGACCCGCGTATCGACTGGCGACTGGCCGACGGTGAGGCCGAGGTGGCCCCGGGCATCACCGCGGCGCCCACCTACGGCCACACCCCGGGGCACCAGAGCTTTGTGGTGGAACTCGACGAGTCTGTCGCCGACGGCGGACCGCCGGGATACGTATTCGCCTTCGACGCCGCGGATCTCACCGAGAACATCGACCACGAGCTGGCCATCGGCGGGTTTGTGGGCGTCGAACCGGACGAGACCGTGGAACCCATCCGCCGGCTCAAGAGCATTGCGGCGGCCAAGGGTTACCCGCTGATCCCCGGCCACGATCCGCACGCGTGGCCGGAGATGACGCAGCATTTCCACGAGAGGTTCGGGTGAGCCACCTCGACCTGGTACTGCACGCCGACAACGCCGTCGTCGACGGTGCGGTGCGGGCGGTGTCGGTGGGGATTCGCGACGGTGTGATCGCCGTCCTCGATCCGGAGCCTGGCACCCACAGCATCAGCCGGCAGGCGACGACGCCGCCGGGCACCGTCCTGATGCCGGGTCTGGTGGACACCCATGTGCACGTCAACGATCCCGGCACCGACTGGGAGGGTTTCGCCACCGCCACGGCGGCAGCCGCCGCCGGCGGGGTGACCACCATCGTGGACATGCCGCTGGACTGCGATCCGGTGACCACCTCGACGGCCGCTCTGGCTGCCAAGAGGGCTGCCGCAGAGGGCCATTGCCGGGTGAGCGTGGGTTTCTGGGGCGGGGTGGTACCGGAGAACGTGGACACCCCGCAGGTGTTGGCCGAGCTGCGTGCAGCGGGCTGCTTGGGCTTCAAGTGCTTCCTGGCCGACTCCGGCAACGCGGCTTTCCCGCCGCTGGACGCCGATCAGCTGGGCCGCGCCATGGAGGCGGTGGCGACGCTGGACTCGGTCCTGCTGGTGCACGCCGAGCTGCTGCCCGCCGGAGCGGTGATCGGCGGCCCTGCCTATGTCGACTTCCTGCACAGCCGCCCGGATGCCGCGGAGGTGGGTGCGGTGTCACTGGTGCTCGAGCAGGTCCGCCGCACCGGTGCGCGTACCCACATCGTGCATGTCTCGAGCGCCGAGGTGCTGCCGCTGCTGGCTGCGGCCAAGGCCGACGGACTGCCGGTCACCGCGGAAACCTGCCCGCACTACCTCAGCTTCGACGCCGCGCAGATCCCTTGCGAAGCAACTGAATACGCGGTCTGTCCGCCCATCCGCCAGGCCGACAACCGCGAACGACTCTGGGCCGCGCTGGGTGGCGGGGTGCTGGACATGGTGGTGTCGGATCATTCGCCGTGCGCCCCGCACCTCAAGCCGGCCGGTGATTTCAGAGCTGCCTTCGGCGGCATCAGCTCCCTGCAGCTGGGGTTGCGGGCGGTGTGGACCCAGGCGCGCCGGCGCGGGGTGACACTGCCGCAGGTGTGCCGGTGGATGGCCGCACAACCCGCGGCGCTGGCCGGACTGACCGACCGCGGCCGCATCGCGGTGGGCACCCGCGCCGACCTGACCGTCTTCGACCCCGCGGCATCGGAGCCGGTGGACGCGACCCGCCTGCACCACCGGCATCCGGTGACGCCCTATCACGGCAGGCATCTCGACGGCGCCGTGCTGCAGACGTGGGTGGCCGGACGGCAAGTGGATGCGGTGGTCGCGGCATGAGGATCTTGGTGTGCAATGTCAACACCTCGGCCAGCATGACGGCCGAGATCGATGGGGCGGCCCGTGCGGCGGCGGCCCCCGGCACTCAGATCGTCACGAGGTCACCGCTGTTCGGTGCCGAGGCGGTGGACTCGGCCGCCGAGAGCTACCTCTGCGCGGTCGGGGTCCTGGATCTGACCGCGCGGCTGCTGGACGCCGGCAGCTTCGACTTCGATGCGGTGATCCTGGCCGGGTTCGGTGAACACGGCAAAGACGCCCTGCAGGAACTGCTGACCGTGCCGGTGCTCGACATCGCCGAAGCTGCCGTGCATCTGGCGCATCTGGTGGGCCGCAGGTTCTCGGTGATCACCACCCTGGCCGCGTCCATCCCGGCCATCGAGGACCGTCTGCTGCTGGCGGGCCTGTCCGCCCACTGCGCCTCGGTGCGCGCGTGCGGCCTCGGCACCGCCGCGGTGGACGCCGATCCGTCCGGCGCGGTGGACGCCATCGTGGCCGAGGCGCAACGGGCGATGGACGAGGACGGCGCCGACGTCATCTGCCTGGGGTGCGCGGGCATGGCCGGGGTGACCGAAGCGATCACGGCGCGACTGGGTGTCCCCGCGATCGACGGGGTGGCTGCCGCAGTGGTGCTGGCGCAGTCGCTGGTGGGACTGGGATTGCAGGCCAGGAAGGTGGGCGGCGGAACACCGCCGAACCCGCGCAGCCAGTGGCCGCTGTCGACGGCGCTGGGGCTGGGGCTGTGACCGGGGTGCGGATGTCGGAGTGCACCGGGCTGTGGCGGCGCACGCTGCTCATCGACGCCGACGGATCCCGGGACACCAGTAGCGATGTGCGCTGGTTACAGGGCCTCACCGCGTTCGTCGACCTGCGCACACCGGTGCCCGCGAACCCGGCGGCGCAGGACGGCTTCGCCGGGTGGCTACGTCAGAGCGGGGAGGTGTTCACCTGGGACCGCTTCACCGGCCTGCAGCCTGTCGGTGAATTCCCGGACGAGGGCCGGATGCACTGGGACGACGGGGTTCTGGTGGAGACCGGGGTGCACGCCGACTACGTCGAGCACTGGGTGCTGCATCCCGTCGCCGGGCCCCGCTGGGCGTTGACGCTGGCAGGTCCCGGCGGTGCCCGTGCGTTGCTGCTGCGGGTCGGCGACCTGTTCGGATGGGCCGCACACACCGGCGCCGGGACCGAGATCTCCCTGGGGGCGGTGACCGGACAGCGGTGGGAGATCACCGACTCCTCGGGTTCCGGCCACTGCGGCACCGATCTGGCGCCGCGGGTGCACGACCGCACGCTCACGGTGCGCGCCTCCCAGACATGGACTGTGCTCGACAGCGAAGGAGAAGTGACACCATGACTGCAGCATTCACCTCGGTGCCCGTCATCGACATCAGTGGACTGTATTCAGAGCAGCTCAGCGACCGGGAAGCGGTGGCAGCCGAATTGGGCCGCGCTGCACGCGATGTCGGGTTCTTCTACATCAGCGGTGCGGACATCGAGCCGGCGTGCTTCGACGCCCTGTTGGCCGCCACCAAGGAGTTCTTCGCGCTGCCGCTCGATGAGAAGATGCGCTCCTACATCGGGTTGTCGCAGTGTCATCGCGGTTACGTTCCCGTCGGCGAAGAGGGACTCAACGGCGAGAAGCCCGATCTCAAAGAGGCTTTCGACACCGCGCTGGACCTTCCCGCCGATGACCCCGACTACCTGGCCGGCAATCCCATGCTGGGGCCGAACACGTGGCCGGAGCTGCCCGGCTTCGCCGAGGCGGTGACCGCCTACTACACCTCTGTACTCGAGGTGGGGCACAAGCTGCTGTGGGCGTTCGCCGTCGCGTTGGGGGAGGACCCCGACACCTTCACCCGCCACGCCACCAAGACCCCGAGTCAGCTGCGGTTGGTGCACTATCCGTTCAACCCCGACGCCGAAGACGCCCTGGGCATCGGTGCACACAGTGACTACGAGTGCTTCACGCTGCTCAAGCCCACCGCCCCCGGGCTGGAGGTGCTCAACGGCAACGGCGAGTGGATCGACGTCCCACCCATCGAGGGCACCTACGTCGTCAACATCGGCGACATGCTCGAGCTGTGGACCAACGGAGCGTTCGTCGCCACCAGCCACCGGGTGCGCAAGGTGCGCGAGGAACGGTACTCGTTCCCGCTGTTCTTCAACGTCGACTACGACACCGAGGTCAAACCGTTGCCGCAGTTCGTCACCGCAGGAGCTCCGGTGCGCACACCGCTGCGCGCAGGCGAGCACCTGTTCGCGCAGACGGCGCAGACCTTCGCCTATCTGCGGGCACGCGTCGAGGCCGGCGAGGTCGTGCTGCCCGAGGGGTCATTGGCGGTGAACTCCTTCGGGCAACAGGCGTTGCAGGCGTAGCGCGTCGTCGATCCCGTTCACACTGCACTCAGCGCGCCCGTCACTCGCACTTCTTCGCGCTGAATGCAGTGTGGACGTCTAGGTGGTGCGGGGCGTGACGATGGAGTGCATGGCCTCGCACAGCACCGCGGCGTTCGGGTCGTCGAAGATCTTCTCCAAGAGCACCGGCTTGCCACGGGAATCGGTCAGGGGCACACGCCAATTGGGATACTCGTCGATCGTGCCGGGCTGATTCTGCGCCCGGCGATCGCCCACCGCATCGGTCAGGGCCACCGACAGCAGCCGCGACGGCGTCCGGCCCAGGTAGCGGTACAGCGCCAGGATGGTCTGCTCCGGCGTCGGCTCCTCGATGCCGGGCCCACCCGGCAGCAGGCCGACCCGCTGCAGCTCGGCGATCCACGCCGCCTTGGCGGCGTTGTCGGATGCCAGTTCCTCCTCGACCGGGCGGGTCAACAACCCCAGCGACTCCCGCAGCTGCACATGGTCGCCGGCCAGATAGCCCGCGGTGGGCGGCAGGTCGTGCGTGGTGACCGAGGACAGGCAGTACTCGCGCCACCGCTCGGCGGGCAGCGGACCGCCGGCGCCCTGGTGATCGGTCTCGAACCAGAGGATCGAGGTGCCGAGCAGTCCGCGCTCGGCGAGGTAGTCCCGCACCCAGGGTTCGACGGTGCCCAGGTCCTCACCCACCACCACCGCACCGGCCCGGTGCGCCTCCAGTGCGACGATCCCGATCATCGCCTCGTGGTCGTAGCGAACGTAGGTGCCCTCGGTGGGCAACGCGCCCTGGGGAATCCACCACAACCGGAACAGGCCGATGATGTGGTCGATGCGCACCCCGCCGGCATGGCGCAGCACCGCCTGGATGAGCGCGCGGAACGGTTGGTACTCCGCCTCGGCCAGCTGGTCGGGTCGCCAGGGCGGCTGGGACCAGTCCTGGCCCAGCTGGTTGTACTCGTCCGGCGGTGCGCCCGCGGTGACACCGAGGGCCAGGATGTCCTGCAGCGCCCAGGCGTCGGCGCCGTTGGGATGCACCCCCACGGCGAGGTCGGCCATGATGCCCAGCGCCATCCCTGCACGCACGGCGGCGGACTGCGCGCCGGCCAGCTGGTCGTCGAGCTGCCACTGCAACCAGCGGTGGAAATCCACCGCTTCGGCGTACTTGTCGGCGAACCGGGCGACCGCGGGGGAGTCGGGGTGCCGCAGCGCCTCCGGCCACTGGTGCCAGTCCGCGCCGTGCCTGTCGGCGAGAGCACACCACGCCGCGAAATCGTCGAGGGCCTTGCCCTCCCGGGTGCGGAACGCCTGATAGGCCAGCTCGCGCCCGGCGGTGCGCTCGACGCGGTGAATGAGCTTGAGCGCCTTGCGCTTCGCCGACCACGAGGCGTCCCGGTCGATACTGTCGTGCTTGCGGGCGCGCTTGCGCACCTCGTCACGCAGTTCCCGCACCTTGCTGCGCTTGGTCAGGTCCGCGTACTCCGGGATGGCCTCCACCCGCAGGTAGATCGGGTTCACGAACCGCCGGGATGTGGGCAGATACGGCGAGGGTTCCATCGGCGTGGTGGGCTCGGCGGCGTGCAGGGGATTGACCAGGACGTAGCCGGCGCCGTGCCGCGCGCCCGACCACACTGCCAGATCGGTGAGGTCGGTCAGATCACCGACCCCCCACGACCGGGCAGACCGCACGCTGTAGAGCTGGGTGGCCAAACCCCAGGTGCGGCGGTTGCCCAGCCGGGCGGGCACCCCGAGCCAGCGCGGCGTCACGATCAGGGCAGTGCTGGTCTCGGTGTCGCCGGAGCGCAGATGCAGCCGGTGATAGCCCAGCGGCAGATCGCCGGGGAGCGCGAACGTGGCTTCCCCGACCAGGCGGCCGTCGAGGTCGAAGGGCGGGGTGAAGTTGTCCAGCTGCCGCGTGCCGGTGCGCACGGTGCCGTCTTCGAGCCGCACCCACACGTGGGCGTCGGCGCCGTGGGTGACGTGCACCCAGAAGGTGGTGTCGGTCCCGGCCCGCCCGACGACGGCGGGCGGCAGTGGCCTGGCCCAGTACGCGCGTTCCTGGTCGGTGACCGCCGCCGCCCGCAATTCGGGCGAGCCGACGTCGACGCCCAGGGCGGCAAGTACCGACACCAGCGTGGACTCGGGGACGTCGACCGTGCGGCCGGTCCAGTCGGTGTAGGCAGTGGCGACCCCGAAACGGTTCGCGAGGTCGACGAGTCCGGCATCCACAGCGGTCACATTCCCCATCCTGGTCGGTGAACTCGGCCACGACCGCAGCGCGGGACTCACCGTGATCGCCCGCGCACCGGTGCAGCACAATGGTTCCACGTGTCTCCTGCACCCGCCGACCGGCATGCCCGCATCGCCGTGGGCGTGCTGTTCCTCACCAACGGTGCGATGTTCACCAACCTGGTGCCGCGCTATCCGGAGATCAAAGCGTCCCTGGAGATGTCGAACACCGTCTTCGGACTGGCGGTGGCGGCGTTCCCGGCGGGCGCCATGCTCTCGGGGTTGGCAGCCGGCGCGTTGATCCGACGGTTCACCTCGTCACGGGTGGCGGTGTGCAGCAGCGTGATGATCGCGACCTTCACCTTCGTGGCCGGGTTGGCGCCCGCGGCATGGGCGTTCGCACTGGCGATGTTCATGGCCGGGACCGCCGACGCGGTGACCGACGTGGCGCAGAACGCCCACGCGCTGCGGGTGCAGCGCGGCTACGGCCGCTCGATCATCAATTCGATGCACGCCGTCTGGTCGGTGGGGGCCGTGCTCGGCGGCGCCATGGGATCAGCGGCGATCGCGCTGGGGCTCGACATCGCCGTCCAGCTGGCGATCTCGGGTGGCGTCTTCGGGTTGATGAGCCTGGCCAGCTACCGCTTCCTGCTGCACGGCCCGGACCACGACGTGCCCGCAGCCGGCCCGGTCGCCTCGGCCGACCCCGGTGAGCAGCGGCGCACGATGGCGTATCTGGTGCTGGTGGTGCTGGCGGTGCTGGCCATCGCCGGTGCGGCTGTCGAGGACGCAGGCCAGTCCTGGGCCACGCTGTACCTGCGGGAGGATCTGGGCGCGCCCGCGGCCATCGCCGGCTTCGGCTTCATCGCCCTGATGGGCGCACAGTTCGTCGGCCGACTGCTCGGCGACCGGGTGGTGGACCGCTTCGGGGAACGGACGGTGGCCCGAAGCGGTGCCGTGCTCGCGGGTGCCGGCATGGGGTTGGCGCTGGCCTGGCCCACCGTGCCGGGCACCATCGCCGGGTTCGCCGCCGCAGGTCTGGGGGTGGCGACGGTGGTGCCCGCCGCCTTCCATGCGGCCGACAACGTGCGCGGCGTGCCGCCCAACACCGGCCTGACCGTGGTCACGTGGTTGATGAGGGTGGGATTCCTGGGGGCGCCGCCACTGGTCGGCGCGGTCGCCGACGCCACCAGCTTGCGGATCGGTCTGTTGATCGTGCCGGTGGCCGGTGTGCTGATCCTGCTGGCGGCCGGGGTGTTGAGGCCGAAGGCTAGTGGGTTCCGCCGATGATCTCGATGGTGAGGACTCCGGCCACGATGAACACGATGCCCAGAGCCATCATCCGGGTGAGCGGTTCGGCGAACAGGTAGCGGGCGATGATCGCCACCAACGCCACGCCGCACGCCGACCACACCCCGTAGGCGATGCCTACCGGCATGCCCAGTGACAGCGACCACGACAGCATGCTGAACGACACGACGTAGCCGGTCACCACCGGGATCAGCCAGGCCCTGTTCCGGAACCCATTGGACGCCCGCAACCCCAGCGTGGCCGCGACCTCGATCACGATGGCGCCGGCCAGCGCCAGCCACATCACGGCCGCACCCCGGCGTGGGAGCCGAATTCGACCAGCAGCACACCGACGATGATGAGGCCGATGCCGGCGATCACCGGCCAGGTGAACGGATCGGCGAAGATCACCGCGGCCAGTCCCGCGGTCAACGCGGTACCGGCGGCAGCCCAGATGCCGTAGGCCACGCCGATCGGCATCCCGGCCCGCAACACGAACGTGAGGAACACGAAGGACAGGGCGTAGCCGGGAATGACGACGGCCAGCCAGGCCGAGTGGTCCTGAAAGGCCCGTAACGACAGGGTGGCCACCACCTCGGTCGAGATCGCCCCGCCGAGCAGGGCCCATTTCCGCACGGGCGCCAAGGGTATCCGCGACTGTGATCTGTTACGGAGCGGGATCTATGTTACCGACCAGTACGTTGGATATGTCGAGGCTTACAAGGAGGTAGCTGTGACAGTTGTGAACTCCACCGTCACCAGACCGACGGTCGAGACGGTGTACGGGCCGGTCCGCGGGATGGACGACGGCCAGGTCAAGACATGGAAAGGCCTGCGCTACGCGGCCGCTCCCGAAGGTGATCTGCGCTGGCGCGCCCCGCAACCTCCCGAGCGGTGGACCGAGGTGGTCGATGCGGTCGAATTCGGCGCCATCAGCCCGCAGCCCAAGAGTCCGATCCCCCTGGGCACCGGAACGCGGGCCGCCGAGGACTGCCTCTTCCTCAACGTCTGGGCCCCCTCGGGCGCTGAGCCGGGCAGCACTCCGGTGATGGTCTGGGTGCACGGCGGCGCCTACATCTTCGGCGCGGCGAGCCAGCCGCTGTATGACGGCCGCGTGCTGGCCTCCGGCGGTGACGTGGTGGTGGTGACGCTGAACTACCGGATGGGGGCGTTCGGGTTCCTGGACCTGTCCGGATTCGGGCCGGAGTTCGACACCAACCTCGGGCTGCGGGATGTGCTGCGCGCCTTGGAATGGGTGCGCGACAACATCGCCGCATTCGGCGGCGACCCGAGCAACGTGACCCTGTTCGGGGAGTCGGCCGGGGCCGGCATCATCACCACGCTGCTGGCCGCGCCGGCCGCCGCGGGACTGTTCCACCGCGCCATCGCCCAGAGCTCGCCGGCCACCTCGATCTACAGCAGCAGCCGGGCGCACACGGTGGCCCAGCTGGTGCTGGACCACGCCGGCGTCACGGCCGACGAGGCCAGGACGGTGCCTTTCGAAGCACTCGTCGACGCCTCGATGTACGTCTTCGACCACGTTCCCAGCACCACGCCCGGCACCCTGGCCTTCGCCCCGACCATGGACGGCGACTTGGTCCCGGATTACCCGGTGAAGCTGGGCCGGGAAGGCCGCACCTCGGCGGTCCCGTTGCTGATCGGCACCAATCGCGACGAGGCCGCACTGTTCCGCTGGATGCGGTCGCCGCTGATGCCCATCGCGCCGGCCACCATCAGGGCGATGTTCGACGAGATCGCCGCCGAGCAGCCCGGCCTGCAACTGCCCTCCGAAGCCGAGATCGGCTCCGCCTACTCCGGTATCCGCACCCGGACCCTGGGTCTGCACGTGGCCCGCGATGTCGGCTTCCGGATGCCGACAGTGTGGTTCGCCGAAGGGCACGCCACGGTGGCCCCGGTGTATCTGTACCGCTTCGACTGGACCACCCCGATGCTGCGGGTGCTGCGCCTGGGCGCGGCGCACGCCACCGAATTGCCCTACGTGTGGGGCAATCTGGTGATGGGACCGCGGGACATCACCTTCAAGCTGGGCGGTCTGAAGGCCGGAACCGCGGTGTCGGAGCGGATGCGGACGCGCTGGACCGAGTTCGCGCACGGCCGACCGCCGGGCGAGGACTGGGCCGGTTACGACGCCGAGGCGCGCCGCACGCTGGTGATCGACCGCGAGGACACGGTGGTCGACGACCTGGACGCCGGGATCCGGGCGGCCTGGGGTGATGAGATCCTCAGCTTCCGGTGACAGGTGCTCTAAGCTCGCGCCATGAACGGCATCGTCGCCGGTGTTGGCGAGGCGCTGGCGGTGCTCCCACCGCCGATGCGGGATCCGGTGCTGTTCGCGGTGCCGTTCTTCCTGCTGCTGCTGATCCTGGAGTGGACCGCGGCGCGCAAACTCGAGCACCTGGAACAGGACCGGCCCGCCGCGGGCTCCTACGCCCGCCGCGACGCCTGGGCCAGCATCTCCATGGGACTGGTGTCGGTGGCCACCACCGCAGGCTGGAAGTTCGTCGCGCTGCTGGGGTATGCCGCGCTGTACGCCTACGTGGCGCCGTGGCAGCTGCCCGCGACAGCCTGGTACACCTGGGTGATCGCGCTGGTGGGGGTGGACCTGCTGTTCTACGCCTACCACCGGATCGCCCACCGGGTGCGCATCATCTGGGCCACCCACCAGGCCCACCACTCGAGTGAGTACTTCAACTTCGCGACCGCACTGCGGCAGAAGTGGAACAACAGCGGCGAGATCCTCATGTGGGTCCCGCTGCCGCTGCTGGGCGTACCGCCGTGGATGGTGTTCGCCAGTTTCTCGGTGAACCTGGTCTACCAGTTCTGGGTGCACACCGAACGTATCGACAAGCTCTGGGCGCCGGTCGAATTCGTGTTCAACACCCCGTCGCACCACCGCGTACACCACGGGATGGACCCGGAGTACCTGGACAAGAACTACGGCGGCATCCTGATCATCTGGGACCGACTCTTCGGCAGCTATCAGGACGAACTGTTCCGGCCGCACTACGGGCTGACCACACCGGTGAACACCTTCAACATCTGGACGCTGCAGACCCGCGAGTACGTGGCCATCGGTCGCGACGTGGCCCGGGCGCGTCGATGGCGGGACCGGCTGGGGTTCGTGTTCGGTCCGCCCGGCTGGGCGCCCCGGCAGGCTGCTGCACCTGTGCCCCCCGCGTAACCTGCGCTTGTGGAAACCGTCTTCGACCGTCACGTCGACCCCGCGCTGATCGATCGCTCGCTGGCGAACAGCGAGTTGGGGTCGATGTGGCTGGACCTGCCGCGGCAGCACTACCCGCGCCTGGATGCGCCGTTGCGCTGCGATCTGCTGGTGGTGGGCGCCGGCTACACGGGGCTGTGGACGGCCCTGCACGCCGCGCAGCGCAACCCGGGGGCCCGGATCGCGCTGATCGACGCGCAGCGGGTGGGCTGGGCCGCATCCGGACGCAACGGCGGATTCGTCGAGGCCAGCCTGACCCACGGCGCCGAGAACGGACGCAACCGCTGGCCTGACGAGTTGGCCGAGCTGGACGAGCTGGGCCTGGCCAACCTCGACGGCATGCAGGCCGACATCTCCGAGCTGGGGCTCGACGTCGACTGGGAACGCACCGGCATGCTGGCGGTGGCCACCGAGGCGCATCAGGTGGATTGGCTGCGCGACGCCGCCGAGTCGCACGGCACCTTCCTCGATCGCGACGCCATCCGTGCGCAGGTGAACTCGCCGACCTATCTGGCCGGGTTGTTCGAAGAACACACCTGCGCCATCGTGCACCCGGCCAAGCTGGCGCTGGAACTGGCCCGCGCGTGCACCGAGGCCGGTGTGTCGATCTTCGAGCACACTCCGGCGCGCGCGCTGTCGTCGGATGCGGGCGGCTGTTCGGTCACCACCCCCGGCGGCGTGATCAGCGCAGCGCGAGTGATGTTGGCCACCAACGTTTTCCCGAGCCTGGTCAAGCGCAACCGGCTGTACACCGTGCCCGTGTACGACTATGTGCTCTCCACCGAACCGCTGTCCGGTGAGCAGCTGGACCGCATCGGGTGGCGCAACCGACAGGGCATCGGCGACTCGGCCAACCAGTTCCACTACTACCGCCTTTCCGCGGACAACCGGATCGTGTTCGGCGGGTACGACGCGATCTACCACTTCGGCCGCCGGGTCGACCCGGCCTACGAGGACCGCACCGCGTCCTACCGCCGGTTGGCGTCGCACTTCTTCCTGACCTTCCCGGCCCTGGAAGACGTGCGCTTCAGCCACCGCTGGGCCGGCGCCATCGACACCAATACCCGGTTCTGCGCGCACTGGGGGACAGCGCACGGTGGCCGGGTGGCCTACGTCAACGGCTTCACCGGCCTGGGTGTGGGGGCCACCAGGTTCGCCGCCGACGTCTGCCTGGATCTGCTCGACGGTGCCCGCACCCGCCGGACCCAACTGGAAATGGTGCGCAAGAAGCCGTTGCCGTTCCCGCCTGAGCCGCTGGCCAGCGTCGGTATCCAGGCCACCCGGTGGTCACTGGACCGCGCGGATCACAACGCCGGGCGGCGCAACGTCCTGCTGAAGACGTTGGACGCGGTGGGACTGGGCTTCGACTCGTGACTCTGGCGTGACCGACGCGCCGTGACCCCGGTTCCGGGCCCCGTGCGGCCTGAAGTGCGTCGATATCAATCCGGAATATGCGACACGCCGATCGGGTACTTGACTTTGTAGAGATTCGGTAACGGTTTGTGGTGGTGCTGCCGATACCCGAGTGAAAGTCGACCCCGGACCGATCGGAGCCCTCGATGCGTCGCAGCTTCCCCGCGAATCTCGCCAGCTGGCTGTTGATGCTCATGGCCGCGGTGGTCGTGTCCGCCTCGGTGGCGCCCACCGCCACCGCGCAGCCCGGACCCACCGTGTTCCCGGGAATGGAAATCCTGCAGGGGGTCAACCGCTGCACCTTGGGCTACATCGATCCGGCGGTGCGCATCGCGTTCTCGGCGGGGCACTGCTACGCCAACGCTGCCGTGACCGACCGCAGCGGGCAGGTGATCGGCAACGTCGCCCGGTGGGAGGACAACACGCCCAATGGCGCCGTGGTCACCACCGACCAGGTGATCACCGACTATCAGGTGATCGTCCTGACCGACAACGTGGTGGTGAACAATGTCCTGCCCAGCGGTAAGCCGCTGGCGTCGGTTCCCGGCCGCGTCGCCGCCCTCGGTGAGCCGATCTGCCACTTCGGCATCGTCACCGGGGAGAGCTGCGGCACCGTCGAACGCGTCAACAACGGCTGGTTCACCATGACCAACGGTGTGGTGAGCCAGAAGGGCGACTCGGGCGGCCCGGTGTATGTCTACGACGGTGATCGCGCCGTCATCGTCGGGCTGTTCAACAGCACCTGGGGGGCGCTGCCCGCGGCAGTGTCCTGGCAGGCCACCGGAGACTTGATCCGTGCGGGTCTCGGCGGCGTGGTGACCGCGGCGTCGGCAGAGACCGTTCCCGCTCCCTAGCCCAGGATCTCGAACACCGGGATGGACGGTGCCACCCGGCGCACCTGCTCCGGCCCGGAGTCCGGTGTGAGTCCGCCGACGTGACCCTTGACCTCCCAGAACCAGCGATGCAGATAGTGCTGCAGCAGAGGCGGTTTGGCATCGTCGGGGACTTCGCGCACCGACACCGTGCGGGGTCGCCAGCGCGGTCCCAGGCTGACCTGGCCGGCGGCGCGCGCGTTGCGCGCCCACTGGGTGTTGCCGCGCGGTGACACCACGTAGTCGACCCCGTCGACCGTCATCAGATTGATCACCACCGCCCGGGTGATGCCGGTGGTGCGGCCGCGCACCCGCAGTACCTGGCTGCCGGCCAGGCTGATCCCGGCTTCTGCCAACCACCGGATCACGGCGTTGGTGGCACGGGCGGTGGCATTGGGTCGGTCGTAGCGGGTGGTCATGGCGTTTGCCTCCTTGATATGAGAGCGGTGCTCTCCATCGAGGATGGCACGCCCGGAATCGAATTTCAAGAGCAATGCTCTCGTTCTGTGTGACACTGGTGGACGTGGGTAAACGGCAGGAATCCCGGGAACGCATCGAGGCCCAGATCGTCGAACTGGGGCGCAGGCATCTGGTGACCGAGGGTGCGGCCGGGCTGTCGCTGCGGGCCATCGCCCGCGAACTCGGCATGGTCTCCTCGGCCGTCTACCGCTACGTCGCCAGCCGTGACGACCTACTGACCCTGCTGCTGATCGATGCCTACACCGAGCTGGCCGACGCGGTGGACGCGGCCCGGCGGGGCTGCAGCGATTGGCGCGAGCAGGTGCGCGCGATGGCCCACGCCGCCCGCGCCTGGGCGGTGGCCGCGCCCGCGGGGTGGGCGCTGCTCTACGGCAGCCCGGTACCGGGCTATCGCGCCCCGGCCGAGCGGACCGTCGGCCCCGGCACCCGGGTGGTGGCGGCGCTGTTCGCGGCGGTGTCCGACGGAATCGCCGCCGGTGCCGTGGCCAACGGTCACGCGAGCCTGCCGCAACCCCTTTCGCGTGACTTCGACGGTATCCGGGAAGAGTTCGGCTTCACCGGCGATGACGCGGTGGTGGCGCGGTGCGTGACGCTGTGGGCCGGCGTGATCGGCGCGATCAGCCTGGAGGTCTTCGGGCAGTACGGGGCGGACACCCTGACCGATGCCGAGGCGTTGTTCGATCAGCAGGTACGCCTGCTCACCGACCTGGTGGCTGCTGATTAAACCTTGACTTATATAAGCAGTAGCTTTAGCTTCATAGGGTGCACGCCTTCGACGTCCTGGGCGATCCGGTGCGACGCCGGATCCTCGAGATCCTGGCCGAGGGTGAGCAGGCTGCCGGCGTGATCGCCGCGCAGGTCCAGCGAGAGTTCCCGATCAGTCAACCGGCAGTGTCCCAACACCTGAAGGTGCTGCGGGACAACGGTTTTGCCACCATGCGCCCGGACGGGCAGCGGCGGCTCTACGCGGTGGAACCGGAGGCGTTGCGTGACGTCGATGACTGGCTGGACGCGTTCCGGCAATTCTGGGCGCCGCGGCTGGACGCGCTGGACACCGAGATCGCCCGCGGCAGACGCCGCCGGAGAAAGGAGCAGTGATGGAGGTCCACCACCACGTCAACGCGGTGCGCCGCGCGGTCGGCACCCGAACCCTGGAGGCCGGTGAGGCCCGGGTGGTGACGCTGTCGCGCCGCTACGGCACCGATGTCGAGGATCTGTGGGAGGCGTGCACCGATCCGCAGCGGCTGCCCCGCTGGTTCGCTCCGGTGTCCGGCGACCTGGCGCTCGGCGGCACGTACCAGGTGGAGGGCAACGCCTCGGGCACGGTACTGACGTGTGATCCGCCCCGATCCTTCACTGCCACCTGGGAATTCGGCGGCGCGGTCAGCTGGATCGAACTGTCACTCGCTGAGGACGGTGACGGTACCCGTCTACAGTTGGACCACATCGCACTGGTGGTCGACGACGCCATGTGGCCGCAGTACGGGCCTGGCGCGGTGGGTCTGGGCTGGGATTTGGCGTTGCTCGGGTTGGCCATCCACCTCGAGACGGGCGCGGCCGTGCCGCCGTCGTTCCGGGAGGACCAGTGGGCCACCACCGGCGCCGGGCGCGACTACATCCGGGATGCGGGGGAGGGCTGGTACGCCGCCCAGGTGGCGGCCGGCGGGGGCGCGACCTCGGCCCGTCGCGCTGCGGACCTCACCATCGCCTTCTACCGCGGGGACCCGCCGCCGACGTAACTAGAACGTGTTTCAATTTCGCGGCGTGCTGGGCTATTCTGCCAGCGATGAGCGCACCTGTCCGGACTCCCGTCCAGATCGCCTGGGTGACGTCGGACCTCGACGCCACCGAAGCCGCCCTGAGCGCAATGCTCGGGGTACGCAAATGGGTCCGGCTGGCGCAGGTGCATTTCGGACCCGAGAGCAACACCTACCGGGGCAAGCCGGCCGACTTCTTCGCCGCGATCTCACTGAGCTACGTCCACGACATGCAGCTCGAACTGATCGAGCCGATCCGCGGCGGCGCCAACATCTACAGCGACTTCCTGCGTGAGCACGGCCCTGGCCTGCACCACATCTGCGTGGAGGCTGCTGATGCCGACGCGTTCGCGGCCGCCCTGGCCGACGCCGACGCCCAGGGGGCCGAGGTGGTGGCCCAGGGTGCCATGCCGGGCGGAATGCGGTTCGCCTATGTCTCCGACCCGGCAGCCGGGGTGCCCTACCTGGAGATCGCGCAGATCCCCGGCGAGATCAAGGCCTTCTTCGACCACATCAAGCAGGAGCAGCGATGAGCATCCAGATCCCCGCCACCGTCGACGCCGCCGACGTCACCTCCACCGAGGACGTCGACGTGCTGGTGATCGGCTTCGGGATCGCCGGCGGCTGCGCGGCGGTCAGCGCCGCCGCCCGGGGGGCCCGTGTGCTGGTGCTCGAAAAGGCCGCGGCCGCAGGCGGAACCACGTCGATGGCGGGCGGGCACTTCTATCTGGGTGGCGGCACCGCGGTACAACAGGCCACCGGGCACGAGGATTCCGCCGAGGAGATGTACAAGTACCTGGTCTCGCAGTCCCGCGACCCGGAACCGGACAAGATCCGGGCCTACTGCGAGGGCAGCGTCGAACACTTCGACTGGCTCGAGGCGCTGGGCTTCCAGTTCGAGCGCAGCTACTACCCAGGCAAGGTGGTGGTCCCGCCGGGCACCGAAGGCCTGTCCTACACGGGCAACGAAAAGGTGTGGCCGTTCTGCGAGCAGGCCGTCCCCGCGCCGCGCGGACACTCCGTCCCGGTGCCCGGCGAACTGGGCGGCGCGGCCATGGTGATCGAACTCCTGCTGAAGCGGGCCGCCGAGCTGGGTGTGCAGATCCGCTACGAAACCGGGGCCACCGCCTTGGTCACCGACAGCGACGGCGCGGTCACCGGCGTGCGGTGGAAGCACTTCGGCGACACCGGGGAGATCACGGCCACCTCGGTGGTGATCGCCGCCGGCGGCTTTGCCATGAATGCGGAGATGGTGGCCGAGTACACCCCGGCCCTGGGCCAGCCGCGCAAGACCAAACACCACGGCCTGGTGGCGCCCTACATCCTGGGCAATCCCCACGACGACGGCCTGGGCATCGCGCTGGGCCTCTCAGCGGGCGGCGTGGCCCTGAACCTGGACCAGCTGTTCATCACCGCGGCGGCTTACCCGCCGGAAATCCTGCTGACTGGCGTGATCGTCAACGCCGATGGACAGCGGTTCGTGGCCGAGGACTCCTACCACTCCCGCACCTCGGCGTTCGTGCTGCAACAGCGCGACCAGCGTGCCTACCTGATCGTCGACGAGGCGCACATGCAGATGCCCGAGATGCCGCTGATCAAGTTCATGGACGGCTGGGAGACGGTCGGGGACATGGAAGCGGCGCTGGGTATTCCGGCGGGCAACCTGGCGGCCACCCTGGACCGGTACAACACAAACGCCGAGCGGGGACAGGACCCCGACTTCCACAAGCACCCCGCCTATCTCGCCGCCCAGGACACCGGACCGTGGGCCGCCTTTGACCTGTCCCTGGGCGTCGCGATGTACTCGGGATTCACCATGGGCGGGCTGAAAGTGTCGGTGGACGGGGAAGTGCTGCGGGAGGACGGCAGCGTGGTGCCCGGGCTGTATGCCGCCGGGGCCTGCGCCTCCAACATCGCCCAGGACGGCCTGGGCTACGCCAGCGGGACCCAGCTGGGCGAGGGTTCGTTCTTCGGCAGGCGCGCCGGTGATCACGCAGCCCGGCGGGCGGGGGCGCACGCCGCCACTGCTCAGTCCTGGTCCGGGCCCCGCTGACCCAGCCGCCATTCGCCGCCGCCCAACAACACCAACTCCTGCTCGCACTGGCGGATCACCGTGCCGCGGTGGGCCACGCTGATCAGGATGGTCTCGGGCAGCTCCTCGCGCACCAGCTGATAGAGCATGGTCTCCAGGCCGACGTCCAGCGCCGAGGTGGCCTCGTCGAGGAACGCGGCCTTCGGCTTGGTCAGCAGGATCCGGGCGAACGCGACACGCTGCTGCTCACCGGGGGAGAGCACCTTGGCCCAGTCCGCCTCCTCATCGAGCCGCTCGACCAGGTGTGGCAGCGCCACCCGGTTGAGCACCGAGATCACCTCGGAGTCGGGGATCTCACCTTCGTGTCGCGGATAAGACAGCACCTCGCGCAGATCACCCAGCGGGACGTAGGGCATCTGCGAGAGAAACATCGTCTCGTTGGGACCGTCCGGGCAGCGCAGGGTGCCGCTGGTGAACGGCCACAGCTGCGCGAGGCTGCGCAGCAGGGTGGTCTTGCCGGTGCCCGACACCCCGGTGATGGCCAGCGTGTCACCTGGGCTCAACTCCAGGTCGATCGGGTGGATTAGCTGCGTGCCGTCCGGTTTGCGGACCTCGACATTGCTCAACGCGACGGCCCCGCCGGTGCTGGCGGCGACATCGAGGGTGGGCAGTGCCCGGCCTTCGTCGTTGGCCACCACCAGGCCGTGCAGACGGATGATGGCGGCGCGGTAGCCGGCGAAATCGTCGTAGGCGTTCCGGAAGAACGACAACCCGCCCAGGATCGACCGGAACGCGCCCGCAGTCTGGCTCAGGGCGCCCAGGGTGATCTCGCCGTTGTAGAACCGCTGGAACTGTACGACATAGGGGATGAGTTCCTGGGCCTGAGAGATGGAGGTGTTCCAGCCGAAGAACCCCGTCATCCGGTTCACATACTTCTTGTAGTTGCCCACCACCGGGGCGAAGCGGCGCCGCAGGCCCGAGCGTTCGGCGAGCTCGCCGCGGTAGAAAGCGACCGCCTCCGACGCGTCACGCAGCCGCACCAGCGCATACCGGAACGCCGCGTTGTACCTCTCGTTGTTGAACGACAGCCCGATGATCGGCCGGCCGATCCGGAACGCGACGACGGTCGCGAAGATGATGTAGACGACGCCGATCACGAACATCGCTTTCGGCAGTTCGACGCCGATCAGCGGCAGCGTCACCGGGCCGGAGAGGTTCCACAGGATGGCGGTGAACGAGATCATCGACGCGATGGACGACACCGCCCCGAACAGCAGCGTGTTCTCCGAACCGTATGCCGGTCGGTTCGGTTGCGAGTTCACCCCCGCGGTGAAGATGTCGATGTCGGTCTGGATGCGCTGGTCGGGGTTGTCGATGGTGTCGTCGATGAAACGGGCCCGGTAATAGGCCTTTCCGTCCAGCCAGTTGGTGGTCAGCTGCTCGGTCAGCCAGGCCCGCCAGCGCAGCATGAACCGCTGCGCGAACCAGAGATCGAGCATCATCAGCGCGATGTTCACCACCGCCAGCACCGTGAAGACGATCATCGACAGCCAGAAACCGCTGCCGCCGGACTGGCGCACCGCCTCGTCGCCGCTGCCCAGGCCCGACGCGATCACCTGGAAGCTGGTGGACATGTCGTTGCCCTGGTAGCTGAACAGCACCGCGAGGCGGACGCCGGTGATCACCGAGAGCAGCAGGCCGGCCAGCCACACCCAGACGATGACGCTGTCGCGGCCGACGAAGTATCCGCGGGTGACCCGCCAGAACTGCCGGCCCCAGACCGTGAACCGGACGATGCCGACCAGGGCCAGCATCGTCGCCACCGCGCTGATAGCCCAGGCCTGGGCGATCCACCACAGTGAGGTCCAGAGCTCGTTGCTCCAGTCCAGCGTCGGTGTGAACGTATCCATTTCCACCCGGGCAAGGTACCGCGTCGGCCCGAGGTGCGTCGGGAGCCGCTACGTGGACGCAGCGAGCGGGTCCAGGCGCCACTGCCCGTCGCCGAGCAGGTGCAACTCCTGCTCGTGATGCTGTTCGACGCTGGGCCGATGGCTCACGCTCACCAGGATGAGGTTCGGCAGCTCCCGGCGGACCGTGGAATACATGGCGAATTCCAAGCCTTCGTCCAGCGCGGCGGTCGCCTCGTCGACGAACACCGCTTTCGGTTTGGTGAGCAACACCCGGGCGAACGCGACGCGCTGCTGCTCGCCCGGCGAGAGCACCTTCACCCAGTCGCGCTCCTCGTTCAACCGGTGCGCCAGGTGCGAGAGCTGGACCTGGGTCAATGCACGCTGCAGGTCGGCGTCGGGGATGTCACCGGGGGAGGCAGGGTAGGAGACCACGGCCCGCAGATCCCCGAGCGGGACGTAGGGCACCTGCGACAGGAACATCGTCTCGTTGGGTCCGCCGGGGCGGCGCAGGGTGCCCGACGTGAACGGCCACAGCTGGCCCAGGCTGCGCAGCAGGGTGGTCTTGCCCGAGCCGGAGACCCCGGTGATCACCAGGCCCTGCCCCTGCTCGAGGCGCAGGTCCACCGGACGGATCAGGACATCGCCGGCCGGGGTGCGCACCTCGACGCGTTCCAGGGAGACAGAGCCGTCGGTGCTGTCGGCGGTGTCGAGTTCGGGGAGTTCACGGGCCTTCTCGTTGGCCTGCACCAACCCGTCGAGACGGATGATGGCGGCCTGGAAGCTGGCGAACGAGTCGTAGGCGTTGCGGAAGAACGACAACCCGGCCAGCACCTGGCTGGTGGCGTTGCCGGACTGGGTCATCTCGCCGAACGTGATCTCGCCGTTGAACATTCGCGGTGCCTGGATGATGTCGGCCAGTGGTACCGCGGCCTGGCTGGCGGACAGGTTCCAGCCGGTGAACCCGATGGTGCGGCGCACGTAGTGGCGGTAGTTGTCGATCAGCGGCGCAAACCGGCCCTCCAGCTGCACCCGCTCGGCGCGCTCACCGCGGTAGAAACCCACGGCCTCGGCCATGTCGCGCAGCCGCACCAGTGAGTAGCGGAAGGCGGCGTTGCGGGCCTCGTTGATGAAGCTCAGCCGGATCAGCGGACGGCCGATCCAGAACGCCACCACGGTGGCCAGCAGCACGTAGGCGATCGCAATCCAGAACAGCGCCTTCGGGATCGTCACCCCCAGCAGGGTCAGTGGCCCCGCCAGGGTCCAGAGGATCGGCCCGAAGGAGGCCACCGAGAGGACCGAGCTGATGGCCCCGAACAGCAGCACCGATCCGGTGCCGTACTGCGGGATGTTCGGGGTGGGGCCCACGCCGGTGGTGAAGATGTCGATGTCCTGCTGGATGCGCTGATCCGGGTTGTCGATCGTGTCGTCGATGAACCGGCCGCGGTAGTACGAACGGTGGTTCAGCCAGTCCCTGGTGAGGCGGTGGGTCAGCCACACCCGCCAGCCGATGATGAACCGCTGCATCAGGTAGATGTCGAGCATCGTGCGGGCCACGTGCACGGTGGCCAGCAGGGCGAACAGCCGCATCGCCGTCCAGAAGCCGTCCACGCCGGACTGTTTGACCGCCTCATCTCCTGAGGCCACGCCGCCGAACGCCACCTGCAGCGCCGTGCTCTGGTCGTTGTAGAAGTAGCTCAGCAGCACATCGAGGCGCACCGAGGCCACCACCGACACCAGCAGCAAAGCCAGCAGCCCCCAGACCGGCAGGCTGGCCCTACCGGTGAAGTAAGCACCGCTGACCCGCCAGAACTGCCGGCCCCAGGTGGTGAACCGCAGCAGCGCGGCCACCAGGGCCAGCGATACTGCAGCGGTGGCGCCGAAGACCCACGTGATCCACCACAGCGACGCGCTGATCTGGTCACTCCAGTCGATGGACTGCTGGAACATGGGGCTCCTCGTCAGGCAAAGGTGGTGCGCAGATGCGCGGCGACGGTACCCGCGCCGGCTGTGGGGGCGATGTCACGGGCCGCCAGACCCAGGTAGCCGTCGGGCCGGATGACGAACACCGAGACACCACCGGCGCCGTAGGCGCGGGCGAAGTCCCCGGCGGTGTCCCGGATCACCGGCAGCACGGTGTCGGCGACGTCGGCGTCCGGGGCCGCGATCACGAACACCTGCGCGGTGCCGTACGTGCCGTTCCGCGCGGCATCGGCCGCTGATTCCAGCGCGGCAACATCGGCGACCCCGGCGCCCGCGTACAGCACCACCGCGTGGGCACGCCGGTTCAGCAGGGTGAACAACCGCAGTGGACCGGTCACCGAATCCCGGTGCAGCCCCGTCGCATCGGGGGCGCGCTCCCCGGCGCCCTCGGCCACCACCGGGCTGCCGGCGTACGAGATCAACAGCTGTGCCTCCCGGCGCATCACGTAGTCGGGATCGGCCGAGTCGGCACCGATGCCGGCGCGGGCGCTGCGGACCGTGCGGCCCACCACCTCCTCACCGACCGGCCTGCGTTCGGCGTCATAGGTGCCCAACAGCCCATCGGCGGCGTGGCCGCGGACGGCCAGCGCCAGCTTCCAGGCCAGGTTGTGGGCATCCTGGATACCGGTGTTCATGCCCTGGGCGCCCGTCGGCGGGTGGATGTGGGCGGCATCGCCGGCCAGGAACACCCGGGCGGTGCCGTAGCTGTCCACGATGCGGTGGCTGATCCGGAACACCGACGCCCACCTCAGGTTGCGGGCCGTCACCGGTTCCGGGGACAACCTGTCGAGCACCGTCTGGATGTCCGACAGCGCCGGGGTGTCGCCGGCGGTCAGCTGCGGCGGAACCAGCATCGTCATTCGGTAGCGGCCGCGCCCCGGCAGCGGAATGCTCACCAGCAGGTCGTCGGTCGTGCCGTCGACCTGGTGGGCGGCGCGCAGCGCGTAACCGCGAGGCAGCGACCAGTCCACCTCGACATCGCCGAGCATGTAATGCTCCTCGAACGACCCACCCTCGAAGGCGCACCCCAGAGCCTTGCGCACCGCGCTGTGCGCGCCATCGGCACCGATGAGATACCGCGCCCGTACCCGCTCGGACCCCACCGCGGCCGTCACGCCGTCGCCGTCCTGGTCGAAACCGGTGACCGCCAAGCCACGGGAGATGCGCACCCCGCGTCGGGTCAGGTGCTCGCGCAGCACCGTCTCGGTGGCGTACTGCGGGATGCAGATGTAGCCGAACGGCACATCCGGCGGCAGCCGCAACTCCAGCTCGTTCACGCGGGCGCCGTTGAGGTAGACCACCTGACCGCGCATCGGGATCGACTGGTCCAGGATGTCCGCGAGGATGCCCATGCCCTCGAACACCTCCAGGGTCCGCGGCTGCACACCCACTGCCTTCGCGTACTGCGGAGGATCGGTCAGGGGGTCCACCACGCGGCAGGCCACCCCGTGGCGGCTCAGTTCGAGGGCGGCCGTCAATCCGACCGGGCCTGCGCCCGCGATCAGGACGTCGGTGTCGAAAGCGGCGTTCACCGCGCAATTATGCAGAGCGGCGGGTCCCCTGCACGGCGACGCTCCAGCGTGTCGGGTGCACCGTAAAGCCAAGTACCGTTGTCCTGTGGCACGGACCTCCTCCAAAACCAAAGACCCCAAGCCCGGCAAGCTGAGCGGCCGGTTCTGGAAGCTGCTGGGTGCCAGCGCCGACAAGAACCAGGAGAAGTCGCTGGCCGAGGTGCGCGATTCGGCGGCCTTCGACGAGAAGGCGGCCGGCCTGGACGACGAGCAGCTGCGCAAGGCCGCCGGACTGCTGGACCTCGACGCGCTGGCCGAGTCCAAGGACATCCTGCAGTTCCTGGCGATCGCCCGGGAGGCCGCCGAGCGCGCCACCGGCCTGCGCCCGTTCGACGTGCAGCTGCAAGGTGCCCTGCGCATGCTCGCCGGGGACGTCGTCGAGATGGCCACCGGTGAGGGCAAGACGCTGACCGGCGCCATCGCCGCCGCCGGGTACGCGCTGGCCGGGCGCCGGGTGCACGTCATCTCCGTCAACGACTACCTGGCCCGCCGCGACGCCGAGTGGATGGGCCCCTTGCTGGAGGCCCTGGGCCTCACGGTCGGTTGGATCACCGGTGAGTCCACCGCGCAGGAGCGCCGCGCGGCCTACCAGTGCGACATCACCTACGCCTCGGTCAACGAGATCGGCTTCGACGTGCTGCGCGATCAGCTGGTCACCGACGTCGCCGACCTGGTGTCACCCAACCCCGACGTCGCCGTCATCGACGAGGCCGACTCGGTGCTGGTCGACGAGGCGCTGGTGCCGCTGGTGCTGGCCGGCACCACCCACCGCGAGAAGCCGAAGCTGGAGATCATCGAGCTGGTCGGCAGCCTGAACCCGAACATCGACTACTCCGCCGACGCCGACCGGCGCAACATCCACCTCACCGAGGCGGGCGCGCAGAAGGTGGAGAAGGCGCTCGGCGGCATCGACCTGTACTCCGAGGAGCACGTCGCGACCACCTTGACCGAGGTGAACGTGGCCCTGCACGCCCACGTGCTGCTGCAGCGCGACGTGCACTACATCGTCCGCGACGGAGCCGTGCACCTGATCAACGCCTCCCGCGGCCGCATCGCGCAGCTGCAGCGCTGGCCCGACGGTCTGCAAGCCGCGGTGGAGGCCAAGGAGGGCATCGAGACCACCGAGACCGGTGAGGTGCTCGACAACATCACCGTCCAGGCGCTGATCAACCGGTATCCGACGGTGTGCGGGATGACCGGCACCGCGCTGGCCGCCGGTGAGCAGCTGCGGCAGTTCTACAAGCTCGGTGTTTCCCAGATTCCGCCCAACACCCCTAACATCCGGGAAGACGACGAGGACCGCGTCTACATCACCGCCGCGGCCAAGATCGACGCGGTGATCGCCCACATCCAGGAGGTGCATGCCACCGGCCGGCCGGTGCTCGTCGGCACCCACGACGTCGCCGAGTCCGAGGAGCTGCACGAGCGGCTGCTCAAGCGCAAGGTGCCCGCCGTGGTCCTCAACGCCAAGAACGACGCCGAGGAAGCCGCCGTCATCGCCGAAGCCGGCGCGCTGAATGCGGTCACGGTGTCCACCCAGATGGCCGGCCGCGGCACCGACATCCGCCTCGGCGGCTCGGATGAGGCCACCCATGACCAGGTGGTGGAGCTGGGCGGGTTGCACGTCGTCGGCACCGGGCGGCACAGCACCGAACGGCTGGACAATCAGCTGCGCGGCCGCGCCGGCCGCCAGGGCGACCCGGGCTCCTCGGTGTTCTTCGCCAGCTGGGAGGACGACGTGGTGCTCTCCCACCTCGACGCCGACAAACTACCCACCGAGGCCGACGACGACGGCCGCATCACCAGCGCCAAGGCCGCGACGCTGATCGACCACGCCCAGCGCATCGCCGAGGGCCGGCTGCTCGACGTGCACGCCAACACCTGGCGCTACAACCACCTGATCGCCCAGCAGCGCGCCATCATCGTCGAGCGCCGCAACACGCTGCTGTCCACGCCGACGGCGTTCGAGGAGCTCAAAAAGCTGGCCCCGGAGCGTTACGAGGAACTGAGCGAACTGGTCTCCGACGAGGAACTGGTGCGTATCTGCCGGCTCATCATGCTGTACCACCTGGACCGCGGCTGGGCCGACCACCAAGCGTTCCTGGCCGACATCCGGGAGAGCATCCACCTGCGGGCACTCGGCAGGCAGAACCCGCTCGACGAGTTCCACCGGATGGCCGTCGACGCGTTCACCTCGCTGGCCGCCGACGCGGTGGAGGCCGCCCAGCAGACGTTCGAGACCGCCGACATCCTGACCGACGAGCCCGGCCTGGACCTGTCCAAGCTGGCCCGGCCGACCTCGACGTGGACGTACATGGTGCACGACAACCCGCTCAACGACGACACGCTGTCCGCGCTGAGCCTGCCGGGGATCTTCAGATAGGTTCACCCCATGACGCCTGCGCCGGGGGGCACGCGCGACCGCGTTCTGACAGTGCCGAACGTGCTGTCGGCCATTCGCCTGCTCCTCATCCCGGTGTTCGTGTACCTGTTGCTGGGCACCGAAAGCCAGGTGGCCTCGCTGTGGGCGGTCGGCATCCTGATGTTCAGCGGCGCCTCGGACTGGCTGGACGGCAAGATCGCGCGCAGCTTCGCCGACCAGTCGTCGCGGCTGGGGGAGTTGCTGGATCCGGCGGTCGACCGGCTCTACATGATCGCGGTGCCGCTGTCGCTGGGCTTGGCGGGCATCGTGCCGTGGTGGGTGATCGCCATCCTGATCGTGCGTGACGGGTTGCTGGCGGCCATGCTGCCGCTGCTGCGCAGCCGCGGCCTGACCGCGCTGCCGGTCACCTACATCGGCAAGGCGGCGACGTTCGCGCTGATGTCCGGGTTCCCGCTGATCCTGGTGGGTCAGTGGGATGCATCCTGGGCGAACGTCCTCGGTGTCTGCGGGTGGGGCTTTCTGATCTGGGGGATCTACATGTACGTGTGGTCCTTCGTGCTCTACGTCATCCAGCTGACGATGGTGATCCGGCGGTTACCCCGAGCGCCCGCGGGGCGCAGATGACCGGGGGAGATCGTGCGCTCGGCGGCTACGACCCCGTCGCTGGACTGGACACCGACCGGCTCAAGGCGGTGCAGAAGCTGCCCGTGCCGTCGTTGCTGCGCCAGCTGCTGTCCGAACACCTCGACCCCGGTTACGCTGCGGCGGCCGAAGCCAGGGCGTCGGCGTCGGCACCGCCGTCACGGGCTGCGCGCCGGCTGTGGCAGGCGCTGGCGGCCCTGCTGATCGCCGCGGTGTTCGCCGTCGCCGTGGCGCAGGCCCGTTCCACCGCCCCCGGGGTGAGCGAGGCCCAACACGTGCTGGCCGGCAGCGTGCGCTCCGCCGAAGCCGGCACCGATGAGCTGGTCTCCCGCCGCGACACGCTGGCCGCGGAGGTCGACGACATCCAGCGCCGCCAGCTCGCCGACGACGCCGAGGGCCAACAGCTGCTCACCGAGCTCGACCAGCTCAACCTTCCTGCCGGCAGCACGCCGATGATCGGGCCGGGGATCACCGTGTCGGTCACCGACCCCGGCGTGTCCCGGGACCTGACCGACGTGTCCAAAGAGCGGGTGCCGGGCAGTCGCCAGGTGATCTTGGACCGCGACCTGCAGCTGGTGGTCAACTCGCTGTGGGCTGCGGGCGCGGAAGCCGTTGCGGTGGACGGCATCCGAGTGGGCCCGAACGTGACCATCCGGCAGGCGGGCGGCGCGATCCTCGTCGACAACCACCCCATCGCCAGCCCCTACGAGATCGTCGCGCTGGGACCGCAGAACACACTGCGCGACGGCTTCGACCGCAGCCCGGCCCTGGTGCGGCTGCGGCTGCTCGAGGCGTCCTACGGGGTGGGGGTGACGGTCAGCGCCGGCGATGGTCTGACCGTGCCCACCGGCGCCACCCGTGACATCGTGTTCGCGACGCAGATCGGCCCATGAGTTTGGAGATTCGGGAGATGTACCGGTGATCGGGATCGCAGCGCTGGTGGTCGGCATCGTGCTGGGCCTGGTGTTCCAGCCCGATGTCCCCGAGGTCATCGCGCCGTACTTGCCGATCGCCGTGGTGGCGGCACTGGACGCAGTGTTCGGCGGACTGCGGGCCTACCTCGAGCACATCTTCGACGCGAAGGTGTTCGTGGTGTCCTTCGTGTTCAACGTGCTGGTGGCCGCCCTGATCGTCTACGTCGGCGACCAGCTGGGGGTGGGCACCCAGCTGTCCACGGCGATCATCGTCGTCCTGGGCATCCGCATCTTCGGCAACGCCGCGGCCCTGCGCCGCAAGCTGTTCGGGGCCTGATGACCGACCATCCCCACGGCAAGCACGAACTGCCCACCCGGACCCGCTCGCAGATGGTGTTCGGTGTGCTCGCGGTGCTGCTGTGCCTGGTGCTGGGTGTCGCGATCGCCACCCAGGTGCGCCAGACCGAATCCGGGGACTCACTGGAGACGGCCCGCCCCGCGGATCTGCTGGTGCTGCTGGACTCGTTGCAGCAGCGCGAGGCGGCGCTGAGCACCGAGGTGGCCGAACTGCAGCGCACCCTGGCGTCGCTGCAGGCCGCGGGCAGTTCCGATCAGGCGGCGATCGACAACGCCAGGGCCCGACTGGCGGCGCTGTCCATCCTGATCGGGACCGTGGGGGCCACCGGACCCGGTGTCACCGTCGTCATCGACGACCCCGCCGCGGGTGTGTCGGCCGAGACGATGCTCGACGTGATCAACGAACTGCGGGCCGCCGGCGCCGAAGCCATGGAGATCCGCTCGGGTGAGCGGGCTCTGCGGGTGGGTGTGGACACCTGGGTGGTGGGCAACCCGGGTGCCCTCGAGATCGACGACACGGTGCTCAGCCCGCCCTATTCGGTTCTGGCGATCGGGGATCCGCCCACCCTGGCCGCCGCGCTGAACATCCCCGGTGGCGCGGTGGACAGCGTCGAGCGGGTCGGTGGATCGATGTCGATCCAGCAGTCCGACCGCGTTGACGTGACCGCCTTGCGGCAACCGAAACCGCGCCAATACGCTCAGCCAGTCAAATGACCTGGTCTGAAAACCATCGAGTGGAGTGAGAACCGACCGTGAGCGAGATCCCAGCCGATCTGTCGTACACCCCTGAACACGAATGGGTCCGTCGCACCGGCGACGACACCGTGCGAGTCGGCATCACCGACTACGCGCAGTCCGCCCTGGGGGACGTGGTGTTCGTGCAACTGCCCGACACGGGCACGGAACTCACCTCCGGCGACGCGTTCGGCGAGGTGGAGTCCACCAAGTCGGTCTCCGACCTCTACGCCCCGCTGACCGCGAAAGTGGTTGCCGTCAACGGTGATCTGGAGGCCAGCCCCGACCTGGTCAACTCCGATCCCTACGGTGCGGGCTGGCTGGTGGAGCTGCAGGCTCAGCCGGGCGAACTCGACGCCGGATTCGGGGGCCTGCTGGACGCCGAGGCGTACCGCGCCACGCTGACGGAGTGAGGTAGTTGTTAGGGTGCCTGCCAGCCGTGTTTCCTACCGTGCTGGGGGCAATCGTGCCGACGGCGCGGTAACGTCGACATCACGACGGTAGGCAGCACAGTTCACCGGCGACAATCGCCACAAGCAGTCCAGTGAGGAGCAGCGTGTGACGGACAAGGACAGCAACCCGGGTGCTGACCAGGTGTCTGAAGAGGTGACGGTCGAGACGACTTCGGTGTTTCGCGCCGACTTCCTGAACGAACTGGACGCCCCGCCGGCCACCGGCGGCGAAGGTGCCGTCTCAGGAGTCGAAGGGCTGCCCGTCGGCTCGGCGCTGCTGGTCGTCAAGCGCGGACCCAACGCGGGTTCCCGCTTCCTGCTGGATCAGGCCAGCACGTCCGCCGGGCGTCACCCCGACAGCGACATCTTTCTCGACGACGTGACCGTCAGCCGCCGCCACGCGGAGTTCCGGCTGGAGAACGGCGAGTTCCAGGTGGTCGACGTCGGCAGCCTCAACGGCACCTACGTCAACCGCGAGCCGGTCGACTCGGCGGTGCTGGCCAATGGCGACGAGGTGCAGATCGGCAAGTTCCGGCTCGTGTTCCTGACCGGCCCCAAGGGTGACGACGGGGGTCCCGACAGCTAGTGACCGCACCCGATACTCCCGCGTTCGCCGGGATGTCGATCGGCGCGGTGCTCGATGCGCTGCGGCCCGATTTTCCGGACGTCACCATCTCCAAGATCCGTTTCCTGGAGGCCGAGGGGTTGGTTACGCCTGGGCGAACGGCGTCCGGGTATCGGAGGTTCACGGCCTACGACTGTGCTCGGCTGCGGTTCATCCTCACCGCGCAGCGAGACCAGTACCTGCCGCTGAAGGTCATCAAGGCGCAGTTGGACGCCCAGCCCGACGGGGAACTGCCCGCGGCGGGTTCGTCGTACGGCGTGCCGCGACTGGTGTCCGAGGCGGGAGTCGACGAGTCCCCCGCGGTGGGGCCGGCCAAGGTCCGGTTGCGCCGTGAGGACGTCATCGAGCAGTCCGGGCTGCCGGCCGGGGTGGCACACGACCTGCTGTCGGCCTTGCTCAAAGCGGGCGTCATCACCACCGGCGCCGCCGGGTTCTTCGACGAGCACACCGTGCCGATCCTGCAGTGCGCCGGCGCGCTGGCCGACTACGGTGTGGAGCCGCGGCACCTGCGGGCCTTCCGGTCCGCCGCCGATCGGCAGTCGGATCTGATCGCGCAGATCGCCGGGCCACTGACCAAGGCGGACAAGACCGGCGCCCGCGATCGGGCCGACGATCTGGCCCGCGAAGTCGCGGCGCTGGCCATCACCTTGCACACCGCGCTGGTGAAATCCGCTGTGCGCGACGTACTCAACCGGTGAGGACTAGACTCGCGAGGGCGTACCGGTGATCGTGACCGGGGCGTCGAAGAGCACTGACAAGTGCGGAGGGCAGACACACAATGGGTGAAGTGCGGGTCGTCGGCATTCGTGTCGAGCAACCTCAGAACCAGCCGGTTCTGCTGCTGCGAGAGTCCAACGGTGACCGCTATCTGCCCATCTGGATCGGGCAGTCCGAGGCAGCCGCGATTGCGCTGGAGCAACAGGGTGTCGAGACGCAGCGACCCATGACCCACGACCTCTTCCGCGACGTGATCGCAGCCCTGGGCCACACTCTAAAAGAGGTACGGATCGTCGATCTGCAGGAAGGCACCTTCTACGCCGACCTGATCTTCGACCGCGACATCACAGTGTCGGCGCGGCCGTCGGATTCGGTGGCCATCGCGCTGCGCGTGGGGGTGCCGATCTACGTGGAGGAAGCGGTGCTCGCCGAGGCGGGTCTGCTGATCCCGGACGAGAACGACGAGGAAGCCACCGGCGCGGTCCGCGAGGACGAGGTGGAGAAGTTCAAGGAGTTCCTCGACAGCGTGTCACCGGACGATTTCAAGGCGACCTGAGCGGTTGTCGCCCGCCCAGGAATCATTCCGAACGCGGACCGATCACGGATGCGTCTCAACTGGTGGTCCGGATTCGACACGCCCGCAATGACCACATCCCGGTCCGCAGACGGGCCCATACTGGGTCACGTTGGCGGGTCCAGTAGGCATCGGGGACCTGTCCGGAAGCGTATGCTCAGGGCACTCGGGCTCGGGGCAGGAAGCTGACGACGTGACCGATCGGCGAGAGGAATCACAGGTGGGCGAGCAGCCACGTCAGGGGCAGTTGGATCTTGGCGCCGACGACTCGACGACAAGCCAGGAGCCTGTGGTCACCGAACCGGTGCAGCCTGGCCTGTTCCCGGACGACTCGGTGCCGGACGCCCTGATCGGCTACCGCGGGCCCAGTGCGTGCCAGATCGCCGGCATCACCTACCGCCAGCTCGATTACTGGGCCAGGACCTCGCTGGTGGTGCCGTCGATCCGCGGCGCCGCCGGCTCCGGCAGCCAGCGGCTGTACTCCTTCAAGGACATCCTGGTCCTCAAGATCGTCAAGCGTCTGCTCGATACGGGCATCTCGCTGCACAACATCCGCGTCGCGGTGGACCACCTGCGTCAGCGCGGCGTGCAGGATCTGGCCAACATCACCCTGTTCTCGGACGGCACCACCGTCTACGAGTGCACCTCCGCCGAAGAGGTGGTGGATCTGCTCCAGGGCGGTCAGGGCGTGTTCGGTATCGCCGTCTCCGGGGCCATGCGTGAGCTCACCGGCGCCATCGCCGACTTCCCGGGCGAACGGGCCGACGGTGGCGAGTCCATCGCTGCTCCCGAGGACGAGCTGGCCTCCCGCCGTAAGCACCGCGACCGCAAGATCGGCTGACCGGGACCGGGCGGCGCTCACCGCGTGCTCCACGGGGCTGCTTCGGCGGCCCCTTTTTTATGTCCGTGCTGTCGGATTCGGCCTGGACGGCAACGGACCTCGCTGCGCGCTAAACTGATGGGCGCATCGCCCTCGCGCGGGAGAGCTCTGTGGCCGCCAGTCACAGGCGCCGAAGGAGCAACACCTCTCCGTCAACCTCTCAGGCCCCAGGACCGCGCCCGGCCACGATGCCTCTGGAAAGCGGTGCACGCACCCGCCCATGGGGAAAGGCCCGTCCACGGTGACCGGGCCGAATCTCTCAGGCAGCCCGTCCGGGTCGACGACAGAGGGGGAGGACGCACCGGCTCGTCCTGCCTAGGAGTTCACCCATGGTCCTCTTTGATGACCGCGCACCGAAGTTCGCCGATCGGCACATCGGCCCCGGTTCGGCCGACATCGACACCATGCTCGGGGTCATCGGGGTGCAGTCCCTCGACGAACTGGCCGCCAAGGCCCTGCCCGCGGGCATCCTCGACGCGCTGAACCCCGACGGGCTGGCACCCGGTCTCGACGTCTTGCCGCCGGCGGTCTCCGAACACCAGGCGCTGGCCCAACTGCGCGCCATGGCAGACTCCAACACCGTCGCCGTCTCGATGATCGGACAGGGATACTACGACACCCTGACCCCGCCGGTGCTGCTGCGCAACATCATGGAGAACCCCGCCTGGTACACCGCCTACACCCCGTACCAGCCCGAGATCAGCCAGGGCCGCCTCGAGGCGCTGCTGAACTTCCAGACCATGGTGGCCGACCTGACCGGCCTCGACATCGCCAATGCCTCGATGCTCGACGAGGCCACCGCCGCCGCCGAGGCCATGACACTGATGCAGCGCGCCGTGCGGGGTAAGGCGACACGGCTGGTCGTCGACTCCGACGTCTTCGCCCAGACCGCCGCGGTGCTGGCCACCCGCGCCCAGCCGCTCGGTATCGAGATCGTCACCACCGACCTGCGCGACGGGCTGCCCGAGGGGGACTTCTTCGGCGTCATCACCCAGCTGCCGGGAGCCAGTGGCCGCATCACCGACTGGAGCGCAGTCATCGAGGAGGCCCACGAACGCGGCGCGCTGGTGGCCGTCGGTGCTGACCTGCTGGCCATGACGCTGCTGACCCCGCCCGGAGACCTGGGCGCGGACATCGCCTTCGGCAGCGCCCAGCGCTTCGGCGTCCCGATGGGCTTCGGCGGCCCGCACGCCGGTTACCTGGCCGTGTCCACCAAGCAGGCGCGGCAGCTGCCCGGCCGGCTGGTCGGGGTGTCCGTCGACGCCGACGGGGCGCCGGCCTACCGTCTGAGCCTGCAGACCCGCGAGCAGCACATCCGCCGCGACAAGGCCACCAGCAACATCTGCACTGCGCAGGTACTGCTGGCCGTGATGGCCGCCATGTACGCCAGCTATCACGGTGCCGAGGGCCTGACCGGCATCGCGCGCCGGGTGCACGCCCACGCCGAGCGGGTCGCCGCCGGCCTCGGTGATGCGGTGGTGCACCAGAGCTTCTTCGACACCGTGCTGGCCCGGGTGCCGGGCCGCGCCGACGAGGTGGTGGCCGCGGCCAAGGCGCTGGGCATCAACCTGTGGCGGGTGGACGCCGACCACGTGTCGGTGGCCTGCGACGAAGCCACCACCGACGCCCACGTCGACAGCGTGCTGCAGGCGTTCGGCGTCACCGCCGCCGATGCTCGGACCGTCGAGATCGCCACGCGGACAAGCGAATTCCTGACCCACCCGGCGTTCACCACCTACCGCACCGAGACGGCCATGATGCGCTACCTGCGCTCGCTGTCCGACAAGGACCTGGCGCTGGACCGCACCATGATCCCGCTGGGCTCGTGCACCATGAAGCTCAACGCCGCCGCCGAGATGGAGTCCGTCACCTGGCCGGAGTTCTCCCGCCAGCATCCGTTCGGGCCGGCGGGTGACACGGCGGGCCTGCGGGCGCTGATCGCCGACGTGGAGAACTGGCTGGTGGCCGTCACCGGCTACGACGCGGTGTCCCTGCAGCCCAACGCCGGTTCCCAGGGTGAGTACGCCGGCCTGCTGGCCATTCACGACTACCACGCCAGCCGCGGGGAGAGCCACCGCAACATCTGCCTGATCCCGTCGAGCGCCCACGGCACCAACGCCGCCTCGGCCGCGCTGGCCGGGATGAAGGTGGTGGTGGTGGCCTGCCGCGACAACGGTGACGTCGACCTCGACGACCTGCGGGCCAAGGTGGCCGAACACGCCGACAACCTGGCCGCGCTGATGATCACCTACCCGTCCACCCACGGTGTCTACGAGCACGACGTCGAGGACATCTGCGCCGCCGTGCACGACGCCGGCGGGCAGGTCTACGTCGACGGCGCCAACCTCAACGCCCTGGTGGGCCTGGCCCGCCCCGGCAAGTTCGGTGGCGACGTCAGCCACCTCAACCTGCACAAGACGTTCTGCATCCCGCACGGCGGCGGCGGCCCCGGCGTCGGGCCGGTGGCGGTGCGTGCCCACCTGGCCGAGTTCCTGCCCGGTCACCCGCTGGCCGACGAGCTGCCCTCCGGGCACGTGGTGTCCGCGGCGCCCTACGGCTCGGCGTCGATCCTGCCGATCACCTGGGCCTACATCGCGATGATGGGCGCCGAGGGCCTGCGGGCGGCGACGCTGACGGCCATCGCGTCGGCCAACTACATCGCCCGCCGCCTCGACGAGTACTACCCGGTGCTCTACACCGGCGAGAACGGCATGGTGGCCCACGAGTGCATCCTCGATCTGCGCGGCATCACCAAGGCCACCGGCGTCACCGTAGACGATGTGGCGAAGCGCCTGGCGGACTTCGGTTTCCACGCGCCCACCATGAGCTTCCCGGTGGCGGGCACGCTGATGGTGGAGCCCACCGAGAGTGAATCACTGGCCGAGGTCGACGCCTTCTGCGAGGCCATGATCGCGATCAAGGCCGAGATCGACAAGGTGGGCTCGGGGCAGTGGCCGGCCGAGGACAACCCGCTGCGCAATGCCCCGCACACCGCCGAGTGCCTGCTGGTGGACAACTGGGAGCACCCGTACACCCGCGAAGAGGCGGCCTACCCGCTGGGCAAGAACTACCGGCCCAAGGTGTGGCCGCCGGTGCGTCGCATCGACGGCGCCTACGGTGACCGCAACCTGGTGTGCTCGTGCCCGCCGGTGGAGGCCTTCGCCTGACGACGATGCGCCGAGATACGAGGCGGGGAGGAGCTCAGGCGAGCAACCCCGCCTAGTTCGTCGAGCCGAGACTGCACAGGGTGCGTGGATTCCGCCCGAATCTGCGCACCCTGCGCGGTCTCGCGGGTCAGTTGAGCAGGGTGTCGACGGCTGCTGCGAACTCCGGCGCCGACGTGTTGGGCACGTTCTCGTAGGTGCCGCCGCTGATCTCGGCCACCGCTTCCCAGGTGGGCCGGTCGGGGTCGTCGCCGACGTTGATGACGTTGACGGCCACCGCCCGCGCGGGGTCACCGGCCCGGACCAGGTCCTGTAGGCCTTCGGCGCCCAGCGACTGATCGGTGTGCGGGCCCGCGGTGATGACGAGCACCGAGTTCGGCTGGTCGGGCCGGTAGCCGGAGCGGGCGTCGGTGATGACGTTGCGCAGCGTGGTGAACGAGACCGCGCCCGAGGATCCCGTGGTCAGCCCGTCGAGCGCCGCGGTCAGGGCAGGAGCGTCCTCGCTCAGCGGTCCCGGTGCCACCGCGGTGCTCCCGCTGGCGCCGTCGAAGGTCGTCAAGCCGACCACCGCGGTCGGGGCCAGGGCCGCGATCCGCGCCTTGAGAGCATCGCGCACGGGTTCGAGGTCCAGCGAGCGGTCCAGCATGATCGTCACCACCGGCGAGGCCGCCGGTGCGGTCAGCGCATCGGCGAGATCAACCCGCTGCTGGTCATCCACCGCCGGTGCCGCCGAGACCTCACCGAACGGCGTCACGTCGTTGCCGGGCGGGGTGCCCTCCGTGGTGCGGAAGCCCGCGTTGCGCAGCTCCTGCTGCTGTTCGGGCTGCCGCAGGAAGCGTTCGAATTGGCTTGCCGCGCTCACCTGTTCATCGGACAACCAGTCGCCGTCCAGGAGAACGGCGGGAAAGTCCGCCACCGGGGTCGGCCCGTTCGGCATCCAGGCCGTCACGGTGGCGGCGGCGTCGGGCAGGTCCGTACTGCGGGTGAACAGCTGCTGTTCGGTGGTCGCCACGGCGTGCACCGGGGCGTCGGCCGGGTTGTCCGCGTCCAGCAGGGCCGACATCGCGGTGCCGGCCTCGGGGTCGGGGAGCTCGGGCTGCCCGGATCGCAGCGTGCGGACCGCGGCCGCGCCGTCGCCGGCGGGAGCGCCGGCGGCCACGGCCTCGGCGGCCAGGTAGGCGGCGTCGCTGTCGTCGACGGTGGGCAGGGCCAGGCGCAGCGAACCCCAGCCGGGCAGGTCGATGCTGTCGGGCCGCGACTGCAGGCCGGGTAGCGCGGCCCAGCCTTCGTTCTCCACGGCCGGCTTCAGCTCCGGACGGATGGCCAGCACCACCGGTGAGGTGACCAACGACGTGCTGGCGCTGATGGTCTGGGGGTTCACGGCGGCCGACAGCCGGGCCGGCGAGACCGAACTGCCGGGGATCCACAGCGCGGGTTTGCCGCCGAGATCACTGGGCCACTGCCCGGAGATCCCGTCGATCACGGCATCGGAGTCGGCGGACTGGATGGCGATCTTGACGCAGTGATCGCCCACCGGGCTGGCCGAACCGTTGAACCGCTCGGCCAGCGGGCCCAGCGGGTCGGCGATCGCCGGGTCGGCCACCACCGAGACCGTCATCTCGCCTTCCAGGCAGTTGGCCGCGGCGGCGTCACGGCGGCTGTCGAGAGCAGCACCGAAGAAGCGCCACAGAATGACCGCGCCCACCACGACGACGACGGTGACCAGCGCGGCGATCACGCCCACACTGACTCCGCGCCTGCCCGGCGCGACGGTGCGGTGGCTGCCGGTCCACTCGCCGGCGTTGCGGTGCCCGCCCGAGAGCTGTCCCGAGGTCCGGATGACCGCCGTGGTCTCGTTGTCCGGCTGGTCGGAGACCGAGCGGTCATCGGTTGTGCTCGAGGTGGGTTCGGCGCGATAGCGCTCGTCGGGATCTATTTCGTCGTCGTCGAACTGCGCGTCGTCGAAGCCCGAGTCCTGCGGCGGCAGGTACACGTCATCGTCGTCGTCGGGCCCGGGTTTGCTGTGTCTACCCATGCCCTGACTCCACCGAACCTCTCCTCAGACCTGTCCCGACGCGGGCCGTGATGAACCCGGCGCTGAGTCTAGTCACTGACCGGCGGTGGCCTTGAACTCGCGGCGGCGCCGGTGCAGGATCGGCTCGGTGTAGCCGTTGGGCTGGGCTCCGCCGTCGAGGATGAGTTCCTGGGCGGCGGCAAAGGCGATGCTGGAGTCGAAGTCGGGTGCCATCGGTCGGTAGGTGCTGTCGCCTTCGTTCTGCCGGTCCACCACCGGTGCCATCCGCTCGAGACTGCTGCGCACGTCGGCGGCGGTGATCACCCCGTGGCGCAGCCAGTTGGCCAGCAACTGGCTGGAGATACGCAGCGTGGCGCGGTCTTCCATCAACGCGATGTCGTGGATATCGGGCACCTTGGAGCAGCCCACGCCCTGGTCGATCCAGCGGACCACGTACCCGAGGATCGACTGGCAGTTGTTGTCGACCTCCTGGTGGATCTCGTCGGGGGACCAGGTGAGCGACGAATCGGCCAATGGGATGGTGAGCAACTCATCCAGGGTGCTGCGGGTCTGGCCGGCCAGTTCCTGCTGGACGGCGAACACGTCCACCTGGTGGTAGTGCAGTGCATGCAGGGTGGCTGCGGTGGGCGAGGGCACCCATGCGGTGGTGGCTCCTGCTTTGGGCTGGCCGATCTTCTGTTCGATCATGTCGGCCATCAGATCGGGCATGGCCCACATGCCCTTGCCGATCTGGGCCTTGCCGCTCAAGCCGGCGGCCAGGCCGATGTCGACGTTCTGGTTCTCGTAGGCGGTGATCCACGGCTGGGACTTCATGGTGCCCTTGCGGACCATCGGGCCGGCTTCCATCGAGGTGTGGATCTCGTCGCCGGTGCGGTCCAGGAAGCCGGTGTTGATGAACACGACGCGGTCGGCGGCGGCCTTGATGCAGGCTTTGAGGTTGGCGCTGGTGCGGCGCTCCTCGTCCATGATGCCGACCTTGAGGGTGCCCTGCGGCAGGCCCAGGACGTCCTCGACGCGGCTGAACAGTTCGCAGGTGAACGCCACCTCATCGGGGCCGTGCATCTTGGGCTTGACGATGTAGATCGAGCCGGTACGGCTGTTGAGCAGCGGCCCGTTCTCTTCGGTGTCCTTGAGGCCGTGGATGCCGATCAGGCTGGTGAACAGCGCGTCGAGGATGCCCTCGGGCACCTCGACCTCTTCGTCGGCGCTGCCGCGCATGGTGATGGCGTCATTGGTCATCAGGTGCCCGACGTTGCGGACGAACAGCAGGCTGCGCCCGGGCAGGGTCACCTCGCCACCGTCGGGGGCGGTGTAGGTGCGGTCGGCGTTGAGCACGCGGGTGAAGGTCTTGCCGCCTTTGCTGACCTCTTCGGAGAGGTCACCGCGGTTGAGCCCCAGCCAGTTGCGGTAGCCGAGCACCTTGTCCTCGGCGTCCACGGCGGCCACGGAATCCTCGAAGTCCATGATCGTGGTGATCGCCGACTCGAGCACCACATCCTTGATGCCGGCGGCGTCGGTGCTGCCGATGGGGGAGTCGGCATCGACGAGGATCTCGATGTGCAGTCCGTGGTGGGCCAGCAACACCGCCGACGGGGCGTCGGGCTCGCCCAGATAGCCGGCGAACTGCTCGGCGTCGGCCAGGCCGGTGCTGTCGTCGTCGCCGAGGGCGACCGCCAGGGTGCCGTCGGCGACGCTCAGCGCGGTCACCTCGGTCCAGGAGCCGGATTCCAGCGGGGTGGCCTCGTCGAGGAACGCGCGCGCGTAGGCGATGACCTTGTCCCCGCGCACCCGGTTGTAGCTGGTGCCCTTCTCCGCGCCGTCGTCCTCGGAGATGACGTCGGTGCCGTAGAGCGCGTCGTACAGCGAACCCCAGCGGGCGTTGGAGGCATTGAGCGCGAACCGCGCGTTGAGCACCGGCACCACCAGCTGCGGTCCGGCGGTGGAGGTGATCTCCGGATCCACGCCCGAGGTGGTGATGGTGAAATCATCGGGTTCGGGGAGCAGATAACCGATTTCGCGCAGGAACGCCTCATAGGCCTGCGCGTCGTGGGGCTCGATCACCCGGTGGCGATGCCACTTGTCGATCTGCGCCTGCAGCTCGTCGCGGCGTGCCAAGAGTTCGGCGTTCTGCGGCGCCAGATCGGTGATCACCTTGTCCACGCCGGCCCAGAAGCTGTCGGGGTCCAGGTCGGTGCCCGGCAGCGCTTCATTGGTGATGAAGTCGTGCAGCACCTTGGCGACCCGCAGATTGCCCACGGTCACACGCTCAGACATTGATCCTCCTCGGCCAGGCAATCCACCCATACTACCCGTCAGTAAGCTGCGTTTCCGCCATCGTCGTCACCTTGGAGCAGGTCACAGCGTTCCCGCAGAGCGTCTCGAAGCAGGGCCGCGCGTTGCGACAAGTCGCGCTGGCAACGTACATACGCAGCCCGCCCCTCGGGCTCCTCGATCCGGATCGGCGCAAAACCGTACCCGGACAGGTCGTAGGGGCTGGCGCGCATGTCCAGTTCCCGCGCGGCCGCCGCCAGCTCGAGGCAATCCAGCAGTAGATCGCCGCTCACCAGCGGACCCAGCTTCGCGCACCATTTGTACAGATCCATCGCAGCGTGAATACATCCGGGTTGTTCTTGATCGATTTGGGAGCCGCGGGTCAGCGCTGCGGCGTTGCGGGGCGCCGCGTCGGCGGTGAAGAAGCGGAACGCGTCGAAATGAGTGCAGCGCAGCGGCATCGACTCCACCACCGCGTCGGTGCCGGAGGGGCCCAGACGCAGCGGTACCGCAGCGTGGCGGACGTCGCTGCTGCGGTACACCATCGCCCATTCGTGCAGACCGAAGCAGGTGAGCTGCGCGGGCCGGGACGCGGTGGCGGCCAGCAACCCGGCGATGAAGGCCACGGTGTCGCGGCGGGTGGCCAGGTAGTCGGCGCTCACGGTCACGCCCGCCGGATGTGCGGCGTAGCCCGAGCGGCTCAGATACTCCGGCGCGTCGGCGAGCACCACCCCGAACCCGGGATGCCAGCGCACCACCTGCCGGGGCTTGAGACTGTAGTACGTGAACAGGAAATCCCAGACCGGATGAGGTTGGCCCGCCGCGGCGCGGCTGCGGTGCGGAGCCAGGAACGCCTCGGCCCGGTCGCGGTGCGCGGCGGCCAGCGCCCGCCACCGGGGTGCGGTCAGGACCTGCGCGCCGACGGCGACGTCAGACACGGTGGGTTCCGTCGCGGACGGTGCCCACCAGGTCCTCCACCAGGTCTTCCAGGGCCACCATGGCCACCACCGGCACGGACGGTCCACCGTCGCCCTGGGTGACCAGGGCCAGGTGGGCGTTGCTGCGGCGCAGGCGTGACAGCGCATCGGGCAGCGGCAGCCGTTCCGGCACATGCGGCAACGGCCGGATCACCGACAGGTCCACCACGGTGTCGGGGTCGTCGCCGAGGGCCAGCACGTCCTTGATGTGCAGGTAGCCGAGGTAGATGCCGTCGACGCCGGTGACCGGGAAGCGGGAGTACCCGGTCTCGACCAGGGCCTGCTCCACCGCCCCGATGGTGGGGCCCGACCCGGCGTCGGCCACCGGTATCGCGCGAATCCTGGGCAGCGGTACGGCGACGTCGGAGACCGCCCGGGTGCGGATCTGCAGGGCCCGCGTCAGCCGGGTGTGCTCCTCGGGATCGAGCAGCCCCTCGGAGACCGACTCGGCGATCATCTCCGACAGTTCCACCGTCGAGACCGTGATGTCCAGCTCGTCCTTCGGCTCCACCCGCACCGCCCGCAGCGTGATGTTGGCGCACCAGTTGTAGAACGCGATCAGCGGCCGCGCCGCCCGCACGTACACCAGGTACACCGGGATCAGCAGCATGGCGGTGGATTCCGGTCCGGCGATCGCGATGTTCTTCGGCACCATCTCACCCAGCAGCACGTGCAGCGTCACCACGATGGCCAGGGCGATGATGAACGAAACCGTGTGCAGTACCGCATCCGGAATGCCGAACAGGCCGAAGGGACCCTCGAGCAGGTGCGCCACCGCGGGCTCGCCCACGCGGCCCAGCAGGATCGAGCAGATGGTGATGCCCAGCTGAGCCCCGGCCAGCATGAGCGAGAGCTGCTCGCCGGCACGGATGACGGTGACGGCGCTTTTCTTACCCTGTTCGGCCAGCGCCTCCAGCCGGTCGCGGCGCGCGGAGATCAGCGCAAACTCCGAGCCGACGAAAAACGCGTTGGCGGCCAGCAGGAACACGGTGAGCAGGACCCCGAAGATGTCGCCGCCCATCAGCGCTCGCCTCCGTCGTTCTCGTCGTCGCGGCTGTCCGGCTCCAGTTGTGTCAGCTCGAGTTGGTCGATGCGCCTGCCGTCCATCGCCAGCACCGTCGCCCGCCAGCGCACCGGCTCGTCGAGTGGGCGGTCGGGATCCAGCGCCCCCAGTTCCACGGACTCTCCCGCCTCCGGGATGTGCCCGAGCTCCTCGAGCACCAGGCCACCGATGGTCTCGTATTCGCCCTCGGGGGCGCGGTAGCCGGTGGCGGTGGCCACCTCGTCGATACGCAGCAGCCCCGATACCTGCCAGCCGTCCCCGGATTGCACCACGTCGGGCGTCGCGTCGTCGTGCTCGTCCCGGACATCGCCGACGATCTCTTCGATCAGGTCCTCGACGGTGACCATGCCTGCAGTGCCGCCGTATTCGTCGACCACCAGTGCGGTCTGCAGGCCGTTGCCGCGGATCTGGGCGAACACCGCGTCACCGTCGAGCGTCGAGGGCACCACCGCCACCGGCTGGGCCAGCGTGGACAGCTTGGTGGACCCGCGCTGCGGGCGCGCGATCGCGAAAACCTGTTTGATGTGCACGATGCCGACGGTCTCGTCGAGGTCGCCGTCGATGATCGGGAAACGGGAGTAGCCGCTCTCGGCGGCCGCGGCCACCAGGTCGGCCACGGTGTCATCGGCGTCCAACGCGACGATCTTCTGCCGCGGTGTCATCAGCTCCTCGGCGGTGCGCTCACCGAACTGCAGCGACCGGTCCACCAGGGTGGCGGTGACGGCGTCCAGTGAGCCGCGGCGGGCCGAGTTGCGCACCAGCGCCACCAGTTCCTGCGGTGACCGGGCCGAAGCCAGCTCGTCGGCAGGTTCGATGCCGAGACGGCGCAACACCCAGTTCGCGGTGCCGTTGGTGGCCACGATGGCCGGTTTGAGCAGCGCGGAGAACATCAATTGCGGGCCCGCGGCGGCGCGCGCGGTGGGCACCGGGCGAGCCACCGCCAGGTTCTTCGGCACAAGTTCGCCGAACACCATCGAGATGGAGGTCGCGATCAGCAGTGACAGTGCCAGTGCCAGTCCGCCGATGCTGCCCTCGGGCAGGCCGATGGCGCGCAGCCCGGGCGCGATCAACCGGGCCACCACCGGTTCGGCCAGATAGCCGGTGGCCAGCGTGGTGATCGAGATGCCGAGCTGCGCCCCGGAGAGCTGGAAGGACAGCGTGCGGTGGGCCCGCTGGACGAACTTGTCGCGCCGGTTGCCCGAGCGGGCGTTGGACTCGACGGTGCTGCGTTCCAGTGCGGTCAGCGAGAACTCCGCGGCGACGAAGAGCGCCGTGCCGGCGGTCAGCACCACGATGGCGAGCAGGGACACGACGGTGAACCAGACACTCATGGACGGGTCACCACCGTGTGGGCGCCGGGCACGCAGCCCGGCTGTCTAGAGGAAGGCTCGGCGTCCTGGGCTTCGGCCGCGGGGTCCTGCACCGGATTCCGGGCCAGGACAACAGCGCCCGTGTCACTGGGTGCCTGAGGCACGCTCTCCCTTTCGTTCACGTTGCGGATCAATCCGCATGGGTTGACATATTAACTGTCTGCGGGTCACCAGCCGGCCGGCAGCGGGTGACCTTCGGCAAATCCGGCTGCGGACTGCACGCCCAGCACCACCTTCTCGTAGAGCTCGGCCAGTGTGGCCGCACCCACGTACGTGCAGGTGCTGCGCACACCCGAGGTGATGTGGTCCAGCAGGTCCTCGACGCCGCCGCGTTCGGGGTCGACGGCCATCCGCGAGGTGGAGATGCCCTCCTCGAACAGGGCTTTGCGGGCCCGGTCGAAGGCGCCGTCGGCGGCGGTGCGGGCGGCGACGGCGCGCTTGGACGCCATGCCGTAGCTCTCCTTGTACGGCCGGTTGTCGCGGTCGCGCATCAGGTCGCCGGGGGATTCGTAGGTGCCGGCGAACCACGAGCCGATCATCACGTTCGACGCACCGGCGGCCAGGGCCAACGCCACGTCGCGGGGGTGGCGGACGCCACCGTCGGCCCACACGTGCGCACCGAGTTCGCGTGCGGCCGTGGAGCATTCGAACACGGCCGAGAACTGCGGCCGGCCGACACCGGTCATCATCCTGGTGGTGCACATGGCGCCGGGGCCCACCCCGACCTTGACGATGGACGCACCGGCGTTGATGAGGTCCCGGGTGCCTGCGGCCGACACCACGTTGCCTGCGGCCAGGGGCAGGCCCAGTTCCAGGGCGGCCACCGCGGAGATGGCGTCGATCATCTTCTGCTGGTGCCCGTGCGCGGTGTCGACCACCAGGACGTCGGCCCCGGCCTCGGCCAGGGCGGTGGCCTTGGCGGCCACGTCACCGTTGATGCCCACGGCGGCGGCGATGCGCAGCCTGCCCTGGGCGTCCACCGCGGGGGTGTAGATGCCCGCTCGCACGGCGCCGGTGCGGGTGAGCACGCCGGCCAACCGGCCGTCGGCGTCGGTGAGCACCGCCATGCCGATGGGGGCGTGGTCGAGCAGGTCGAAGATCTTGCGCGGATCGGTGCCCACCGGCGCGGTGATGAAGTCGGTGGCGGCCACGTCGCGCACCCGTGCGAAGCGGTCCACGCCGACGCAGGCCGCCTCGGTGACCAGGCCGATGGGCCGACCGTCGTCGACCACCACGGCCGCGCCGTGAGCGCGCTTGTGGATCAGGGCCACCGCGTCGGACACCGAGTCCTCAGGCGCCAGCATCACCGGGGTGTCGGCCACCAGGTCGCGGCTCTTGACGAAATCCACCGTCTCGCGCACCGCGGAGATGGGCAGGTCCTGCGGCAACACCACGATGCCACCGCGGCGCGCCACGGTCTCCGCCATCCGCCGCCCGGCGACTGCGGTCATGTTCGCCACCACCACCGGAATCGTGGTGCCGGTGCCGTCCGAGGTGGACAGGTCCACATCGAAGCGGGACGCCACCTCGCTGCGATTCGGCACGACGAAGACGTCGTCGTAGGTCAGGTCATACGGGGGCTGGTGGCCTTCGAGAAACTGCACGTACCCCACCCTACGTCGGCGAGCAGACGCGAACTCGGGTGAATCCGCGTGGACTCACCCGAGTTGACGTCTGCTCGCGATCGAAACCCTTCCTGCGGGGCCGTCAGACCTCGACTTCGGTGTGGTCCCCGCTCCACAGGGTGTGGAACCGCTTGTCGCGGTCGGCGTCGATGCGGCCGTAGGTGTGCGCGCCGAAAAGGTCACGCAGCCCCTGGGTGAGCGCGGCGGGCAACCGCTCGGTGCGCAGCCCGTCGTAGTAGGACAGTGCCGAGGAGAAGCCCGGGATCGGGATGCCCAGCTCGGTGGCCGTGACCACCACCCGGCGCCAGCTGTCGATCGCGGCCTCGATGGCGTCGCGGAAGTACGGGTCGACGATCAGCGTGGGCAGATGGGGATCGTTGTCGAAGGCTTCGGTGATCCGGTTGAGGAACTTGGCCCGGATGATGCAGCCACCGCGCCAGATCCTGGCCATGTCACCGGGTTTGATGTCCCAGTTGTACTCGTCGGAGCCGGCCTGGATCTGGTTGAACCCCTGGGCGTAGGCGATGATCTTCGACGCGTACAGCGCCTGGCGGATGTCTTCGGTGAACTGTGCGTCGTCGGTGGGCTTGTCGCCCAGGTCGCCGGAGGCCAGTCCGGTGGTGGCCTTGCGTTGGGCCACCGATCCCGACAGGGCGCGCGCGAACACCGCCTCGGCGATGCCGGTGACGGGCACCCCCAGATCGAGTGCGGACTTGACGGTCCAGCGGCCGGTGCCTTTCTGCTCGGCCTCGTCGAGGATGACGTCGACCAGCGGCTGCCCGGTCTTGGCGTCGGTCTGGCGCAGTACCTGGGCGGTGATCTCGACCAGGAAGCTGTCCAGGTCGCCGGAGTTCCACTCCTGGAAGACCTCGGCGATCTCGGGTGCGCTCTTGCCGAGGCCGTCGCGCAGCAGCTGATAGGCCTCGCCGATGAGCTGCATGTCGGAGTACTCGATGCCGTTGTGCACCATCTTGACGAAGTGCCCGGCACCGTCGGGACCGATGTGGGTGCAGCAGGGCACACCGTCGACGTGGGCGGAGATCTCTTCCAGCAGCGGGCCGAGACTCTTGTAGGACTCGGCGGGGCCGCCGGGCATGATCGAGGGCCCGTTCAGCGCACCCTCTTCACCGCCGGAGATGCCGGCGCCCACGAAGTGCAGCCCACGCTCGCGGATGGCCTTCTCGCGGCGGATGGTGTCGGTGTAGAGGGCGTTGCCACCGTCGATGATGATGTCGCCGGGTTCCATGGCGTCGGCCAGTTCGTTGATGACGGCGTCGGTGGGGTCGCCGGCCTTGACCATGATGATCACGCGGCGCGGTTTCTCCAGTGCGGCAAGGAATTCCGGGATGGTCTCGCTGCGGACGAAGTTGCCGTCAGAGCCGTGCTCGTCCAGCAGGGCGTCGGTCTTGGCGACGGTGCGGTTGTGCAGCGCGACGGTGTAGCCGTGCCGGGCGAAATTACGCGCGAGGTTGGAACCCATCACGGCCAGACCGGTGACGCCGATCTGAGCGGTGCCATCGGTGGAAGGGTCGGACATTGAGGCGCCTCCGTTGTTCAGTTCTTGAGTCTCCAAGAGCCTAACCGGAGAACAGCCGCTCCAGCTCGTGCAGCCACGGCACCACCACGGCGAAGGTGGGCACCACCAGGATGGCCACCGCGCTCAGGTAGGCGGCGACGGCCAGCGGCGTGCTGTTGGGGCGGCCCGCGAGGCGACGCACCCGGATGACGGTGGTGGGCCCGCCGGCAGCCAGCGCACCTTTGGGGGCGCGGCCCGCGGCGCAGGCCACCAGAGCCCGGGCCAGGGGAGTGGGTCCGGCGGCGCGCACGGCGGCGTCGTCGGCAAGCAGTTCGATCAGCAGGCGGACCGCGTCCAGCGCGCTGCGGCTGCGGACGAAACGGGGGAAAGCCACGTAGACGGCGATGAACGCCTCCAGCACCAGGTCGTGGCGGGCGCGCAGATGCGCCCGCTCGTGGGTCAGGATGGCAGTCACCTCGTCGTCGGCCAGGGTGCTCAGGGCGCCCTCGCTGACCACGACCCGGCCGCGGACCCCCGGCAGGCAGTAGGCCAGGGGTTGCGCGACGTCGAGGATGCGCAGTTCGCTGGCCCGCGTGCAGGCCTGCGCGGCGGCGCGGTCGTTGCTGACCCCGAGGATGTCCACCAGGGTGCGGTGGTGAGCCCGGCGCCGGCGGGTGGAGACGAAAACCTGGGTGCCCGCGACGATCAGGCGGGCGCCGACCAGCAGGGTCAGGCCGAACACGGTGATCGACATCAGCCACAGCGGCCAACCCAACTGGTCGATCTCGCCGAGCAGGGTGGTGGGGCGGCCGTCGGGCCCGGGGACGAAGAGCTGGCTGGCGATGGCGATCCCGGCCGAGAATGCGGAGAGCACGGCGGCCGCGGCGATGGACTGCCAGAGCACCACGGCGGCGCGGGGTGCGCGAAGCGGCCACGTCGATCGCGCCAGCAGAGCGGGCACCGGGCCCACCAACAGCAGCGCGAGAGCGGAGAAGGCCAGCGCGGACACGCTGCCAGTATCCGTCAGGCGCTCGCGGAGTCGCCAGCCGCGCTGGTCAGGCCGTGTTTTGCTTCCAGTTCAGCCAGTGCGCGACGCAGGGCTTCCGCCTCGTCGGCGCCCACCCGTTCCACAAAGTGCACCAGCGCGGCCTGCCGGCTGCCGGTATCGGAGGCCTGATCCAGGGCGTCCACCATCAGTCCGGCGACCAGTTCGTCGCGCCCGTGCATCGGCGCGTACCGATGAGCCCGGTCGTCGCGGTGCTGCACCACGAGATGCTTCTTGGCCAAGCGCTGCAGCACCGTCATCACCGTGGTGTACGCCAGGTCACGGTGTTCCGACAGCGCCTCGTGCACCTGCCGTACGGTCTGCGGTTCCCCCGTGGACCACAGGCGGTCCATGACCGCCTGCTCCAACTCTCCTAAACGCGCCACCTTGGCCATGTTCCGTTCATCTCCGAAAAACCTATGTGGTCAGACTACCCGGGATTACTACCGACCGTCGTAACTACCTTGCTGGGCTGTAACGAACGTCGCCCGCCGAATGTTTCCCAGCGGCCGCCCGGGTTTGTGAGCGTGCTCACCTGGTTCGGTACGTGCCCCTCATGTTTTTATGGTTAGGCTTACCTAAGCATACGAGGAGGTGCCATGACTGCTGTGGTGGACGATCCACTCATCGCTGGGATGACGATTCGCCGGGTGTTGCCGCTGCACGAGTCGAGTCGGCGATTGCGGGTGCTCTACCCGGAATGCCCCCGGGTCTACGGCGTCGCGGTCATGGGCGACGTATCCCGGCGCCGGTGGTGGCCTCTGACGGCGGCTGTGACCGGCGACCGCCTCGAGGTGATGTTCGCCGCCGCCGCCGAGGAGATGGACAGTCGGACCGCGGCGGCCCAACAACTGGCTGCGACGCTGGCGCACGCGGTGATCGGACGTGTTGTCGCACTGGTTGTCCTGGAGGGCCGGGCGTGGGACACCGGCCTGGAGAACCTGTGGGTGCACGTCGATTCCGAGGGCGCCATCGACTGGCTCGGCGTGGTGGATCCCACCGTGCGGGTGTTGCCGGACGACCCCTGTGTCCGCAGTGGGCGTCCTGCCGAAGGGGTGGTGGAGCTGCCGAGTGAGGCCGCTCTGGCCACCTGGATCGCCCACCGGTGCCATCGTTCGCTCACCCCGTTGTTCGCCAAGCTGCACCAGATCAGCGATGGCGCGGTGAGCGTGGAATCGATGTGGCAGACGGTCGGGTCGGCGATCGTGGTGGCGGCCACCCAGGTGCCCATGCTCGCCGGCTACAGCGAGGTGGTGGGCATGCGACGCGGGCAGGCGGTGCTGGATGCACTGGTCGGATTCGGCCTCCCGGTGCGCGGTCCGTCGCGGCTGCGCCGAGCCGGCAGCCTCTTCGCTCGCCCCGGTCGTCACGAAGGTCTTGCCAAATTAGGGCAGCCTTGCCTATATTGAACAGGTCGAGCTAACGGACCGAGCCGGAGTCCTGAGGGCTGCAGAGACCCCCGGTCCACTCGAAGAGGCGAGCCCCGCGCACCCTGCGCGGGGCTCGCCGTCATTTGCGGGTCAGGTGCGGTGTAAACAAGACACGTGCCAGATAACTCGCCGGTCATCCCGCTCGACTTCACCGCGCCGTTCGACACTGAGATAGGCCTGGTCTACACCGAAGTCACCCCGGACGGCGCCAAGGCCGAGCTCGAGGTGAAGCCGGCCCTGCATCAGCCCATGGGCATCGTCCACGGCGGCGTCTACTCCACCATCATCGAGAGCATGGCCAGCGTCTCGGCCTACACCTGGCTGGCCGCCCACGGCGGCGGCAACGTGGTGGGCGTCAACAACAACACCGACTTCCTGCGGGCTATCTCCTCCGGCACGGTCTACGGACAATCCGAGCCGCTGCACCGCGGACGCCGCCAGCAGCTGTGGCTGGTGACGGTCAAGGACGAAAAGGATCGTGTCATCGCGCGGGGCCAGGTCCGGCTCCAGAACCTCGAGGCGACCACGGACTGATCGGGGGCAGTGGAGCGCGGGGCCAGGTCCGGCTCCAGAACCTCGAGGCGACCACGGACTGAGCCGGACCGCTCATCCGGCGCGGCAGTACAAAGGGTGGCAGGATCGATCCTCATGCGTTTGTCCCCGCATGAACAGGAACGGCTGCTGTTGTCGTACGCAGCCGAGCTCGCCCGGCGTCGGCAGGCCCGGGGCTTGAAGCTCAACCACCCGGAGGCGGTGGCACTCATCACCGACCATCTGCTCGAAGGAGCGCGCGACGGCCGCACCGTGGCCGAGCTGATGAGTTCGGGCCGGGAGGTGCTGACCCGGGAGGACGTGATGGAGGGGGTGCCCGAGATGCTCTATGACGTCCAGGTCGAAGCGACGTTCCCGGACGGAACGAAGCTCGTGACCGTGCACCACCCGATCTCATGATCCCCGGTGAGATCCTGTTCGGTGCCGGCGACATCGAACTCAATGCCGGCGCGCAGCGCCTCGAGCTGGAGATCGTCAACACCGGTGACCGTCCGGTGCAGGTGGGCAGCCACGTCCATCTGCCGCAAGCCAATTCGGCGCTGTCCTTCGACCGTGCGGCCGCCCACGGCTACCGCTTCGACATCCCGGCCGGCACTGCGGTGCGCTTCGAGCCCGGGGTGGCGCAGACCGTCAGCCTGGTCCCGTTGCGCGGCGCCCGCGAAGTGCCCGGCCTGTCTCTGACCCCTCCCGGAAAGCTGGACTCCTGATGGCCGCGTTGTCCCGGTCCCGTCACGCCGCGCTGTTCGGTCCCACCACCGGCGACCGCATCCGGCTCGCCGACACCGACCTGCTGATCGAGATCACCGAGGACCGCAGCGGAGGCCCGGACCTGGCCGGCGACGAAGCGGTGTTCGGTGGCGGCAAGGTGCTGCGTGAATCGATGGGGCAGTCGCGGGCCACCCGCGCCGACGGCGCCCCCGACACCGTCATCACCGGTGCGGTCATCGTCGACCACTGGGGAATCATCAAGGCCGACATCGGGATCCGCGACGGCCGCATCGTGGCCATCGGCAAGGCCGGCAACCCCGACATCATGTCCGGGGTGCACCCCGACCTGGTGGTCGGCCCGTCGACGGAGATCATCGCCGGAAACGGCCGCATCGTCACCGCCGGCGCCATCGACTGCCACGTCCACCTGATCTGCCCGCAGATCATGGAAGAGGCGCTCGGCGGCGGCATCACCACGATCGTCGCCGGTGGCACCGGGCCGGCGGAAGGCAGCAAGGCCACCACCGTCACCCCCGGCGCCTGGCATCTCGCCCGGATGCTGGAGTCGCTCGACCACTGGCCGCTGAACATCGCGCTGCTCGGCAAGGGCAACACCGTCAGCCACGAGGCCATGTGGGAGCAGTTGCGCGGCGGCGCAGCGGGATTCAAGCTGCACGAGGACTGGGGCACCACCCCGGCCGCCATCGACGCCTGCCTGACGGTCGCCGACGCGGCCGGTGTGCAGGCCAACATCCACACCGACACCCTCAACGAGATGGCGTTCGTCGAGGACACCCTCGCGGCGATCAAGGGGCGCTCGATCCACGCGTATCACACCGAGGGTGCCGGCGGCGGACACGCGCCGGACATCATCACCGTGGCGTCGCACCCCAATGTGCTGCCCAGCTCCACCAACCCCACCCGGCCGCACACCGTCAACACCCTCGACGAGCACCTGGACATGCTGATGGTCTGCCATCACCTCAATCCCAGTGTGCCCGAGGACCTGGCTTTTGCCGAAAGCCGCATTCGTCCTTCGACGATCGCCGCCGAGGACCTGCTGCACGACATCGGCGCGATCTCGATGATCGGCTCCGACGCCCAGGCCATGGGCCGTATCGGCGAGGTGGTGATGCGTACCTGGCAGACCGCCCACGTGATGAAGAAGCGCCGCGGCTTCCTCGACGGCGACACCAACGCCGACAACAACCGCGTGCAGCGCTACGTCGCGAAGTACACCATCTGCCCCGCGGTGGCCCACGGGATGGACTCCGAGATCGGATCGGTCGAAGTGGGCAAGCTCGCCGACCTGGTGCTCTGGGAGCCGGCGTTTTTCGGGGTCCGGCCGCACGCCGTCATCAAGGGCGGCATGATCGCCTGGGCGGCCATGGGGGATGCCAACGCCTCCATCCCGACGCCGCAGCCGGTGCTGCCGCGGCCCATGTTCGGTGCCGCCCCGGTGTCTGCGGCCGCCACGTCGGTGCACTTCGTGGCGCCGGCCGCCATCGAGGACGGGCTGGCCGACCGGCTGGACATCAGGCGCAGGCTGGTGCCGGTGGGCAACGTCCGCAAGGTCGGAAAGGCGGACATGCCGCTCAACGACGCCCTGCCGTCCATCGAGGTGGACCCCGACTCGTTCACGGTGCGCATCGACGGACAGGTCTGGGAAGAGCAGCCTGCAGCGGAACTGCCGATGGCGCAACGCTATTTCCTCTTCTAGGCCGCCATGCCCACGCTGACCACCCTGCTCAATCTGGCCGACTCGCGATTGCCGACCGGCGGGCACGTGCACTCCGGCGGCATGGAGGAGGCCGTGGTCAGCGGTCTGGTCACCGACCTGGCCACCCTCGAGGCGTTCCTGCGCCGCCGGATCCGGACCAGTGGACTGATCACCGCGTCGGTGGCGGTGGCGGTCCAATCCGGCACGCTCACCACCGAACTCGCGGATCTGGAGACCGACGCCCGCACCCCGGCACCGGCGGCCCGCCGTGCGTCGCGCGCCCAGGGGCGCGGGTTGCTGCGACTGGCCAAACGGGTGTGGCCGGGCGACTGGTCGGCGCTGGGCCGGGCGCCGCACCTGGGGGTGGTAGCCGGTGTGGTGGGACGGGTCAGCGAACTCGACCCGGAACACACCGCGCTGTCCCTGGTCTACACCACCATGACCGGGTCCGCGACGGCCGCGCAGCGTCTGCTGGCGCTGGACCCTGCCGACGTGGCCGCCCTGACCTTCGCCTGTTCGGACCTGTGTGACCACACTGCAATGGAGGCCCTGGCCGGGCTCGCCGACCTGTCCGATCCGCTGCTCGACGTGCTGGCCCAGCGTCACGCCGCCCGCGAGCGTCCCCTGTTCGTCAGCTAGTACTGAAAGGTCAACCATGCCACCACATTTCATCGACGGTCAGCCGCACGGTCACAGTGAGCGGCCCAGGCGCGTGCGCCGGCCCGGGGAACCGCTGCGCATCGGCGTCGGGGGACCGGTGGGCTCCGGTAAGACGGCCCTGGTGGCTGCGCTGTGCCGGCAACTGCGCGACGAACTGTCGCTGGCGGTGCTGACCAACGACATCTACACCACCGAGGACGCCGACTTCCTGCGGCGTCATGCCGTGCTGCCCGACGACCGCATCGCCGCGGTGCAGACCGGGGGGTGCCCGCACACCGCGATCCGCGACGACATCACCGCCAACCTCGACGCCATCGACGATCTCATCGCCGGGCACGATCACCTGGATCTGATCCTGGTGGAGTCCGGTGGGGACAATCTCACCGCGACGTTCTCCTCCGGCCTGATCGACGTCCAGATCTTCGTCATCGACGTCGCCGGCGGAGACAAGGTGCCGCGCAAGGGTGGACCCGGCGTGACGTTCTCGGATCTGCTGGTGATCAACAAGACCGACCTGGCGCCCATGGTGGGCGCCGACCTGGACGTGATGCGCCGGGATGCCGGGGCGGTCCGGGAAGGTCGGCCGTTCGTGCTGATCAGCCTCACCGACGACCCGGCGGCCACCGACGTGCTGGCCTGGGTCCGCGAGCAGCTCGCGGTGGCACACGCCGTCTGATGCACTCGCAGGTTGTGATCGTGGCGCGGGCAGGCCGGCTGCCACGGTTGGAATGCCGCGGCGGGATCGCCGCACGGTCGACCATGGCCGACACCGTGCATCTGGTGTCGTCGGTGGCCACTCCGCTGGGCGGGGACACCATCTCGATCCGGGTGGTCGTCGAGCCCGGTGCCCGGCTGGCGGTGCGCAGCGTCGCTGCGATGGTGGCACTGCCTGGCCGCGACGACACGACGTCGCGGTCGGCGATGCACCTGGAGGTGGGTGGCCACCTCGACCTGGACATGGAGCCGACGGTGGTGGCCGCCGACGCCCGCCACCTCGCCACGGTGGCCGTGGACATCGACGCCGCCGGCACGCTCCGCTTGCGGGAGCGGGTTCAGATCGGCAGAAGCGGTGAGCGGCAGGGTTTTTGGAGCGGCGGTCTACGGGCGGACGTCAAAGGGCAGCCGCTGCTGCGCCACCGGATGGAACTGGGGACCGGGGCGGTGGCCGACGATGCGTTGTCGGCGCCGCGGGCCGGTGTCAGCGAGCTGATCTACCCCGCCGCAGACAGCACCGCCGGCGAACTCCGGGGACGTGTGTCCCTGGAACTCGCCGGCGGGGGAGTGCTGACCACCTGGCAGGGTGAGCGGCTCTAACTGGCCTGTTTCTCGTCCTCGAGACTGGCGGCGATCTCCTCGAGTTGCTCCAACCGGGTGCGCGCGTACGCCTGCTGCTCGGTGATCGTCATCTGGCCGCGCTGACGGCCGAAGAAGGTCACCGCCCACGACAGCAGGGTGGCGATCTTGGTCTTGAAGCCCACCAGGTAGATCAGGTGCAAGCCCAACCACGCCAGCCAGGCGATGAACCCGCCGAATTCCAGTTTGCCCTTGCCGATCGGGATCTGCGCCACGGCGTTGTACTTGGACACGGTGGCCATCGAGCCCTTGTCGAAGTAGCTGAACGGCTCGCGGGGCTTGGGGATGGTGCCGTGCTCGCGGGCCTTCTGCTCGTTGTGCACGATCTTGGCGACGTACTTGCCGCCCTGGATCGCACCCTGGGCCATGCCCGGCACACCGGGCACGAACGCCATGTCGCCGACGACGAAGACGTTCGGGTGCCCGGGGATGGACAGGTCGGGGTTGACGACCACGCGGCCCGCACGGTCCACCTCGGTATCGGACTGGTGCGCCAGGTCGCGGCCCAGCGGGCTGGCCTGCACACCGGCCGACCACACCTTGGTGGCGGCCTCGATGCGACGGGTGGAGCCGTCCTTCTCCTTGACCGTGATGCCGTTGCGGTCGACGTCGGTGACCATGGCGTTGAGCTGGATCTCCACACCCATCTTCTCGAGGCGTTCCTTGGCCTTGAGCCCGAGCTTCTCACCCATCGGCGGGAGCACCGCAGGGGCGGCGTCGAGGAGGATGACGTGCGCCTCGGTGGGGTCGATGTGCCGGAAGCTGCCCTTGAGGGTCTGGTCGGCGAGTTCCTGGATCTGGCCGGCCATCTCCACGCCGGTGGGGCCCGCGCCCACCACCACGAACGTCAGCAGCTTGCGGCGGCGCTCGGGGTCACTCGAGCGTTCGGCCTGCTCGAAGGCGCCCAGGATCCGGCCACGCAGCTCGAGCGCGTCGTCGATGGTCTTCATGCCCGGAGCGAACTCGGCGAAGTGATCGTTGCCGAAGTAGGACTGCCCGGCGCCGGCGGCGAGGATCAGCGTGTCGTACGGCGTGCGGTAGGTGTGCCCGAGCAGCACCGAGTCGACCATCTTGTGCTCGAGGTCGACGTGGGTGACGTCACCCAGCAGCACCTGCGCGTTGCGCTGCTTGCGCAGGATCAACCGGGTGGGGGGAGCGATCTCGCCTTCGGAGATGATGCCGGTGGCCACCTGGTACAGCAGCGGTTGGAACAAGTGATGCGTGGTGCGCGCGATCAACTTGATGTCGACGTCGGTGTGCCTCAAGGCCTTGGCGGCATTGAGCGCGCCGAAGCCCGATCCGATGATGACAACCTTGTGCCTGTCCGATGCCGTAGCTCCGGGGTGGCTCATGTGACGCTCCTTGACGGATGACCGCTTCTTACATCAGGTACAACGACTAGGTTAGTCGGCGGTCTTCCGCAGAGCGAAGTGAGATGCCTCGCCGCGGGCCGCTCAGCCCGCCAGCACGGGCCGCAGCGCCTCTGCCACCGCCGCCACCGCACCCGGCCGGTAGGACGGCATGTTGACGATGACACCGTCGATGCCCTTGTCGAGCACCTTGGTCTTGATCTGCTCGGCCACTGCGTCCGGGCTGCCGATGGCAGCACGCACCCGCCGCGCCTCCGGCACGTCATCGAGGCTGGCGTTGTCATCGAGGACGACGGTGAGCAGCATGCTGGTTTCCAATGTGGCGGGATCGCGCCCGATGTCCTCACACCGGGCCTTGACCACGTCGAGCTTGGCGGTGAGGTCATCAAACCCGGCGATGACGTTGAGGTGGTCGAAGTGCCGGACGGCCAGCGGAATGGTCTTCTTCTCGCCGCTGCCGCCGATCATCAGCGGGATGTGGTCTCGGAAGCGCGGATTGGCGAAGGCCCCTTTGGCCCGGTAGTAGGTGCCGTCGTGGGTCACCTGCTCGCCTTCGAGCATCGGCAGGATGATCTGCAGCGCCTCGTCGAGTTTGTTGAAGCGGTCGGTGAAGGTGCCGAATTCGTAACCCAGGGAGTCGTGTTCGAGTTCGAACCAGCCTGCACCGATGCCGAGGATGGCGCGGCCCGCGCTGACCACATCGAGGGTGGTGATGGCTTTGGCCAGCAGGGTGGGGTTGCGGTAGGTGTTGCCGGTGACCAGGGTGCCGAGCTGGACCTTCTGGGTGGCGGTGGCCAGCGCCCCCAAAGCGGTGTAGGCCTCCAGCATGGGCTCTTCGGGCGCACCGATTCCGGGCAGTTGGTAGAAGTGGTCCATCACGAAGACGGAGTCGAAGCCCGCCGCATCGGCCTCTTGCGCCTGCGCGATGACGGTGGGGAAGAGCTGTTCGACGCCGGTGCCGTAGGAGAAGTTCGGGATCTGGTAGCCGAGTTTGATCGTCATGACCGGCTCTCGTTGAGCAGCGGCAGCAGCTTCTCGGCGACGGCAGTGATGCCGCCGGGCTGGTAACCGTTGATGTTGGTGACGGGCGAGAGGATCACGCTGTCGACGCCGACGTCGAGCACCTTGGTCTTGAGTTGGTCGACGATCTGCTCTGGCGAGCCGAATACGGCCTGCTGCCGGAAGTCTTCGGGGATGACGTCCGCGGTGACGTTCTCGTCGATGATCGCCACGGCCAGGATGCTGGTCTCCAACGTCGCGGGGTCGCGGTCGATCTTCTCGCAGTTCTCCTTGACCACCGCGACCTTGCGGGGCAGCTCGTCGAACCCGGCGATGATGTTGAGGTGGTCGAAATGCCTGGCCGCCAGCGGAATGGTCTTCTTCTCGCCGCTGCCGCCGATCATCAGCGGGATGTGGTCTCGGAAGCGCGGATTGGCGAAGGCCTCCTTGGTCCGGTAGTAGCTGCCCTCGAACGTCACCTGCTCGCCTTCGAGCATCGGCAGGATGATCTGCAGCGCCTCGTCGAGTTTGTTGAAGCGGTCGGTGAAGGTGCCGAATTCGTAACCCAGGGAGTCGTGTTCGAGTTCGAACCAGCCGGTGCCGATGCCGAGGATGGCGCGGCCCGCGCTGACCACGTCGAGGGTGGTGATGGCTTTGGCCAGCAGGGTGGGGTTGCGGTAGGTGTTGCCGGTGACCAGCGTGCCGAGCTGCACCTTCTGGGTGGCGGTGGCCAGTGCGCCGAGCGTGGTGTAGGCCTCCAGCATGGGCTCTTCGGGCGCACCGAGACCGGGCAGTTGGTAGAAGTGGTCCATCACGAAAACGGAGTCGAAGCCCGCCGCATCGGCCTCCTGCGCCTGCGCGATCACGGTGGGGAAGAGCTGTTCGACGCCGGTGCCGTAGGAGAAGTTGGGGATCTGCAAACCGAGTTTGATGGTCACGAACCCGACAGTAACCACGCATAAGCGGGGCGGGAACCCCGTTTCGCTCGACGCGAACGCGGGAATATTCGGTGGCCGCCGCTGCGCGGCCGAGGGTCAGCCGAAGTGAGCCAACGCTCCGGTGCTGACGTGCAGCGTCTGGCCGGTGACGTGGCGAGCGCCGGCGGTCGACAAGAACAGCGCCAGCCGCGTGATCTCGGCGGCGGTGGACGGCGCCGTGCTCGACAGCCCGTCGTATCCGGGCTGGGAGCCGCGACCTGCGGCCACGACGTTGATGGTGATCCCGCGGGTGCCGTACACCGCAGCCTGGTCGGCGGTCCACGCCGACAGCGCGGCCTTGACGGCGGCCTCGGCGCTGCCATCGCGCGGGCTCTCCGGAACGACATTGACCACGGAGCCGCCGGCGCGCAGGTGATCGCCGATGGTCTGCAGGGTCAGCGCGGCGGACAGCACGGTGGTGTCCAGGGCGTTGTGCCACGCGGTGGCCTGCTGCGAGAGGCTGTAGGTGCGGGGATCACCGTCCTGCCAGCGCGGGGCAGGCACGTGCACGATGCTGTCCAGGTGCTGCGGGAAGGCGGATCGGGCCTCGGCGAGACTCGCCGGCTCCGTGGTGTCGCAGACGACGGCGTCGATGTCGAGTTCCTTGGCCGCGACCTCGAGTTCCTCGCGGCGGGCGCCAGAGATGACCACCCGGTGACCCTCGTTGCGGAAGCCCTCCGCAACTGTGCGTCCGAGCTCGGTATCGCCGCCGGTGACCAGCACCTCCATGGCCTTACCTCCTAGTCGTTCACCGTTGAACCACGCGGGGAGCCGCGTCGAACGAGAGCTTATGTTACTGGACAGTAGCTATGTCCGGAAACCCGGCGCGGGAACGAGACGGAAACGATTTCGCCGTCCCATGCGACACAAGGGGCAGTGGCGCTCAACCGGGCGCACACACGAAACACCAGTGACCAGGCCACGCTTGCGTCACCCGAGTAACACGGTAGGTTCTTCGCCATGGATGAGCCGGAGCAGAATCTGAAACGGCGCAAGGGTAAGTGGGGGTCGCTGGGGCTTGCCGCCGCGGCCGGCGCCAGCGCCATCACCCTGGTTCTCCCCACCGCCGTCGGTCACGCCGAGCCTGTGCCGGCTCCGCCGCCGGCGCCCAGCACGGTCGCGCCGCCGCCGGCGGACCCGAATGCGCCGCCCCCGCCGCCCGCGGATCCGAATGCGCCGCCCCCGCCGCCCGCGGATCCGAATGCGCCGCCGCCTGCGCCCGCAGATCCGAACGCGCCGCCGGCTGATCCCAATGCCCCGCCCCCTCCGCCGGCCCCCGAACCCGGTCGTGTCGACAATCCCGCCGGCGGCTTCAGCTTTGTGCTTCCGCCCGGGTGGGAGCAGGGTGACGCCGCCCGGCTGAACTACGGATCAGCGCTGCTGGTGAAATCGAACCCGGCTGCCGCCCCCGGCCAGCCCGCGGCCGTGGCCACCGACACCAGCATCCTGCTGGGCCGGTTGGACCTGAAGCTGTTCGCCGGTGCCGAGCCCGACAACGCCAAGGCCGCCACCCGACTGGCCTCCGACATGGGTGAGTTCTTCATGCCCTTCGCGGGCACCCGCATGAACCAGCAGACCGCCGCGCTGGACGCCAACGGCCTGCCGGGCTCGGCGTCCTACTACGAGGTGAAGTTCACCGACACGTCCAAGCCCGACGGCCAGATCTGGGCCGGCGTGGTGGGCAACCAGGCCGTCAACGCACCGCGTGGACAGCGCAACGAGCGTTGGTTCGTGGTGTGGCTGGGCACCGCCAACGATCCGGTCGACACCGGCGCCGCCATCGCGCTGGCCAACTCGATCCGGCCGTGGAGCCCGCCCCCGCCTCCGCCGCCTCCACCGCCCGCGGACCCGAACGCCGCGCCGCCGCCGGCTGACCCGAATGCGCCGCCGCCGGATCCCGACGCGCCGCCGCCTCCGCCGCGGGCCCAGGTGGGCGTGCCCGTCCCGGTCACCACTCCGGTGCCCGAGATGACGCCGCCACCGGCCTGATTGCCTGATGTCCTGACAGCCCTGACCTACGTGGTCGGGGCTGTCGGCGTATGGTGGCAAACCGTTGCCGAATCGAGAGCAAGAAGTCGTCAGAAGTGGGCATACCGTACGCATGGATACAGCTCTTGTCGCGGAATCGGTGGACATCCTGGCCCGCTCGACAACCACCACCAGCGTGGGGTTGATCGGCTACATCATCATCGGCGGACTGGCCGGCTTCGTGGCCAGCAAGATCATGAAGGGCGCCGGATCCGGCATCCTGATGAACATCGTGATCGGCATCGTGGGCGCCTTGATCGGCGGCTTCCTGCTCAGCTTCGCCTTCGACACCGCAGGCGGCGGGTGGATCTTCACCTTCTTGACCGCGCTGCTCGGCTCGGTGATCCTGCTCTGGATCGTCGGCAAGGTGCGAAGCCGCGCCTAGCTGACGCGCCCCCCGCATTCGGGGGGATGCGCCACCTGGTCAACCGGCCGGCGGTGGGTTACGGGCAGGGGAGTTCTCCCCATCCGCAGCCACCGTCGGCCGTTTTAGTCGCGGAGGGACCCGCTCCTCCAGGCTTGCCTCGACCGCTCCTTGTCCTGCAGCTCAGGTGGAGGCGTGCCAGACCAGCGCCGCCGCCAGCGCACCCAGGCCGTTCAGCGACCAGTGCAACGCGATGGGCGCGATCAGGCTGCCGCTGCGGCGCCGCAGCCAGGTGAAGACGAAGCCCGCCACCCCGGTGGCCACCACAGCCAGCACCACGCCGGCGATCATGCCCAGCACGCCGCCGCCGAAGATGCGCGTGAAGCCGACGTTGCTGCTGGTCAAACCCAGCGACGTGGAGATGTGCCAGAGGCCGAACAACAGCGAACCGCCCGCTGCGACACCGCGGAAGCCCCAGGCCCGGTTCAGGGCGCCGTGCAGCACCCCGCGGAAGGCCAGTTCCTCGGGAATGACCGTTTGCAGCGGGATGATGATCAGCGACGCCAGCAGCGCGCCGGACAAGGTCGCGTAGTTGTTGTTCATGAACATCGGACGCGTCCAGGGCAGCAGCGCGCCGATGGCGATGACGGTCAGTACCAGTCCGACGGCAGCCGCGGCGTATCCGGCACCGGAGCGCCAGTGTTCGCGGCCCAGCCCGAGTTCGGACCAGCACAGCCCGCGGGCCCGCACCAGCGCCAGGAGCGCGACGGCGGCGGCTGGGATGGTCGCGACGCTGGCCCAGGGTGTGGTGAAGTGCGCGATCAGGTTCGACAGGGCCAACACCACGACCACCACGGCAATGTCCGCGTAGACCCGGAAGTGGTGGATGGCCGACAGCTGTGCCAGCAGTGGGTGCGGGCGCGCGTCCACCGCGCTGACATCAGACATGACTTTCGCAGTGTAGCGGCGCCTGCTGTTTGTCACCTCAGATGAACACCTGGTGCACAACTGCGCGGCGGGCGGGTACGCGCAAGGATGAACGGCAGGACAGTCGGGAGGAGAACGGGCATGACGACCGCATGGCGCAACGCTGAAGTGACGCCGATCAACGACGACACCGTGACACAACTGGATCGGTGGTGGCGTGCTGCCAACTACCTGTCGGTGGGACAGATCTACTTGCTGGACAACCCGCTGCTACGCACACCGCTGGCCCGCGAGGACGTCAAGCCGCGGCTGCTCGGGCACTGGGGCACCACACCCGGTCTGAACTTTCTCTACGCCCACCTCAATCGCGTGATCTCAGAACGCCAGCAGTCCACCATCTACGTCACCGGCCCGGGGCACGGCGGCCCCGGCCTGGTGGCCAACGCCTATCTCGACGGCACGTACTCCGAGGTGTATCCGGACATCACCGGCGACACCGAAGGACTGCGCCGGCTGTTCCGACAGTTCTCGTTTCCCGGCGGCATCCCCTCGCACGTGGCACCCGAGACGCCGGGGTCCATCCACGAGGGCGGCGAGCTGGGCTACGCCCTCTCCCATGCCTACGGAGCGGCCTTCGACAACCCTGACCTGCTGGTGGCCGCGGTGGTGGGTGATGGGGAGGCCGAAACCGGGGCATTGGCCACCAGCTGGCACTCCAACAAGTTCGTCAACCCGGTCAACGACGGGGTGGTGCTGCCGATCCTGCACCTCAACGGCTACAAGATCGCCAATCCGACGGTGCTGGCGCGGATCCCGCAGGACGAGTTGCGCTCGCTGCTGGTGGGGTACGGGCACAACCCGTACTTCTTCGAGGTCGACGACGACGCCGCCGGCGACCACGACGGTGCGCACCGCCGGTTCGCCGAACTGCTCGACACGGTGCTCAACGAGATCGCCGACATCAAGGCCCGTGCGGCTGCGGGGGACGACGAGCGTCCCAGCTGGCCGATGATCGTTTTCCGCACGCCCAAGGGCTGGACCGGCCCGGAGGTGATCGACGGCAAGTTGACCACCGGATCCTGGCGCGCGCATCAGGTGCCGCTGGCCAGCGCCCGCGACACCCCGGAACACCTCCAGGTACTGGCCGACTGGCTGGCGTCCTATCGGGCCGAGGAGCTGTTCGATGCCGACGGCCGGTTGCTGCCGTCGATCGCAGAGCTGGCCCCGCCGGGGGAGCTGCGGATGAGTGACAACCCGCACGCCAACGGCGGCGCGCTGCTCAAGGATCTGCGGCTGCCGGACTTCCGCGAGTACGGGGTCGACGTGCCCGTGCCGGGCGGCACGGTGGCCGAGGCGACAAAGGTGCTGGGTGAGTGGCTCACCGATGTGGTGCGACTCAACCCCCACAACTTCCGCATCTTCGGACCGGACGAGACGGCGTCCAATCGGCTTCAGGCGGTCTACGACGCCACCGACAAACAATGGAACGCCGAGTTCGCCGGCCCGGAGGTCGACGAACACCTGGCGCGGGCCGGACGGGTGCTGGAGATGTTGTCCGAGCACCAGTGCCAGGGCTGGTTGGAGGGCTACCTGCTCACGGGCCGGCATGGGCTGTTCAACTGCTACGAGGCGTTCATCCACATCATCGACTCGATGATGAACCAGCACGCGAAATGGCTGAAGGTCACCAACCACATCCCGTGGCGCCGGCCCATCGCCAGCCTGAACTACCTTCTGTCCAGCCATGTTTGGCGTCAGGACCACAACGGCTTCAGCCATCAGGACCCGGGCTTCATCGACCACGTCGTCAACAAGAAGGCGGCGGTGGTGCGGGTGTATCTGCCGCCGGATGCCAACACGCTGCTGTCGACCTACGATCACTGCCTGCGCTCCCGGCAGTACGTCAACGTGGTGGTGGCGGGAAAGCAGCCGCATCCGAACTTCCTGACCATGGATCAGGCGATCGCGCACTGCACCCGCGGGCTCGGCATCTGGGACTGGGCTGGCACCGAGCAGGTGGGCACCGACCCGGACGTGGTGATCGCCACCGCCGGCGACGTCCCGACGTTGGAGGGTCTGGCCGCGGTGGACCTGCTGCGCCGGCATCTGCCCGAGCTCAAGGTGCGGTTCGTCAACGTGGTGGACCTGATGCGCCTGCAGGACGACACCGAACATCCGCACGGGCTGTCGAGCCGGCAGTTCGACATGATCTTCACCGCCAGCAAGCCGGTGATCTTCGCCTATCACGGCTACCCGTGGCTGATCCACCGGCTGACCTACCGCCGGACCGGGCACGTCAACATCCACGTGCGGGGGTACAAGGAGGAGGGCACCACCACCACACCTTTCGACATGGTGATGCTCAATGACCTGGACCGCTACCACCTGGTGATGGACGTGATCGACCGGGTGCCGTCCCTGGGCTCGACGTGCGCCACCCTGCGACAAGCCATGGTGGACAAGCGGATTGCCGCACGTGAGTACACCCGGGAGTTCGGCGACGACATCCCGGAGGTCAAGGACTGGGTGTGGCCCGACGCCCGCGGTCTGGATACTGCTGCCGGCGTGGGCTCGGACACCGGCGGTGACAACGAGTAGGACGCCGGGTGGCGGTGGGCATAGTGGATACTGTGACGATGCCCACTGTGGACACGTGTCAACTTTTGCGGTCGGTCCGGGTTCTGGACCTCGCCGACTCCGGTGCCGACATCATCGGGCGCCTGCTGGCCGATCTGGGTGCCGACGTGCTGAAGGTGGAGCCACCCGGTGGTACGGCGCAGCGGTCGGCGGCGCCCACTCTCGGCGGCGTCGGGATCGCCTTCGCGCTGCACAACGCCAACAAACGCAGTGCGATCCTGGACCCGCACGCCGCCGGTGACCGCCGCCGGCTCCTGGAACTGGCGGCGGAAGCCGACATCGTGGTCGATTCCGGGCGGCTGACCGACTACGGCACGGGCGCGGCGGAGCTGGCCGACCGGCTGCCACACCTGGTCAGCATCGCGGTGTCCGACTTCGGGTCCACCGGACCGCGGTCGTCGTGGCGGGCCACCGACGCGGTGCTCTACGCGCTGTCGTCGGCGCTGTCGCGTTCCGGGCCTGCAGTGGGCACCCCGGTGCTGCCGCCCGACGGGATCGCCACCGCCACCGCCGCGGTGCAGGCCACCTGGGCGGTGCTGGTGGCCTTCTATCACCGGTTACGCACCGGGGCAGGTGATTTCATCGACTTCTCCCGGCTGGAAGCGGTGGTGATGACGCTCGACCCGCCCTTCGGTTCGCATGGTCAGGCCGCAGCGGGCATGCGCCGGGGGGAGCGTTGGCGGGGGCGGCCCAAGAACCAGGACGCGTATCCGATCATCGCCTGCGCCGACGGTTATGTCCGTCTGGTGGTGATGGCGCCGCGGCAGTGGCGCGGGCTGCGGGCCTGGATGGGGGATCCCAAGGAGTTCCAGGACCCCAGGTACGACGTGATCGCCGAGCGGTTCGCGGTGTGGGACCGCATCGGGACCGTGCTGGCGCAGCAGTTCGCCGGACAGTCGATGGCCGACCTGGTGGCCCAGGGACAGTCGCACGGGGTGCCGATCGCCGAGGTGCTCGATCCCGCCGATGCGCTGGACTCCGAGCACTTCCGCACGGTCGGGGCCGCCGCGGTGACCGAACTGGCGCCGGGGGTCAGCGCCACCGTGCCGCTGGGCTACTACACCGTCGACGGCGCCCGCGCCGGTCTGCGTACCCCCGCCCCGGCCGCCGGCGCCGACGAACCCCGCTGGCTGACCCCGCCCACACCGACACACGGGCCCGAAAAGTCGAGTGGTGATGGGCGAAACGTCGGCTTCGGCGCGCTGCCGTTCGAAGGGCTGCGTATCGTCGACCTCGGCATCATCGTCGCCGGCGGCGAGCTGAGCCGGTTGTTCGCCGACCTCGGTGCCGAGGTGATCAAGGTGGAGAGCAAGGCCTATCCCGACGGGCTGCGTCAGGCGCGGGCCGGGGATCTGATGAGTGAGTCTTTCGCCTGGACACACCGCAACAAGCTGGGCCTCGGGCTGGAACTGCGCAGCGAGGCAGGTGCCGAGGTGTTCACCCGGCTGGTCGCCGACGCCGACGCCGTGTTCGCCAACTTCAAGCCCGGAACCCTTGCCGCACTTGGCTTCCCCTATGACCGGTTGCGTGAGATCAATCCTGACATCGTGCTGGCCGAGAGCAGCGCCTACGGCGACACCGGGCCATGGAGCACCCGGATGGGCTACGGACCGCTGGTGCGGGCGGGCACCGGGGTGACCCGGCTGTGGACCGCACCGCCCGGGCCCGGCGAAGAGACCTCGCACCGGCACAGGTTCTTCGACGCCACCACGGTGTTCCCCGATCACGTGGTGGGGCGTGTGTCGGCCATCGGCGCGCTCGCCGCGCTGATCCACCGCGACCTCACCGGTACCGGTGCCCGGGTGCACGTCTCGCAGGCCGAGGCCTGCGTGAGCCAGCTCGACACCGTGTTCGTGGCACAGGCCGCGGGCGCCGACGTGGTGCCCGAGGCCGTCGAGCACGCCGTGTACCCGTGTGCAGGCGACGACGAGTGGTGTGTCGTCTCGGTCCGCGACGAGGACCGCGCCGCGATCGCCGAGCTCACCGGGGGCACGGCGCTCGCCGAGTGGACCGCCGCCCGCTCACCCGCCGACGCCGCCGAGGCGCTGCAGGCGGTGGGGATCGCCGCGGCACCGATGTTGCGCCGGATGGAACTGCTCGAGGATCCGCAACTGCTCAGCCGCGGGCTCTTCCAGCCGATGCGGCATCCACTGTTCGACGTGCCCCTGCCCAGCGAACGCGGCCCGGCACCGTATCGCAGCATCGGGCCCGCACCCACCCGGCCGGCACCGCTGCCCGGCCAGGACACCCGCGAAATCTGCCAGAAGACACTGGGTTTCGACGACGACACCATCACGCGCCTGATCGACGACGGCGTGCTGTTCCACACCGAAGCACCTCGACAGGAGGCCCGATGACCGCGCAGGTGTACATCGACGGTACGTTCCGCACCACCGGCACCCACCCCGTCATCGAAGCGGCCACCGGTGAGCACCTCGGTGACGGTGCTGCTGCCACCGTTGCCGACATCGACGCCGCCGTGGCGGCCGCCGGGGCGGCGCTGCCGGCATGGTCGGCCACTCCGGCACAGGACCGGGCCGCACTGCTGCGGGCGTTCGGCGCCGCACTGATGGCCCGGGGTGCGGCCACCGCCGAGTTGGTCAGCCGGGAGAACGGGATGCCGGCGCGGCTGTCCAAGGGCGCCAACGGGATGTTTCCAGCGGTGCTGCTCGACTACTACGCGGGCCTGATCATCGACACCCCCGATGAGGAGATCCGGCCCAGCGCGATCGGGCACACGATCGTGCGCCGCGAACCGGTCGGCGTGGTGGGGGCCATCACGCCGTGGAACTACCCGCAGGCGCTCGCGGCGATGAAGCTGGCACCGGGCCTGGCGGCCGGCTGCACCATGGTGCTCAAGGCGTCACCCGAGACCGCTCTGGATGCCCTGGTGTTCGCCGAGGCCGCCGATGAGGCCGGGCTGCCCGCCGGGGTGCTGAACATCGTGCCCGGCGACGCCGCCGCGGGCGCGCATCTGGTGAGCCACCCGGGGGTGGACAAGGTGGCGTTCACCGGCTCCACGGCTGCGGGACGGGCCATCGGCGAGATCTGCGGTCGGCTGATGCGGCCGGTCACCCTCGAGCTCGGCGGCAAGTCCGCAGCGATCATCCTCGACGACGCCGACCTGGATGCGGCCATCAAGGGCCTGCGCTCGGCGGCGTTTGTCAACAACGGGCAGACCTGCCACCTGAGCTCACGCATTTTGGCGCCCCGGTCACGCTATGACGAGGTGGTGGAGGCCATCGCGGCGTTGGCGGCCGGTCTGCAGGTCGGTGACCCGCTGGACAAGGCCACCGACATCGGGCCCCTGGTCAGCCAGCGGCAACAGCAGCGGGTGCTCGAGTACATCGCCATCGGTCAGGCGGGCGGGGCGAAACTCGTTGCCGGCGGCTCGGTTCCGAAGGACCGGTCACGCGGCTGGTTCGTCGAGCCGACGGTGTTCGCCGGGGTGTCGAATTCCGACCGGTTGGCGCAGGAAGAGGTGTTCGGTCCGGTCCTGGCCGTGATCCCTTACGACGGGGACGCCGAGGCCGTCGCCCTGGCCAACGACAGCGAGTACGGGTTGGCGGGCACGGTGTGGTCCACCGATACCGACCGGGCCACCGAGGTGGCGCGCCGCGTCCGCACCGGCACCATCGGGGTCAACGACTACCAGTTGGACATCGCCGCACCATTCGGCGGCGTGAAGGCCAGCGGCCTGGGCAGAGAGCTCGGACCCGAAGGGCTGCAGGCGTATCAGACGGTCAAGTCGATCTACCGGAGAGTGTCGTCTTGACACCTGTCAACTACTGATACGGTCATCCCATGTCACTGGATCCCACCACTCCTGTGCTGGTCGGTTACGGCCAGGTCAACCAGCACGACGGCGAGCTCGACCCGGTCGGTCTGATGGCTGCGGCAGCCCGCGAGGCCACCACGGACACGGTGCTGGCCGACGTCGACGCCATCCGGGTGGTCAACCTGCTGTCCTGGCGCTACCGTGATCCCGGCCTGCTGCTCGGTCAGCTGATCGGCGCGGACAACCCCGCCACGGTGTACACCGGCATCGGCGGCAACGTCCCGCAATCGCTGGTGAACCAGGCCTGCCTGGACATCATCGCCGGCCGCCACCAGGTGGTGCTGCTGGCCGGAGCCGAGACGTGGCGGACCAGGAAAAAACTCAAGAGCGCCGGGGTGCGGCCGGACTGGCCGGTGCAGGACGAGTCGGTGCCCATCCCGCCGGGCGGCGAGGATCCGATGGAGATGGCCGGAGAGTCCCTGATGCGCATCGGGCTCGGGCTGCCGTCGGACGTGTACCCCATGTTCGAAGAGGCCATCCGGGTGGCCTCCGGCGAGACTCCGGATGCTCACCGCATGCGTATCGGCGCGCTCTGGGCACGGTTCAACGAAGTGGCGCAACAGAATCCGCACGCGTGGAGCAATGCCGCCTACACCGCCGATGACATCTGGGCGCCCGCCCCGGACAACCGCATGATCAGCTGGCCCTACACCAAGCTGATGAACTCCAACAACATGGTGGACCAGGGTGCGGTTCTGATCCTCACCTCGGTGCGGCGCGCCACCGAACTCGGGATCCCCACGGAACGCTGGGTTTTCCCGTGGGCGGGTACCGACTCCCACGACACCTACTCGATCACCGAGAGGTTCCAGTACCACACCTCACCCGCCATCCGGATCGGCGCGCGGCGGGCCCTGGAGCTCGCCGGCACCGGAGTCGACGAGATCGCCCATGTCGACGTCTACTCCTGCTTCCCGTCCGCGGTGCAGATCGCCGCCGCCGAGATCGGCCTGGGTCTCGATGACCCGGCCCGCCCACTCACCGTCACCGGTGGCCTGACCTTCGCCGGTGGACCGTGGAACAACTACGTCATGCACTCGATCGCCACCATGGCCGAGATCCTGACGGCCAATCCCGGTACCCGCGGCCTGATCACCGCCAACGGCGGCTACCTCACCAAACACGCCTTCGGCGTGTACAGCAGCGAACCGCCACCGCACCAGTTCGCCTGGGAGGACGTGCAGGACGCCGTGGACCGCGAGCCGACCCGCGAGGCGTTGGTGTCCTGGGAGGGGATCGGCACCGTCGAGACGTGGACCGCACCCTTCGGTCGCGACGGCGCACCCGAGAAGGCGTTCCTGGCGGTACGCACGCCCGAGGACGCCCGCACCCTGGCGGTGATCACCGACCCTGCGGTCGCCGCCGAGGTCGTCACCGGCGACATCTCCGGCACCAAGGTGACCGTGAGGGCCGACGGCACGGCCGCCCTGCTCTGACGGAATAAGCCGTGCGCCGACGGCGCTGACTGGAGTCATGGACAAAGCTGACTTCGACGCGATGAACAACCCCGTGATCGAGGAGTTCCGCGCCCGCGGTGGCGTGGCGGGCGGCATCTTCGAGGGCAAACCGCTGGTGCTGGTGCACCACATCGGCGCCAAATCCGGCACTGAGCGCATCGCCCCGCTGGTCGCGCTGGTCGAGGGAGACCGGTCGTACGTCTTCGCCAGCAAGGGCGGCGCCGACACCCACCCGGACTGGTACCGCAACCTGGTGGCCAACCCGCAGATCACGGTCGAACAGGGCACCGAGACCTACCAGGCCACCGCACGCTTTCTCGACGGCGCCGAACGCGACGAGGTATATGCCCGCCAGTGCGCCGTCGAACCGCAGTTCGCCGAGTACCAGCGCAACACCGAGCGCGTCATCCCGGTGATCGAGTTGGTCAGGACGGCCTGACACAGGGGTTACCTGGGCGCAACGAGGTCGGCACGTAGCCGACCTAGGTTGCGACCATGACCACACTGCGACACCCCGCTGTCCAGATCGGAATCGCCGCCGTGGCCGGCATCGTCTTCGGTCTGGTCGTCGGTGACTGGGCGGCCAACGTCAAGTTCATCGGCGACATCTTCATCCGGCTCATCCAGATGTCGATCGTACCGCTGGTGATGGCGTCGGTGATCGTGGCCACCGGTTCCATGACCGGCACCGGCACCGGCAGGATCGCGGTGCGCACCTTCGCCTGGATGCTCGGTTTCTCCGTGGTCGCGGCGGTGCTCGCGTGGGTGCTGAGCGTCCTCATCCGACCCGGCGCCGGCATGGTGTTCACCGAGGAACTGGACCCCAGCCTGCAGGAGTCCGCGGGGGAGGCGTTGGGTTGGCAGGACACCGTGCTGAACTTCGTGTCCACCAACGTGTTCGACGCCATGTCGACGGCGACCATGGTGCCCATCATCGTGTTCTCGCTGCTGTTCGGAATCGCGCTGCGCAGCCAGATCAGCAAGACCGGGGACACCCGGGTGCTCGGCTTCATCGACCAGATCCAGCAGATCGTGCTCACCATGATCCGGCTGGTGATGTACGTCGCGCCCGTCGGGGTGTTCTGCCTGTTGGCCGCCCTCGCCGGGGATGTGGGCTTCTCTGTGGTCACCACCGCGCTGAAGTACCTCGGGACGACGCTGCTCGGTGTGCTGATCCTGTTTGTGTTGTTCGTCGTGGTGGTGACCGTGCGCACCCGGCTCAATCCCTCGAAGCTGCCCAGCAAGCTGGCCGAGCAGACCGCCATCGCCATCACGACCACCAGCTCGGCGGTCACCTTCCCGACGGTGCTGAAGAACACCGTGGAGAAGGTGGGCGTCAGCCAGCGGGTCGCCAACTTCACTCTGTCCATCGGCCTGACCATGGGCTCCTACGGCGCGGTCCTGAACTACATGATCGTGGTGGTGTTCCTGGCCCAGGCCGGTGACATCGAGCTGTCGTTCGGTCAGATCGTGCTGGGCATGGGTCTGGCCATCCTGCTGAACATGGGCACCATCACGGTCCCCGGCGGTTTCCCGGTGGTGGCCATGTTCCTGGCCACCTCGCTGGAGCTGCCGTTCGAAGCCGTGGGTCTGCTGATCGCGGTGGACTGGTTTGCCGGCATCTTCCGCACCTTCCTCAACGTCAACGGCGATACCTTCGTGGCGATGCTGGTGGCCACCGCCGACGACGAGATCGACAGAGATGTCTACAACGGCACCAAAACCGTTGTGGCCGAGGAGTTCAACGCTGCCGACTACAACGATGCCATGGCGCGGGCGGACGCCGCCGACTGAGCCGGTAGATTCGCTGCGATGAGCCAGCAGCAATCACCCGCGTCGGACGTCGACGGCGCCATCGAGGAAGTCGCCGCCGCCGTCCACAGTGTGGACGCGCCGACCCTGGACGCCGTTGCCGCCGACATCGCCGCGGCCAAGGTCATCGCCACCTACGCCGGGGGCCGCGAAGGTCTGGTGATGAAGGGCCTGACCATGCGCCTGTTCCACGCCGGGCTGGACGCGCACTCCGTCGGCGAGATGACCTGCCCGGCGGTCGGCCAGGGTGATCTGCTGATCCTGTCCTGCGGCCCGGGGAACATCTCGATGGTCGAGGCCTTGGCAGGCGTGGCATCCAAGGCCGGTGCCCGGGTGCTGCTGTTCACCGCCGAGCCCGGCCAGCCGCCGGCCCCGCTGGCCGACCGGGTGGTGGTGATCTCCGCCCAGACCATGGCCTCCGATGGGGGATCCGCAGCGGTGCTGCCGATGGGCAGTGGCTACGAGATCGCTCTGTTCGTGCTCGTCGACCTGATCACCAACCGGGTGCGCGCACTGCGCCAGGAATCCGCCGAGGTGATGCGCGCCCGCCACACCAACCTCGAATGATGCACCTGGCCACGTTGATCGACCGCGCCGCCGCGCTGGCTGTCCCGGGGCAGCGGCGGCTGCTGGGCATCGCCGGAGCGCCGGGGTCGGGCAAGGGCACGGTGGCCGAGGCGGTGCGTGCGGCGCTGGGGGCGGCGGCGGTGATCGTGCCGATGGACGGATTCCACCTCGCCGGTGCGGAACTGGCCCGCCTGGGGCTGGCCGACCGCAAGGGCGCCCCGCCGACGTTCGACGCCGCCGGGTACGTGGCGCTGTTGCAGCGGCTGCGCCACCCGGACGGGCGGACGGTCTACGCCCCGGAGTTCCACCGCGAGGTCGAGGAGTCCTTCGCCGGCGCCATCGCCGTGCCGCCGGAGGTGCCGCTGGTGATCACCGAGGGCAATTACCTGCTGCTGCCCGATGATCCGTGGGGCGAGGTTCGCGACCTGCTGGACGAGGCCTGGTTCCTGGTGCCCGACGAGCAGCAGCGGGTCAGCCGGTTGGTGGCCCGGCACATCGAGTTCGGCAAGACCGCCGCGCAGGCCCAGGACTGGGTGCAGCGCAGCGACGAACCCAACGCCCGGCTGATCGACGCCACCCGCAACCGTGCCGACCTGGTGATCTACGGCGACCCGGCCTGAACATCGAAGCCCGGCCCTTCCTCGGCGGGCTCGTACCTCACCCGCCTCGTTGACCGGCCTGAACATCGAAGCCCGGCCCTTCCTCGGCGGGCTCGTACCTCACCCGCCTCGTTGACCGGCCTGAGCCAACCGCAGCACGTCCTCCGTCGTCGGCGGGCTCTGCGGATGGAATGACAGGCACCACGGCGAGCGGATCCGGTGGAAGGCCTGGCCTTCGGCAGCGAGGTAGAAGTTGCCCGCCCGCAGCCGGCTGATGTCGGGCACCAGCCCACCCTTCACCCGGGCCAGCTCCTTGGCGTAGGAGATCTGGGTGGCGGAGTTCAGCAGCCCGTAGAACTGGGTGGCCGCATTGCCCGGAATGTGGTTGTGCAGCCCGGTGGGGGACTGGGTGGCGTAAACCAGCCCCAGCCCATATTTACGGGCCTGCGACGACAGCGCCAAGGTGCTGCGCAGGCTGATGGTGGACCGGCCCGACGGGGCGAAGTTCTGCGCCTCGTCCATCACCAGCAGCCCGCCCAAGGGGCGATCGCCGGCCGGATGTTGTTTGATCCAGGCGAACAACGCCATCTGCAGCTGGTTGACGAAGCCTTCGCGCTGCTGTTCGGACGCGAGTCCGATCATGCTGATCACCGATACGCGGGCGCGGTGCCCCGGCGACGGCGTGAGCAGCACCCCGGGATCGGCGGATTGCCCCGCGCCACCGAACAACGGGTCGTTGATGGCGGCGGCCTTAAGGTTCTGCCCGATCTCGGCAGCCTGCTCGGCGGCCCGCGTCATGGTGCTGGCGTGCTCGGGCAGGGCGCCGAGCAGGGTGATGAACCCGGGCAGATCCGAGCGGCCCTGGCTGCCGTAGAAGGTGAGCGCCTCGCGCAGCACCGCGCGCATCCGGCCGGCCTTGCCGGAGTTGCCGGTGATCAGGGCCCGCGGTTCCAGTGCGGCGACCGCCGAGTCCACCGCCTGGGCGAACTCGTCACGATCGCCGAGCACGCCGGCGAAATCGGGCAGGGGCGCAAACGTCAAGGGGCGCCCGGCTTCTCGGCCCGGCGTCCACACCAGCACCTCGGCGTTCTGCAGGTATTCGGCGGCCCGCGCGTCATCGGCCGGGTCCCAGCCCCGCGGGGTTTGCGGCCAGGGGCTGCCCAGGCGGGAGAGGTCGTTGTTGACGTCCAGGACGATGGAGGACACCCCGCGCAGGGCGCACTCCTCGACGATGCGACGGATCAGCACCGTCTTGCCCGAGCCCGAGCCGGCAAAGATCGCGGTGTGCTTGCGCAACTCCTCGAGCTCGACATCCTGGCGCTCGCCGCTGCCCACGTCGACGCCCACGGCGATCGCGGTGTCGCTGCGGGGTGTGAGGTCCGCGGGTGCCGCCGCCTCTGCGGCGTCCTCGACGGCGTCGGGCACCTCGACGGCCTGGGCATCGGCCACGTCGCCGAGTGCGGTGCGCAGCACGGTGATTCCGTGGGCCGGTTTACGGGCGGTGAGCCAGGCCTGCAGCCGGGGGTTGTCATCGGCCACCAGATCACGCAGCGCCGTCATGGTGCGCAGGTCCTCATCCGACAGGGGCAGCGTCTGGCCGCCGGCGGCCTCGAAATCGGCGATCACCTCGGCGGTCTTCTTGCCGCTGGGCCACGGTGAGTTACGCAGCAGGAACAGCTTGCGGCGATCGGTGGTGGCGTTGAGACCTGCTGCGTCGCTGGCGCTTCGGATGCGGTTGAGCGCGGCGACGGCGTTGGACGCGGCGATGGCCCGAAACGCCCAGTGCTGTTCGTCGTCGGTGTCGGCGTCCAGGCTCTGACGCAGCCGCGCGTGCAGCGTCACCTTGGCACCCGGCGGGGGGTCCACGCGGAAGTCGGATCCGGCGTCGCCGGCCTCGACCATCCACGCCCGCAGCGCCGCGTCCAGCAGCTCCGGCATGGTGGTGTCCTCGCCCTCGGGGTCGAACGCCACCGCGGCGACAGCCTGTCTGCGGTAGGCCACGAACCGGGCGTCCAGAGCAGCGAGGTCGCCGGCGTCGACGTCCGGTGCGGGTGCGGGGCGCTCCACCGCCTCGGATTCCGTTGACAGCGACGTCAATTCGATCAGCGTGTCGGTGCCCAGGCAGTGCCGCACATGGCTGTCGGCCCGCTTGAGGAGCTGCCGAGGGGTGTACTCCGGGGCGTCGTCGAAGGCGGCCGCGGCGATCGGCCAGCTGGGGTAGGGCGGGGTGAAGCCCACACCGGCGTACGCGGCGGCAAAGCGTCGCTCCAGGATCGCCCGGCCCAGCTCGGGAGTCGGCAGGCCCTGCAGCGGTGAGGTGACACGGAACCGGTCGGCCACCGTCGATGTCGCGCGTACCCGGATGGCCTCCCAGGCGGCGGGCAGGCATGCCACCACCGCCACCGTGCGCCGCATGTTCTGCCGCACCGACATCAGGCCGTGCGCGACGTGTTCGAGATCGCGGTTGTCGGTCTGCTCGCTGGAGGACTCGGTGCGTTCGGGCGACTGCGCCAACAGGGTGTCGATCTGGTCCACCGCCAGCACCATCGGTCCGGCCAGCGCCACCACCCTGGCGATGTCGCGCACGGTCTCCTGGGCGGTGGCCTTGGGTGCGGGCAACCCCCACCGAGACCGGTCGTCGGGTTCGTCGTTGGAGCTCAGGAACGCCTGCCCGATGTCCTGCTGCCCGAAGTCCAGGGCGCCGAGCAGCACCAGTGAACGCAGCACATGCCGGCACTGGCGCACCGTCTCGCGGTGCACCTTGAACAGCGCGGTGACAAAACGCTCGAGGATGTCAGGGGTCAGCTCGTCGTCGCCGACGATGGCGCGGCGGTCGGCGCGGGACACGTGCGCCACCGACGCCAGTTCCCACAGCACGTCTTTGAGCTGGGTTTCGCGGGTGACGCCCGGACGGCCCAGGCTCTCCAGGATCCCGGCGCGCGCCGACTGCCAGAAGCTGGTGGCGTCCAGCAGTTCGACGATGAAGAAGTATCCTCCGTCGGCCTGCACCCGCTCGCGCACCTGGCCCAGCATGTGGGTCTTGCCGGATCCGGCCTGCCCTCGCAGCACCACCCCGAGCGGGCTGGCGTCCGGACCCAGCCTGGCGTCGTCGACGGCGGCCAGCACCTCCGACAGCGGACCCTCGTTGAGACCGCTGACATGCAGGCCGGCCTGCGAACGCCACAGATCGTCGGTGGTGGGCGCCCAGGTCAGACGCAGCGACGACAGCGCCTCGCGATCGCGTGGTTGCATCAGGCCTCGATCGCGATCAGGTGCTTGTGCTGGTCGCCGATGACGACGGCAGCGGCCCAGTCGTGCTCGCCGAGCACTTTCTGGTTCTCTTCGGGGATCAGGTGCACGCCAGTCTTGCGATACATCCGTTTCAGTGTGTCATCGAGTTCAGCGGGTGCCACATCGGGGAGTTCGGCCCGCAGCCGGGCCAACCCCACCCAGTCGCCGGCCTGACCTGCGAGCCGGCGGTAGGCGTCGCGGACCTGTTGCTCATCGGGCGGCGCGGTCGGCGTCGGCGTGTCGGACGGCGCCGCGCCCGGACCGAACACCTCGGCCAGCGGCAGGTCGGCACCGGTGAAGAACCGGTCGAGGCTGCGGAGCACCGTGTACAGCGCCCTGCCCTGCGCGGTGGCCCGTTCGGGGGCCGGCGCACCGAAGAGCCGTCGGCAGAACGCCCAGCCGTCGTCGGTCAGCTCGTGGACCAGTCGCGGCCCCACCTTGGCGCTGTGCACCAGGCCCATTCGGTTGAGTTTGTCGCGGCTGGGCTTGGTCAGAACGGGGCCCAGGGCGCCGAGTTCGGGGTTGGGCACCGGCCGCGCCTGCGCCAGTAACACCAGGAGTACGGCTTGTTCGGTTCCGGTCAGCTCATCGAGCCCGATCTTCACCCGGTGTCCCTCCCTCACGTCGTGCGGCCAGCAGTCCTTCGATCATGGCAAGAACCCGTGACGCATCGGTGGTCACCTCGGCGTTGGTGAACCGCAGCACCGCGTAGCCGCCGACGGTCAGCGCGTTGTCACGCCGACGGTCGTCGGCGTACTTCACGATGCCACGGTGGTCCGGCCCGTCGAGCTCCACCACCACCCGCTCGGCGGGCCACATCAGGTCCACCCGGATGGGCGGGGTGAGCGGGTGCGGGTGATAAATCTGGTTCCAGGTGCGCCCACGTGCCCAGGCGTGCCGCTGCAGCCGTGCTTCGACGTCCAGTTCGACAGCGCTGCCCGGGTGCGGTCGGCCCGCCAGCACCGGAAAAGTCAGCGCGGGGCTCGCAGCGTCGGCGGGCGGAGCAGCGGTCAGCGTCACCGTCGGGAACCGGCCCGGCTCGACCACGCCCGCCCCGAGGATCCAGATCCCGAAGCCGCGCCCGGTGAACCAGTGCGCTGCGGTTCCCAGCACCTGCTGCGCCACCGGCGGCAGCGCGGCCGCGGCCCACCACGCCAGGGTCACTGCGGCGCGGCCGTAGGTGCGGGCCAGAATCCCGGACAGCGCGGCGGCGCGGGTGTCGGCATCGTGGCGGTGGACGCGCGGTTGCCGCCGCAGGGCCGCTTCGGCCAGGTCGGCCAGGTAGGGGCCGTAAAGAGATGTGCTCGAAGCGGTTTCGCGAGCCAGTCGGCGGATGGTGCGGCGCTCTGCGTCGCTACTGGCGGTCACCGCGACGGCGGCGGGAAGCCAGGCGGTCAGCTGCGCCCGGGCCACCGACTCCAGGGCGTCCAAGACGATGCCCACGGCGCCGGCCGCATCCGCTGCCGCACCGATCTCGAGCATGACAATCACCGGGGCGTTCTCGGGCAGTGGGTCGATGGCCACTGCGAACTGCTCGACGGTCGGCCCCTCGAGGCAGATCACCCGATCGGTGGGGAGCTCCGAGAGGGCTGATCGCACCGGACCAACCTACCGGCGTCAGCTGGACAGGAGTTCCCGCAGGCGCAGGGCGTTGCGCACCGCGTGCCCCTCGCCGTCGTTGTTGAAGTAGACCAGGACGTCGCGGCCCTGCTCCTGCCATTCCCGGATGCGGTCCCGCCACCAGCGCAGGTCGTCGTCGGAGTACGAGCCGGCGTAGAGGACGTCGGGGTCGGGGCCGTGCATACGCACGTAGACCCGGGGGCTGGTGGCGCGCAGCACGCAGGGCAGATGCGCGCCGCTGGTCACCACGTACGTGGCGCCGTGGCGTTCCAGCACTCGGTAGACCGCATCGTCATACCAGGACGGGTGCCGGAACTCGACGGCGACAGGGATCTGATCGGGCATGACGGTCAGGAAATGCTCCAAGCGCGCGTCGTCGCGCTCGAGTTCGGGATGCAGTTGCACCAGCAGCATCTCGCGGCGCTCACCCAGTGCCGCCCAACAGCGTTCGAAGCGCTCCACCCATGGCTCGGGGGTGGACAACCGCCGGAAGTGGGTGAGCCCGCGATGGGCTTTCACGGTCATGGTGAAACCCTCGGGCAGCCGGGTGCGCCAGCCGGCGAAGGTGCTGTCCCTGGGCCACCGGTAGAAGCTCGCGTTGAGCTCCACGGTGTCGAACACCTCCACGTAGCGGGCCAGGCGGCGGGCGGTGGGTAGCCCCGGTGGATACAAGACGTTCTCCCAGTGGTCATAGGACCACCCGGAGATTCCGATCCGGATCACCTGTCCAGTGCGGTCCGCACCAGCGCCGCGGCCAACTCGGCAGTCCGTCGCGGTGCGAGACTGGCGAGTTCGGCGGTGTCGGTGGGCAATCCGAGGTCGCCGGCGCAGCTGCGGGCACGCTCGTCGAAGAACGGTGCCACCCATGGCCACACCGCCTGGACCTCCCGCAGGAAGATGTCCGCGCCGGTGGGGCCGATGCCGGTGAACTCCTGGAGCAGCCGTGCGACCTGGCCGACGTCCCGGTCGCCGGCCTCGGCCAGCCTGCGCAGGTCGCCGTCGTAGCGCTCCTGGACCCGCTGGGCCATCTCCGTCAGCCGCGTCGCCGAGCTCTCGTCGTAGCGGGCGTAGCCGGCCCGCCCGAAGGCGTCGATCATGGTGCGCCGGTCGGCGTCGAGCACCGCCTCAGGCGTGCGCAGACCGGCGTGGAAGATCTCCCGGGCGGCGGCCACCGCGATGTCGGCGTCGATCGGTTTGCTGGCCAGCATGCACAGCACGAGCAGCTGGAACAGCGGCTTCGGGGTGTCCTTGAGGGTGATGCCCGCATCGGCGGCATAGGTGGTGCCCGCTCGGTCCAGCAGATCCGCGGCGATCTCGTGCGGTGTGCTCATAGCCGCGGCGTACCCACTGCCTGCCCCGGGAAACGGGTGTCACTTGGCCGGCAGCGTGCGCGCATACGACACGCCTCTGTTCACCCAGCTCGCGAGCTGGCGCTTGGTCTGCACCCCCTCGGCGGCCACCCGCAGCCAGCCGGTGATCTCGCGGCCGCCCATGATCATGGGCGACACATGTGCTCGGCTGCTCAAGGTCGCGGTCTCCTCCTTGGGTACCCGCACCAGCAGGCCGCCCTGGCCGCTCACCGCGACCGCCATGTGGCCGCCGATCAGAAAGGCCAGCCCGCCGAACATGGGCTTCTCCTCGGCGTTTTCGCCGCTGAGCAGTTCGCGGATGCGGTTGGCCGTGTACTCGTCGAAGGCCATCTCGGTCCCGTTCGGTGGGAGGGTCAGCTGGTCGGGCGCCAGCCCAGTCTAGGCCCCAGGTTTTCGGCCAGATCGTTGATGATCTGCTGGTAATCGTCTGCGCCGAAGCTGAAGGGCAGCGCGAAGGCCGCCTCCGAAGCGCGCTGGAACCCCGCGTGATCGAACAGTTGGTCGGCAAGCTCGTCGGAGGTGCCTACGTAGTCGGGGGAGAACAGCATGCCGCGGGGTCCCTGCGGAGTCCTGGTGCGCTCGAACCGGCCTGCGGCGTACTCACGGTAGCGCCGCACCTGGTCAGCGGTGGCGCTGTCGGTGGGAATGACCACCAAACCCTGTGACACCCTGGCGTTTTCGGGTCTCGGATGGTGCGCCAGGTAGGTGTCGATGTTCTGCGCCTGGATGGTGGCGAAATCGAAGCTGTCGGTGCCCTCGATGCTCACCACCGAACTGGTGAGGTAATTGATGCCCTGTTCGCCGGCCCACCGGGCCGACGACATACCGCCGCCGTACCAGACCCGATCGGCCAGGCCGGGGGAGTGCGGCTGGATGCTGCGGGTGAACCGTTCGATGCCCACGGTGCCCTCGAACTCGCTCACCGGTTCACCCCGCAGATGCCGGAGCAGTCGCAGCACCCGCTCCTTGGAGAAGTCCTCGGCGTCGGAGGTATCGGGGTACAGCGCGGTCTTGTAGTCGTCGTAGCGCATCGGTGTGCCCACCGAGACCCCCGGATTGACCCGACCGCCGGACAGGATGTCCACGGTGGCAAGGTCTTCGGCCAGCCGGAACGGATTCTCCAGGCCCAGGGGGATCACCGCGGTGCCCAGTTCGATCCGTCGCGTGCGCTGCGTGGCCGCGGCCATGATGGCCACCGGCGACGAGATGCCGGGTTGCAGATGGCGACAGCGCAACCACACGCTGTCGAAACCGAGGTGCTCGGCCCGCTCGATCACCTCAAGGGTCTCTTCGTGGCCGGGCAACGGGGCGGCGGTGTCGAACCGGCCGATGGTCAGAAAGCCCAACTTGCGCAGGGGTTCTCCGCGTCGTGGCATGGTTCAGTCCGCCGTGGCAGCGTCGTAGGCGGCCTGCGAAGCGGACACCTCGGACAGGTGCTCGATCGACCAGTCCTGCAGAGCGCGCAGCGGGCCCTGCAGCGTGCGGCCGGCCTCGGTCAAGGAGTAGACCACCCGGACGGGCACCTCCGGGTAGACGGTGCGGTGTACCAGGCCGTCGCGTTCGAGGTTGCGCAGCGTCTGGGTGAGCATCTTCTGGGACACGCCCTCGATCTGTCGGCGCAGCTCGGAAAAGCGGGCGTCGCCGTCGCCGAGCACACCCACGATCAGCACTGTCCACCGGTCGCCGATGCGGTCGAGGATCCGCCGCGTGGGGCAGTCCGCCTGGTAGGGGCCGAAGAGGGAGGTGGTTACCACACAGTGCCTTCTTCCCGGGAGAGACCAACGCTCCTACGGTAACCAGGGCGGGCGGCGCGTGCCATCCGCCGCGAAAGGAGAACATGGAGTTGTCTCGTATCACTGTCCTCGGCGGCACCGGCTACGCCGGGTCGGCCATTGTCGATGAGGCCGCCTCCCGTGGGCACCAGGTCACGGCGCTGAGCAGGACGGCGCCCCCCGAACCGGTTGCCGGCGTGCACTACGTGGAGGGTGACGCCACCGATGAGAAAACTCTCTCCGCGGTGATCGCCGACGCCGACGTGGTGGTGGCCGCGCTGGCACCCCGGGGGCTGTTGGCGCGCACCTTCCGTGACGTCTACCGCACCGTCGCCGGGCTGGCCGATGCCGCCGGGGCCCGGTTGTTCGTGATCGGCGGCTTCTCGTCGCTGCGCCCCGCCCCGGGGGCGGACCGCTTCGTCACCGACCTCAGTAACGTCCCGGCCGACGTGCACGACGAGATCCTCGCCGGCGCCGCGCTGATCCTCGAGGACCTGCCGGCTGCCCCGGAGAGCCTGGACTGGGTGTTCGTCAGCCCGCCGCGGATGTTCGGCTCGTTCGCGCCGGGGGAGAAGCTGGGCCGTTATCTGCTCGGTGACGACGTGGCCGTCGACCCGCAGTCCGGTGGCGCCATCTCGGCGCCCGACTACGCGCTCGGCGTCGTCGACCTCATCGAGCAGGACAGCCACCACCGGGTCCAGGTGAACATCGGCAACCCGGCCTGAGCACCAAAAGAGCTCGGGTGCACCAGCACCCGAGCTCTTTCCTGGCACCGCTAGGCGGCCTGCGTCACCGACTCGGCAGCCGGCTCGAGGGCCTGCGCGACGATCTCGGCGACATCGGTCATCGGCAGCACCGTCAGCGCCTCCAGCACCTCGGCCGGCACCTCATCGAGATCGGCCTCGTTGCGCTGCGGGATGAACACCGTTGTCAGCCCGGCCCGCTGCGCCGCAAGCAGTTTCTGCTTGACCCCACCGATGGGCAGCACCCGGCCGTTGAGCGTCACCTCACCGGTCATGCCGACATCCGAGCGGACATTGCGTCCGGTGGCCATCGAGACCAGTGCGGTCACCATCGTCACACCCGCCGACGGACCGTCCTTGGGCACCGCCCCGGCAGGCACGTGCACGTGGATCTGCCGGTTGAGAGTGGTCGGGTCGACGCCCAACTCTGCGGCGTGGGCCCGGACATAGGACAGCGCGATCTGCGCCGATTCCTTCATCACGTCACCCAGCTGACCGGTGAGCTTCAGCCCGGTTTCACCCTCGACCGAACCTGCCTCGATGTAGAGCACGTCGCCGCCCAGGCCGGTGACCGCCAGCCCGGTCGCGACCCCGGGCACTGCGGTGCGTTCCGCCGATTCCGGGGTGAACCGCGGACGGCCCAGGTAGTCGACAAGATCCGGTTCGTCGATCTGGATCGGGTCGTCCGCCAGCCGCGTGGCGACCTTGCGCATGGCCTTGGCCAGCAGCCGCTCGAATTGCCGCACACCCGGCTCGCGGGTGTAGTCGGCGGCGATCTTGCGCAGCGCGGCGTCGGTCACCGACACCTCGTCGTCCGACAGCGCGGCGCGTTCCCGCTGCCGCGGCAGCAGGTAGTCGCGGGCGATGGCCACCTTGTCGTCCTCGGTGTAGCCGTCCAGCTGGATCAGCTCCATGCGGTCCAGCAGCGCACCGGGGATGTTCTCGATGACGTTGGCCGTAGCCAGGAACACCACGTCGGACAGGTCCAGGTCCAGCTCCAGGTAGTGGTCGCGGAACGTGTGGTTCTGCGCGGGGTCCAGCACCTCCAGCAGCGCCGCCGACGGGTCGCCCCGGTAGTCGGAGCCCACCTTGTCGATCTCGTCCAGCAGCACAACGGGATTCATCGAACCGGCCTCGTTGATGGCCCGCACGATGCGGCCCGGCAGCGCGCCGACGTAGGTACGCCGGTGTCCGCGGATCTCGGCTTCGTCGCGCACGCCGCCGAGGGCGACGCGGACGAACGTGCGGCCCAGCGCGCGGGCCACCGATTCACCCAGTGAGGTCTTGCCGACACCGGGGGGACCGGCCAGCACCATGACCGCACCGGAACCGCGGCCGCCGACCAGCGCCATGCCTCGCGAGGCGCGCCGTGCCCGCACCGCCAGGTACTCCACGATGCGGTCCTTCACATCGTCGAGGCCGTGGTGGTCGGCGTCCAGGATCTCGCGGGCGCCCTTGAGGTCCGTCGAGTCCTCGGTGCGCGTGTTCCAGGGCAGCTCCAGCACCGTGTCGAGCCAAGTGCGGATCCAGCCGCCTTCGGGGCTCTGGTCGCTGGCGCGTTCGAGCTTGCCGACCTCCCGCAGCGCGGCTTCGCGCACGGTGTCCGGCAGGTCGGCTGCCTCCACCCGGGCCCGGTAGTCATCGGAACCCTCGGGCTCACCCTCGCCGAGCTCCTTGCGGATCGCGTTCAGCTGCTGGCGCAGCAGGAACTCCTTCTGCGTCTTCTCCATGCCGGAGCGGACGTCTTCGGCGATCTTGTCGTTGACCTCCACCTCGGCCAGGTGGTCGCCGGTCCAGTCGATCAGCAGCCGCAGCCGGGCCGCGACGTTCTCGGTCTCCACCAGCTCGCGCTTCTGCGGATCGGTCAGGTAGGACGCGTATCCCGCGGTGTCGGCCAGCGCCGAGGGGTCGGTGATCCGGTTCACCACGTCGACGATCTGCCAGGCCTCGCGGCGCTGCAGCATGGCCAGCAGCAGCTTCTTGTACTCGGCCGCCAGGGTCTTGGTGTCGTCGGCAACGACATCTTCCTCGACCTCGGTGACCTCGACCCACAGCGCGGTGCCGGGGCCGGTGGTGCCGGAGCCGATGTGGGCACGACGTTCGCCGCGCACCACGGCTGCGGCGCCACCGCTGCCGGCGATGCGGCCGACCTGCACGATCGAGGCCAGCACGCCGTGGGTGGGGTAGCGGTCGTCCAGGCGGGGTGCGATGAGCAGCTTGCCGGATTCACTGGCCTGGGCTGCGTCCACCGCGGCACGAGCGGCGTCGTCGAGTTCGATGGGCACCACCATCGTGGGCAGCACGATGGGTTCGCTCAGGAACAGGACGGGCACTGTGATGGTGTCAGGCATCAAACCTCCAAAGTTGATTCTGTTGCGCTCAACCTTTGGGGTGCCGGAATTGTTCCCCGCTATGCCTGCGGCGTACAGCCGCAGGTGACGCCGATGTGCAATGACACCGCGATGGGATCGTCGGATGTCGGTTCATCCAGCAGCCGGGCCACTGCCCGCGCCGTGATGGTCTCGACGGGCTGCTGGGCCGCGGTCACGTCGAACTGCCCGTAGTCATGCGGGTGGCCGTCGAACCCCACCACCCGGATCTCGGTGCCCACGGCCAGCCCCGCGTCGGTGACCGCGCGGATGGTTGCCGAGGCCTGGCCGAAGGTTCCCACCACCAACGCCTGGGGAGGGTGGGCAACTCCGGACAGGAACTGGCTGACGGCGGCATACGCGCCGTCGGCGGTCAGATTGGTGGGCACCACGGTGACGTCCGCGCCGGCCCTGCCCCGCACCCCGGCGAACCGCTGTTTGACGGTCTCGAGGTCGCCGTGGGCGGCATCGTCTTCGGTGATACCGCCGATGAACGCGATGTCGGAGCAGTGGTGAACGTCCACCAGGTGGCCGGTCACGATTGCCCCGGCCAGCTCATGGTCGACACCGACGATCTCGGCGTCGACCTCGCCTCGGACGTTGTGCATCCACACCACGGGAACGCGCTCCTGGCTGCACAACTTGGCCGTCTCGCGGGCATTCGCGGCGCCGATCACCACCAGACCGTCGACACCGACTTCGGTGAATGCGGTGGCGAATTCCAGTTCCCGCTCGGGGTCGTAACCGGTGTTGCCGATCATGGTCAGATGATCGCGGGCGCGCGCCTCGATCTCGATGCGGCCGACGAATTCACCGAACAGGGGCAGGGTCAGATCGGGAACCAGGAGCCCGATCTGCTGCCAGCGACGGGGTCTGCGTAGTGCCCTGGCCCGGGTGTCCGGCCGATAGTTCAGTTCGTCCAGTGCGTTGACGACCTTGGCGCGCAACGACTCCGAGACCGGTCGCGGCCCGTTGTTCAGCACGTAACTCACCACCGCGGTCGACGTACCCGCGCGGGTTGCCACATCGGCCAGAGTTGGCCGCTTACCACTCACCGCGTTGTCCTCCGACGTGTCGGTCACCGATGGCCGGTGAGTTCGAATCACCATGATTGTGACACTTCCGCTTCGATCGCCGCCGATTACGCTAATCGATTAGACAATTTACTGGGAGGACGCATGGACGTAACAACCCCTTGGTGGAGTAGTTGACATGGCTTTCGTTCGACTCTCTGGAGTCACCTACCTCGACCCCGAACTCGCCCACCCCAGTTACGTGCTGTTCAGTGGCGCCGACTCGATCACCCGGCTGATCGATCTGAACGGCACCGTCATTCACCAGTGGCCGTATGCCGGTGTGCCACCGCGCATCCTGGACCCGGCGCTCAACAGTGGGCGGGTCGGCGACGTGGGGGTGCAGTTGACCGACAGCGGTGACCCACGCGGTGGGATCTATGCCAACGGCACCATCGGCCAACTCGACTGGGCCGGAGAGCGGGTGTGGGAGTGGGGCACCCAGGCCGCCGGTGGCGCGGCGCGCCAGAACCACGACTGGGAGTTGCTGCCGAGTGGCAACCGGCTGATCCTGGTCACGTTCCCGCGCGTGGTCCCCGGGCTGGGGGACGACGTGGTGGGCGACCAGGGCCTCGTGGAGGTGACCGCCGCAGGAGAGGTGGTCTGGCAGTGGCTGGCCGGTGACCACCTCGACGAATTCGGGTTCTCCGAGGCCGGCTGGGCGGCGCTGCGGGAGACCGTCGCGCGCGATCCGGAAGACCCGTGGGGCTACCTGGAGATGAACAGTGCGAAGTCCCTGGGCCACAACCACTGGGATGACCCGGTCTTCGCCGCGGACAACATCCTGGTCAGCTTCCGCAAGGCCAACATCATCGCAGTGATCGAGAAGTCCACCGGTGCCGTCGTCTGGCGCTTGGGCCCGTACTACACCGCCGAGGCGGGTGCCCAGCACCAACGCATCAACGCACACAAGGTGCCGCGGCCGCTGGACCAGACCTCGGGGCAACACAATCCGCACATGATCGCGCCGGGGCTGCCCGGGGCGGGGAACATCCTGGTGTTCGACAACCAGGGTGGCGCCGGCTACCCCCCGGCCCCGCTGGGCATCTATGCCGGTTCGCGTGTGCTGGAGATCGACCCGTCCACGCGAGACATTGTGTGGCAGTACACCGCCGAGGACTCCGGTCTGCCGTCGTGGGCGTTCTTCAGCTCGTTCGTCAGCAATGCCCAACGCCTGCCCAACGGCAACACCCTGATCGATGAAGGTATGCAGGGCAGGCTTTTCCAGGTCACCCCCGACGGTGATGTGGTCTGGGAGTATCACAGCCCCTACCAGGGCTATGGCGTGGCCGGCGAGCCGGAAGTCAAGCAACCCAGGGTGCCCGGCGTGGACCGGCTGTCGCTGACCTCGCTGGTCTACCGCGCACAGGCCGTCCCCTTCGACTGGGCCCCGGCCGGTACCGCGGTCGAGCCGCCGCGCGCAGTCGACCTGAGGCCGGGTCGGGGGTGACCGCCGGCGTGGACGCGGCCCCCGTCGCGTCGGTGGTCCCGTCTTCACCCGGGCGCCGGGTCAGCCTGGCGCGCTTCCGGGTGCTCGGCTGGACTGTCGCGTCGCTGCTGCTGGCGTCGGGGCTGTGGTCGGTGGCGGTGGCCTCGGGACGCTTTCCCCGACAACTGTTTCCGAGCGTGCCGGAGATCCTGGCCGCCGGCCACACCATGTGGGCCGACGGCCTGCTGGTGAACGACGTGACCGCCAGCCTCGGCCGGGCCGCCGCCGGGTTCGCCATCGGGGCCGTACTGGGCATCGTGGTTGCCGTGCTGACCGCCACGACCGCGGCGGGCAGAAATCTGTTGCAACCGGTCCTGCGGGTCTTCTCGCCGATTCCGACCATCGGCCTGGTGCCGTTGGCCATCCTCTGGTTCGGTCTGGGGGAGAACAGCAAGATCCTGGTGATCGCGCTCGGGGTGTTCGTTCCGGTGTGGATCAACAGTCACTCCGGTCTGGCCGGCACGCCCGTCGACTACCTCAAAGCAGCCCGTTGCCTGGGAGCGGGCAGGTGGCAGACGCTGCGCAAGGTGGTGCTGCCGGAGGCGGCGCCGGACATCGCAGCCGGCCTGCGCGTGGGAGCCGCCATGGCCTTCGTCCTGATCGTGGTTGCCGAGATGACCGGCACCACAGCAGGTATCGGGTACCGCATCTACCAGGCGCAGTTGTTCTCCCAAGCCGACCGGTTGATCTTCTGCCTGATCGTGCTCGGGATCGTGGGTGCGCTGTGTGACCTCGCAGTGCACAGCGCAACATCACCGCTGACGCGGTGGGCTTCCGAGGAGCACTGACGTGGCCATCGAAACCCGTGATCTCGTCCTGCATTTCCCCGGACAGGAGCACCCGACGCTCTCCGGGATCTCGATGACCATTCCCGACGGTTCCTTCGCCGTGCTCGTCGGCGCGTCGGGCAGCGGGAAATCGACCTTGTTGCACTGCCTCGCGGGCCTGCTCACCCCCACCGCGGGTGGTGTGTTCGACAATGGGGAGCCGGTCACCGCACCGGACCCGCGCCGCGGGGTGGCCTTCCAACGCGACGTGCTCTTCCCGTGGATGAGCGTGTCCGACAACATCGACTTCGCCCTCGCTGCGCGCAAGGTGCCCAAGGCGCAACGAACCACCACGATCCGGGAACTGCTCGATGTGGTGGGGCTCGATGCGAGCGTGGCACGGCAGCGCCCCACCGAGCTGTCCGGCGGCATGCGCCAGCGGGTCAGCATCGCCCGGGTCCTGGCAGGGGAGCCGTCGGTGATGCTGATGGACGAACCGTTCGCCGCGCTGGACGCTTTGACCCGGCTCAGGATGCAGGATCTGCTCATCGATCTGTGGACCCGGTTCAACCGGACCGTCGTCTTCGTCACCCACGACATCGACGAGGCGATCCGGCTCGGCGACACCGTGAGCGTGCTGCGCGGTGGCCGGGTGGTCGACCACATCACCAATCCGCTGAGCCGGCCCCGCCCCGCCGACGCATTGGCCGACCAGCCCGGCTACAGCGAGATCCGCAAGTCCCTGCACCACCAACTCGGCATCGACCAAAGGACGCCCAGCACATGACGTTTCGCTTCAGACCGCTTCTGACCGCCATCACCGCCGCCACCGCGCTGGCACTCGCCGGATGCGCCGGCTCCGACACCGCGGACACCCAGGCTCTCACCGTGGGTTTTGTCGTCGACCCGTCCTGGGCGCAGGTGCCGGTGGCCGCCGACACCGGCCTGTTCGCCGAGCACGGTGTCGAGGTGGAGGTGATCAACTTCCAGTCCGGCGTCGAGGCCCTGCAGGCCGCCGCCGCCGGACAGGTGGACATCACCACCGCCGCCGACGTCCCCACCGCAGCAGCCCTGACCCGGACACCGACGCTGCGTGTGGTGGCCGACGGCTCCCGGTGGGAGGGCTCGCGGATCGTGGCCCGCCGCAGTGCCGGCATCACCGGCGTCGAGGATCTGGCAGGTAAGTCCATCGGCACCCCACTGGGCACCAGTGCGGCCTACTTCATCTCGAACGCCCTGGCCACCGCGAACATCGAGGCCACCCTGGTGCAGGTGGCGCCGTCGGCCATCGTCACCGCCATCAGCCAGCGCAACGTCGACGCGGTATCGATCTTCCAGCCGTACCAGGCGCAGGCCATCGCCGCGCTCGACGGCGACGTCGTCGAGCTGACCGGCGGCACCTACAACCAGCACAGCCTCTTTCTGGCCACCGAGAGTGCCCGCAGCACCAAGGGTGAGGCCATCTCCGCCTTCTTCGCGGCGCTCGCCGATGCGGGAGCCGCGCTGACGCAGCAGGACAGCGCCGCAGTCGACGCGGTGGCCGAAGCCACCCAGCTCGAGCCCGAACTCCTGCGGACCGTTCTCGCCGAATTCGACTTCGGCATTCAACTGCAACCGGACCTCGCGACCAAGTTGACCGACCTCGGCGAGTGGGCCAAGACGCAGAAGTCGATCGAACCGTCGACCACGTTGCCGAACTATGCCGAGTTCCTGGACAACCAGTACCTGGGCGGGGGGCAGTCCTAGCGCCGGTCGGACAGCAGGGTCAGTCGGCCGCCGAGGCGATCGTCCGGCGCACGGAGGACCGGCGTTCGTCGATGGCGTGGCCGAGGTCGTGCAGCAAGGCCGGCTTGCGCGTCATCAGCTGCTCGAGTGGAGTCCGGTCGATCTGGAGAACTGTCACCTCGTCGAGGGCGTGAGCGCCGGCGATGACCGGTTCCCGGGTCAGCGTCGTCTGCCCCAGGAAGTCACCCTCGGTCAGTGTTCGCACCGTGAGCACTTCGCCGTCGTCGCCCACTGCGGTCAAGCTCACCCGCCCGTGCACCACGAACAGCATCCTGGTGGGCACCTCACCGGGGAACTGGATGATCTCCTCGGCCCCGTACCGGACCACCCGAACCTCGCTGCGCAGCTGCTCCCGATCCTCGGCCGTCAGCCGCAACGTCGGTGCCACGACCTGCAGCGCGTGGCTGAGGCGGGCCGGGGTGTTGAAGTCGTCCCACGCCTCGTCCAGATGCAGCTCGGCCCGCCGGGCGGCGTACCAGATCCAGCGCTGGAAGGTCGTCTTCGCGGCCCAGTCGTCGGCCGGGGAGCGCAACGGGATGGACGTGCTGTACTGCCCGGCCCCGGTGGTCACGCTCGACGGGTGTGCCCCCGGTTTGAGCTGGGGTAGCGTCGCGGCAACCCGGACCAGCATCGCGCAGACCTCGTCGGGTGGGTCGTCGGTGGCGAACGTGGTGGTGACCGACGTCGCGAAGGCGCCCGCCGGGCGGCTGAGATTGGTGAACGACGCGCCCGCCAGCACGGAGTTGGGCATCACCTGCAGTCCGCTGCCGGTGTCGATGTGGGTGGCCCGCCAGTTCACCTCGACCACCCGCCCGCGCGCCGACGGGGTGTCGATCCAGTCGCCCAACTCGAAGGGCTGCTCGAACAACAGCAGCAGACCCGAGATCACCTGGCCCACCGAGTTCTGCAGCGCGAGGCCGAGCACGATGGAGGTGACGCCGAGTGCGGTGAACAGGCCGCCGACGTTGGCGCCCCAGATGTAGGACAGGATCAGGGCCAGGCCGAGTGCGATCAGCACGAAGCGTGCGACGTCGAGGAAGATCGTCGGAATCCGGTTGCGCCAGCTGCCTTCCGGAGCGCCGTGGAACAGCGTGACGTTCAAGCCGGACAACAACAGGATCAGGACCACGAAGGCCAGTCCCGTCGAGATGACGCGTACCGGGGTCGCGTCGGGAGAGACGTCCGAACCCTTCACCAGCAGCAGGAGCAGTGCCCCCAGCGGCAGGATGTAGTTGCGGATCAACGTGATCGGCCGGATCAGCGGGCTGTGCCGGTGGGCCAGCGTGTGCTGCACTTCGGTCAGCGTCACCACCAGTACCGGAAGCCCGACTGCCACACCGATGGCCCAGTAGAACCACGAACTCGCCAACAGATCGGTCATCGCGGCCGGTCCGCGAGTCGCCAGATGGGTTCCTCGGTGCCGTCCACGGTCACCACTCCCGCGGAGACGAAGTGCCGATTGTCACGCAGCAGGTCATAGACCCGTGAGGTGGTGTAGATGCCGGGCTGTGGTGAGCCGCTCTGCACCTGGAAGGCCAGATTCACCGCCGCACCCCACATGTCGTAGGCCAGGCTGGTGCGGCCGATCAAGCCGCTGGTCACGGTGCCGGTGTCGATGCCCGCGCGCAGACCCAGCTTGTGGCCCGTCTCGCTGTTGAAGCGATCGACGATCAGCTGCATCTCGACGGCGAAGTCGACGGTGCGCCGCACGTTGTCCAGGCGGGGGACGTTGAGCCCGCAGCTGGCCAGGTAACCGTTGTGCAGCGTCCGGACCTTTTCGACACCCAGATTCTCGGCGGCCGAATCGAACTGCCGGATCAGCCGGTTCACGATCGCCAGCGATTCCTCGGCCGGCAGCTGCGTGGACAGGGTGTCGAGGCCGTCGAGGTCGGCGAACAGCACGGTGACGTCCTGATGGTCCTGCGCGATGGTCTCTTCGCCGTCGCGGTAGCGTTGCGCCACCTGTTCCGGCATGAGCGACAGCAGCAGGCGGTCGTTCTCGCGGCGCTGCTCGGCCAGCAGTTCCTCTTTGATCGACAGGTTGCGGCTCATCTCGTTGAACGCCTTGGTGAGATCCCCGAACTCGTCGCGGGTGTGCACGGGCAACGTGATGCCGTAATTGCCGGCGCTGATGCGGTGGGCTCCGGCCTCCAGTCTGCGCAACGGTCGGACGAACAGCCGCGACAACACCATCGCCGCCATGGACACACCGAGAATGATCGCGACGGTGGACAACACGAGTGTCCGGGTGAAATCGGTGACCGGCGCGAACGCCTCCTCGGTGGTGATCTTCGCGACCACCGCCCAGCTGAGGCCGGGAAGGTTCACCGGCGCGTAGGCCTGCAGGGTCTCGTGGCCCAGGTAGTCGCGGTCGATGGTTGTGCCCGTCTGGCCCTGCAACGCCAGCTTGGTGGCCGTGGTGGCCACGGATTGGACCAGGGTGGTGCCGCCCTGGCGGATGGCAGCGTCGGCGACATCGGGCGGGGTGCCCGCAGCCACCACGTCGGCCCGGTACTCGTCGGGATCCTCCAGGAACAGCCGCGAGTCCGAGCGCATCAGCTCGTCCGGCCCCACCAGGAAGGTCTCGCCGGTGCGGCCCATCCCAGCGGTCTCCCACTGGCCGTTCACCGTCATCAGTGTGTTGATCCGCGAGATCGGGAATTGCAGAGCCAGGACCCCGCCCACCTGGCCCATTGCGCGTACGGGCGAGACCAGCCAGGCGGTCGGCTCGTCGGCGGGCTGATAGTCGCTGAAGTCCGTGACGCCGACGTAGTCCACCGCATTCGACTCCATGGCCTTGGTGTAGGCCGTGGTGAGCTGGCCCCCGCGGTAGGGGCCGGTGAAGATGTTGGTACCGAGGTCGACGCCCTTGTAGGCGCTGTAGACAACGATGCCGCGATCGTCGATCAGCAGGGCATCCTCGTAGGCGAAACGGGTGACGATCTCACTGAAGAAGCTGTTGTACCGTGCGTTGGCTGCCGACCAGGCGCTGCCGTCCCGAGCGTCGTTGTTGGCCAGCGAGACGTTCCAGTCTGTGAACGGCGCCGTGTACAGCGACTGCAGATAACGCTGCGCATTGGACGCCGGCACCAGGGCGTCGATGTTCAGCTTGGTCCCGGTCTGGGCCTCCTTGGCGGGGGCGAAGACGTTGGTGTAGTAGTCGACGAGTTGCTGCTGTTGCGCCGGGCTGACCGGCGCACCGGCCAGTTCGTTGAAGCCGGCGGTGAAATCCTGCAGTGCCTGCGTCGCTGTTTCACCCTGCGAGTAGACCAGCAGCGAGTTCGTCAGATCGGAGAACTGTGCGCGCAGCTGGCGGGTCTGGGATTCACGTATCTCGGTCAGTCTGTCGAACACCGAGGCTCGCAAAGAGTCCCGGCCTGAGGTGTAGCCGATGAAGCCGACCACCGCCGCGGACAAGATGCTGGTCAGCAGCAACATCACCAGGAGCTTGGACTGGATGCTGATCCGCGAGATCAGCAGGCGCTTTTCCAGCGGCCCGACTTTCGGCTCCGTGGTGGGTGTGGTCATCGGTTCAGAACACTAGCGTGAACTGTCATGTCGGATCCGTTTGCGCTCCAGCGATTCCTCGATGCCCAGGAACCGGTGTACGCCACGGTGCTCGCCGAGCTGCGGGCCGGGCGCAAACATACACACTGGATGTGGTTCGTCTTCCCGCAACTGGCCAGCCTGGGGCGCAGCGCGACCGCGCAGCATTTCGGCATCTCGGGGCTCGACGAGGCGAGGGCCTACCTGGCTCATCCGGTGCTCGGCCCGCGACTGCGGGAGTGTGCGCGCATCGTCGCGGGCATCGAGGGCCGGTCGGCGCAGCAAGTGTTCGGCTTCCCCGACGACCTCAAGCTGCGCAGCTGCATGACGTTGTTTGCCCTGAGCACCGAGGACGCGGCGGATTTCACCGCCGTGCTGGATCGCTTCTACGGCGGTGAGCAGGATCCCGCGACGGTAGGGGCAGCCCTACCCTGAACACGCAGGCGTACGGGATGGGGGTGACGACGCAACGTGCCTAGCGTCGTGCAGGTGAAAGCTGTGCTGCGTCAGCTCGCCATCGACACCGGCTATGTCCTGTTCGGGTTCCCGTTGGCCGTGCTGAGCTTCTGCGTGCTGGTCACGGGGTTGTCCGTCGGGCTGGGCACGGTGGTGATCATCGTGGGCGTGCCCATCCTGACGCTGACCCTGCTGACCGGCCGGGCGTTCGCCGATATCGAGCGCCTCCGGATCGCGGGGGTGCTGCGCCGGCCCCGGGCCCGGCCCGCCTACCCGGCGGCCGCTGCGGGCGCCGGGATCTGGAAGCGCATGCTCACCCCCTTGGGGCAGGTGCAGTTCTGGCTCGACGTCGCCCACGGCATCCTGGTGTTGCCCGTCTCGCTGGCCACCTTCTGTGTGGTGGTCAGTTGGTGGGCGACGGCGGTGGGGGGCACGTCGACGGTGTTGTGGGACTGGAGCATTCCCCGTGGCCGGGACAACGTGTCGCTGGCGCAGCTGATCGGGCTGGGGGACAGCGACCTGGCGCGCATCGGGTTCCAGACGGCGGCGGGCCTGGTCTGTCTGATCACGTTGCCGCTGGTGGTGCGCGGCTGTGCGTTGTTCTCGGCGGGGTTCAGCAGGCTGCTGCTCAGCGGGGTGGCCGAGATGCGCCAGACCATCACGGTGCTCAGCGATCAGAAGGCAGCCGCGGCGTCGGCGGAGGCGATTGCGCTGCGCCGGCTGGAACGCGACATCCACGACGGGCCGCAGCAGAGGTTGATCCGGCTGGCGATGGACCTGACCCGGGCCCGCCGACACCTCGACACCGATCCCGAGGCGTTGCGTCGCACCCTCGACGAGGCGATCGGGCAGACCCAGGAGACCCTCGACGAGCTGCGGGCGCTGTCGCGGGGCATCGCTCCGCCGGTGCTCACCGACCGCGGGCTGCCCAGTGCACTGGCCGCCCTGGCGGCGCGGTGCCCGGTCCCGGTCGACCTGGTTGTCGACCCCGACCTGGGCACCCCGGCCAGGCGGCCGGCTGCGGTGGTGGAAACCACCGCGTACTTCGCGGTGGCCGAGGCGTTGACCAATGTCGCCAAACACTCCCGCGCGGGGTGTTGTCGGGTCACGCTGGCGCAGGGGCCGAGGGCGCTGCGTGTGCAGATCACCGACGACGGTGACGGTGGCGCCCATGTCGGCAAGGGCCATGGACTGTCCGGCCTGGCCGACCGGGTACGCGCCGGAGGCGGCACGCTGACCGTGGACAGCCCCGCGGGTGGGCCGACGACGATCGGGGTGGAGCTGCCGTGCTGACAGTGGTGGTGGCCGACGATTCGGTGCTGTTGAGGGAAGGCCTGGTGCGGCTGCTGACCGAGAACGGCCACCGGGTGGTGGCGGCGGTGGGCGACGGTCCCGCACTGGTCGCGGCGGTCGAGGAGCACCGGCCGGACATCTCGGTGGTCGACGTGCGAATGCCGCCGTCGCACACCGACGAAGGGCTGCGCGCGGCGGTGGAGGCTCGCCGAAAGGTGCCGGGGTCGCCGGTGCTGGTGCTCTCGCAGTACGTCGAGGCGTCCTACGCCGATGACCTGCTGGCCGCGGGTACCGGCGCCATCGGCTATCTGCTGAAGGACCGGGTGATGGCCATCGACGAGTTCCTCGACGCCGTGGAACGGGTAGCGGCCGGTGGGACCGTCCTGGACCGCGAGGTGGTCAATCAGCTCCTGGTGCGGCGCCGTCGCGACGAACCGCTACGTACTTTGACCGCACGGGAGAGTGAGGTGCTGACGCTGATGGCGGAGGGGCACTCCAACACCAGCATCGCGCGCACCATGGTGGTCACCGAAGGGGCGGTGGAAAAGCACATCCGCAGCATTTTCACCAAGCTGGACCTGCACGCGGGTGACGAACGCAATCGCCGGGTGCTGGCCGTGCTGGCCTACCTGCAGGGTTAAGAGGTCACTCGAGGACGAAGACCGGGATCTGGCGATCGGTCTTGGTCTGGTACTCGGCGTAGGGCGGGTAGGCCTCGACCGCGAGCTTCCACCAGTGCTCACGCTCGGCGCCGTCGATCTCGCGGGCGGTCAAGGTGAAGACCTTCTCGCCGTCCTGCACCGTGACGGTGGGGTTGGCCTTGACGTTGTGGTACCAGGACGGGTGCTGCGGGTCGCCACCCTTGGACGCCACCATGGCGTAGCGGCCGTTCTCCTCGACCCGCATGAGCGGGACATACCGCTTCTTGCCGGATTTGGCCCCGGTGGTGGTGAACAGGACGACAGGGCGGTCCATCACCTCCACGCCGTCGGTGGTGCCCTGGGCCAGGATGCGTTCGGTCTGCTCGCGTACCCACTCGGTGGGGCTCAGTTCGGTCACGAGTCGGCCAACGTCGCAGGAGCCTATTTTGTTCCCGGTTCCAGGATCAGCCAGCCGTGCGCGGGCACCTCGGCGCGCTGCACCCGTTCCTGCGGCGGGGCCCCGGAGCCGGCAACCACCAGGCCGGGCACGTCCAACGGCATGGGGGCGTCGTCGATGTTGAGCGCCACCACCAAAGCCCGGTCGTCGCCGCGGGTTTCGTAGACAAACCCGCGGTTGTCGACGCTGACGGACTTGGTGCGCGCGGTGTGCAACCAGGGGTGGCGGCGGCGCAGGCCGATCAGGAACTGGTGCAGGGCGAACAGTTCCCGGCCGGTCTCGTCGGCCGGGAACGGGGGAGAGCCGAACTCCGGACGCACGGCGTCGTCGCCGCCGGCCCGGTCCTCCTTGATGCCCTGGAATCCGAACTCGTCACCGGCGTAGATGGTGGGCACCCCACCGAGCGTCATGAGCAGCACCACCGCGTGCGCGACGTGCGCGGGATGGTCCAGTTTACTGGCGATGCGGGTGACGTCGTGATTGCCGATGAAGGTCTGCGGGACGAAGCAGTCCAGGAACTCGTTGTGCCGGCGCAGAGCCCAGTTCAGTTCGTGGAAGTTACCGTCGTTGAGGCTGCTCCAGATCGCCTTCCACAGTTCGTACTGGGTGACGGCGTCGAAGCCCGCCTGGGTGACCATCCCGGTGTAATCGCCGTGGATGACCTCGCCGACGAACCACGCCTGCGGATGGGCTTCCCGTACCCGCGGCAGTACCTGACTCCAGAACCGTTGCGGCACAGCGTATGCCGCATCCAGCCGCCACCCGTCGGCGCCACGATCCAGCCAGTGCGACATCACCTCGACGGTGTAGTCCACCACCGTGGGGTTGTTGTGGTTGAGGGTGATCAGCTCGCCGTGACCTTCGAAGGTGTGGAACCGGCCCGGCCGGCCACGGAACCAACGGGCGGCGTCCTCGTCGCCGTCGACGGCAGCCCGGTAGGCGGGGAAATCGGTACCCACGTGGTTGAACACCCCGTCCAGCAGCACCCGCAATCCGCGCTCGTGTGCGGCGCCGACCACGGCGTCGAAGTCGCTGTCGTCACCGAGGCGCGGATCGATGCGGCGGTGATCGGTGGTGTCGTAACCGTGTGTGCGCGAGGCGAATACCGGACCGAGCGCAATGCCGGAGGCGCCGAGGGTGATGGCGTGGTCGAGCCAGTCGATCACCCTGCGCAGCCGGTGCTCGTCGGGCCCGGGGTCGACGTCGGCGGGGAAAGCACCCACGAATCCGAGCGGGTAGATCTGCCACCAGATTGCGTGTTCGACCCACTCGGGCTCGGTCATGAGCGGAACCGGGCTTCGTACAGGGCTTTCATTTCGGCCTCGAATTGTGGGGCGGGTCCGTCGGTGACCACACGGGGCGCGACGGTGGTGATGGGCAACGCCGCGACCGGCGCGGCGGGTACACCCCATTCGCCGAGCCACTGCGAGAGCTGCTGGGACGAGGTGGCGTAGACGATGCGTCCGAGCCCCACCCAGGCATGCGCCGCCGCGCACATGGGGCAGTGCTCGCCGGAGGTGTACACGGTGGCTCGGACCCGGCGAACGGGTGCCACGTTCTCTGCGGCCCACCGGGCGATGGCGAATTCCGGGTGCTGGGTGGCGTCACCACCCTGGACGCGGTTGCGGTCCTCGAACAGGATGTTGCCGTCGGCGTCCACCAGGACGGACCCGAACGGCTCGTCTCCGTCGTCGAGTGCGACGCGAGCCAGTTCGACACACCGCGCCAACAGTTCGACGTCAAGGTCGCTGAGGGCCACGAGGCGTGAGTCTACGCACCAGCGGATAGCACGCCAGACCGACCGCCAGGGCGCACGCGTGTCCGAGGGCGGTGAAGTTCGGATGAACGGCCAACGGAATGCCCACCGCCAGGACCATCACCGCGGTGTAGCACCAGCGCCACGGCACCACGATGCGGTAGGTCAGCACTCCGGCGATTCCGGCGACGAAGTAACTGACGCCGATGTCACGGGCGTCGGTCAGGCGCGGTGAGGCGATGGCCTCCCGGATCTGCAGGTAGAGCACACCCTCGCTGACGTAGGTGGCGATGACGTGGGCCAGCAACCCGACCGCGAGCCAGCGCCATTGTCCGAGCCAGCGCTCCGCCGGCGCCAGGAACAGGGCGAAGACGATGGCCCACGGCCACCAGTAGTAGCCGTCGATCCACAGCAGGCTGGCCACCAACACCTGAACGGGGTCCACGGCCAGGTGGTGCAGATTGGTCGAGCCGCCCAGCAGAACCTCGCGCAGCTTGTGGCCGGTGAGGGCGTGCTGGATCAGCGTGGTGGCCAGGAGTACACCCAGCCAGGTGAAGGTCAGCGGTGCGCCGCCGGCGAACCGGGGCCGCGTCGTACGATCAGCAGTGTCCGACCATTGAGCCACCGTCCGAAGGTACCCGGATCCTCGACGAAACCGCCGCCGCTGTTGCGGCCGCAGGGCAAAATACGGCCGTGGTCCCTGGATTCGACCAAGAGGCGTTGCGCTCGGCTGCGCTGGAATGGGTCCGCAGGCAGACGCTGGATGGCACTCGGCCGATCACCCGCGATGAGCTCGCAAACGATTTCGTGGTGGGTGGAGAGCGGTTTCCTCTGATCGATCGCGGCGCGGGATCAGAAAGCCCGCGGGGTGGCACGCGGCACTGTCAATCACCACCTCATACCCCAAGGCGGGGATCGCGGCATACGACGACCGAGAAGGACCCGATGGCCTGCACAGGTACAAGCTCCGACGGGATCAGCGGGGCAGCACCGAAAACGAAGGACTTCGAATCGCTTTGAGATATCGATTGCCATTGATCTGGTTCGTAGGGGTCGCTCCTGGCATCTTCAACGCCATCTCTCCCGTGTACCTGATCGATGAAGAAGCTGAGCAGGATCAGTTCGTCCTGGCACTTACGCCGGATCAGGTCGATGTGGACCTGGACAGCCCGATGGAGGGTGCGCTGAAACGCTATCTGCTTGCCGAGACCAAGCGCCGCCTGCATCAACCGCTTTTCGCAAGTCGCGTGATGCTTGCCTACGAGGTGCGCTGCGCGGTGTGTGCGCTGAAGCATCGAGAGTTACTCGATGCGGCCCACATACTGCCCGACAGCGAACCACTTGGGCTCCCGGTGGTCCCCAATGGCCTAGCGCTGTGCAAGATTCACCACGCCGCCTACGACCAGAACATTCTCGGTATTCGGCCCGACCTCACGATCGAGATACATCACCGACTGTTGGACGAGATCGACGGCCCTATGCTCCGCCATGGTCTGCAACATCACCATGAACAGCCTCTGATGCACATACCCAAACGGCGCGCTGATCGCCCCGACCCTGAACGCCTGGCCGTTCGGTTCGCGAGGTTCAGCGCTGCTTGACAGACGTCGGCCGCGTCAGGCGCTCATCCGGCACGCGCACGAGGCGGTGATCGGCACGTCGGCCCGGGCCACCGCCAGGTCCAGCTGGCGGCTGATGATCTGAGCCTCCGCGGTGCGGCCCAACCTCTGCAGGCATTCGTGATAGCCGTGCAGGCTCCACAGGTTGTTCGGGTGCTGGCAGGAGCGCGCCAGCGTGGGATCCAGCCCCAGATCGGCCTCGTACACCTGGGCCGCTTCTGCCACGCGGCCCTGCTCCAGCAGCAGCGCACCGTAGGCGTGCCGGGTGGGCTGCATCCACCCCCAGGGTTCGTCGTAGGGCAGTGAATCATCCAATTCGATTGCCTTGCGCAGGCTTTCGAACGCCACCTCGTGGTTGCCCTCGCGGTAGGCGATCTCGCCGTCCAGCATGGCGCGCGCGACGTCGAGGATGTCGCGGCTGGTGTTGTTGAACAGGTAGCGGCTCTCCGGAATGCCGGCATACGCGGCTTCGAAGGCCTCGCGTTCCACCCTGGCCTGCGCCGTCTGACCGGTGGCGGCATACGCGACGCCGCGGCCGTAGTGGATGGTGGCAGCAGTGGTGCAGTAGAGCGCCGTGTCGTCGGGCAGTGCCTGGGAAAGCAGGTCATCCCAGCGGCCGAACCGGATCAGCACGTGGGTCCGCAACGGCACGAACGCCTCCAGCCAGTCAGCCATCGGGGGCGAGGCAATGGACAGCAACTCCGGCGTCAGCTGACCCGCCAGTTCCTCAGCGGCCGCGAGTGCCACGCCGAACTGACCGCTGAACATCGCCGAGTACACCACAAAATGCAGATCATGGGCGCGGTACAGCGAGTAGAAGTTCAGTGGCCCTTCGTTTTCCACGAACTTGCGGTCGGCGCGGACCGCGGACTGATTCGACACCACCGAGGTGCGGTAGTCGCCGCACAGCACGTCGATGTGGGTGGGCATGTGCTGCAGGTGCCCGGCGTCGGGCACGAGATTGCGCAGCAGGTCGGCGGCGGGCAGCGCGACCTCCGGATGAGCGGACATCTCCATGGTGTGGAGGTAGATGTGCAGTAGCCCGGGATGTGCCTTGCCGGCGTCGGTGGCCAGCGCGGCGTCCAGGATGCGGGTCGCCTCCAGCACACGGGAGCCGGGGGCGGGCTCACCGGTACGGGTGTCCCACAACGCCCACGCCGTGACATTCACCAGGGCGTCGGCGGCCAGCGTCTGGATGTCGATGTCGGCGGGATGGGCAGCGCTGAGCTCCAGCATCGCGTCGGCGTAGGCCGTGTGGCCGGCCGACAGCGCGGTCGAATCGTTCGGGTCGTCGGTGGGGAAGCGGGCGGCCAGAGCGTCGATCAGCCCGCGTTCGGCGGGTGTGGCGCGACCCTCTGCGGCGAGCTCGAGCTCGGTCCGGGCACGGGCCAGCGATACGGCCATGTCGACAGGGTCGAAGGCGTCCCAGGCCTTGTTGTAATTGGGGCCGATCGCATACGCGATGCCCCAGCGCGCGATCGCCAGCATCGGGTCGTGGCTGAGTGCCTTTTCGAAACAGGCGATGGCCTCGTCGTGGTTGAATGCATAGGCCCAGACGAGGCCGCGGTCGAACCACAATTGTGCTTCTGCCGAGGGGGTTTCGACAGGACGGTGATACGTACCGAGGTCGTAATAGGGTTCGGCGTCCACCGTGTCGGTAGTCATGCTGCATACCCTAGGGCGTCGCGGTGCGGTTCAGCCATGCCTCGGCGCGCACCTCTGGCCGGCGGCCCCTGGTGGGTCCGTCGGCTCATTGGCTTTCGCTGCGCTCAGGGGTCGTCGCCGGGTGGGTCGTCGTCGGGTTCGTCGGGGGCGAGGATGCGGTCGGGGTGGTGGTAGGGGTTGGTGCGGGATTGCCCGCAGTCCAAGGCTGGTGGCGGCACCCATTCGGTGACCCCGTCTTGGGGGCGGTTGCGGGTGGTCCAGCCGGTGGTTTCGACCATCCTGTTGTCCGGCCCGCACGCCAAGGTCATGTCCTCGACATCGGTGTTGCCGCCGTCTTTCCAGTCTTTGTTCGCGTGGTGGACCTCGGAGTGGTAGCCGTCGGCGGTGCAGCCTGGGGCGGTGCAGCCGCGGTGCTGGGCCAGCAGCACGATGCGTTGTCCCGGTGAGGCGGTGCGGCGGGTACGCCCCAGGTGCAGCGGCACTCCCTTGCCGTCGAACAGTGCCAGCCAGAGGTAGGCGTGGGAGGCCATGCGGATGACGTCGCGCATCGGAATCAACGTTCCGCCGGCGGTGAGTCCGTGCCCGGCCGCTTTTTCCAGGTCTTTGAGTTCGGTGCGGATGATGATCGTGGCCGGTAGGCCCTTGTGTTGGCCGAGATCACCCGAGGCCAGGACCGCGCGACCCGCCGCCAGGAACGCATCGTGGTCGCGTTGGCTCTGGGTGCGGGCGTCTGTGGCCGCGTGCTCGGAGTCGGGTTCGCCGTCGACCTGGGGGGTGTCATCGGCGGGATTGCACATGCCGGGGGCCGCCAGCTTGGCCTTCACCGCTTCCCAGGTCGCCGCAGCTTCCGGCGTCAGGTAGCCGGAGAAAGGGACGGTGCCGTCGGGGCGTTGCCTGCCCAGGCGCAGCCCGCGGCGGGCTTGGCGGTCGGCGTCGGTGAAGGTGCCGTCCTGATCGAGCAGATACTTCAACCGGTCCGCAACAGCAGCGAACCCGTCGACACCGAGAGTGCACGCATGCCGGGCCAGGTCGGTTTCGGCGGCCTCGCGGGCCTGGAAGTCCACCGATTGGGGCAGGGTGCGGAAGAACGACTTGATCTCGCTGACATGCTCAGGCCCGAGTTGGCCTTTCTCTTGGGCGGCGGCGACGTTCGGCAAGGCAGGGGGCATCGGCTCACCGGTCAGGGCGGTGCGCGGGCCGAGCAGTTCGGCGTTCTTGAGGCGCCGGAACGCTTCGGCTTCGCTGATCCGCAGGCGGGCGGCCAGGACTTTGGTGTAGCTGCTGGCGCCGAGTTCTTTGGGGGTGCATTCGGCGCGCAGGCGTTGGTAGATCGTGTGGTCGAGGACGGGTTGTTGCCAGGCCAGTGTTTCGCGGCGCTGCTGCAGGTCCAACAACTCCAGCGGGGTGAAGGCGTCGATGGACAGTGAGTTCATCTGCGCTTGCAGGGTTTCCATCTGGGCCAGGGCGGCCAGCATCGCCTCACGATCGGCGACAGCTGACGTTCCCATACCTCGAACACTAGTTCGAACCACCGACAAAAAGGCTCGGAATGTGACGCCAGATACCCAAGTGACGCAGGGGTTTTCGCATGTCATCGAGACTGCGCTCAGCGTGCAGTCTCGACGCGCTCAGTAGCATCACCACCATGATTCGTTGCGTTCGATTGTGGACCGGTCAAGAGGGTGGCTCGCACGTGGAGGTCGGGCGTCTGGACATGCAGCCGGGCCGCAACGATGACCTGGTGTCCGGAGCGATGTCGACGACGCACGTCACGGTCGAGGAGACCGCGGGCGGGGGAGAGCTGGCCTGGCACACCGCACCGGTGCGACAACTGGTCGTGACCTTGAGCGGCACACTGCAGTTCGTCACCCGCGACGGCGAGCAGTTTGTGCTGTACCCCGGCGACATCCTGCTGGCGGAGGACACCGTGGGCAGCGGACATCAGTGGCAACTGGTCGGCGACGACCCCTGGCGCCGGATGTACGTCGTTCTGGCGCCGGGCACCGAAGTGGCGTTCATACCGGAGTGATGCGGGCGCTGTAACGCAACGGCATCCAGTCGACACGTCGACCGGTGGCGTCCAGGTACATCGAGAATGATCAGATCACCGGCACCGACGGCGCCGTCCCCGTTGTTGTGGCCACGACGTCCGAGGTGGACGAGGGTTTCGAGGCGGCCGAAACTGTCGATAAGGCGCAGTACGACCGTGATGTCCTGCCCCTGAGGTCCTACCTCTTTCGGCATGCGTTGGCGCTGACCAGTCAGCGTCCTGATGCAGAAGACCTGGTGCAGGAAACGATGGCGAGAGCCTATGTGTCCCTGGGGACGTTCCGCGAAGGCTCGAATATCCGCTCGTGGCTGCATCGCATCCTGGTCAACAAATGGCTGGACAACCACCGGCGAGCTCAGAGACGACCAGTCGAGCGCATGTCGGCGGAGGGCGTCGAGGTCCAGGTGGCTGTCGATTCTCGATGGATTGACCAGTGTCAGCAATCGGCGGAGACCGAGGCACTGAGCCGGATGGTCGGCGAAGCCCATTCGGCGCTGCTCCGCTTACCAGTCGAGCTTCGTGGTGTCGTCTACTTCGCCTGCATCGAGGGCTACCGGAACACGGAGATCGCCGGCATCTTGGGGGTGCCGGTGGGAACAGTGGCGTCTCGCCTCCACCGTGCCAAGCGCCGGCTCCGCAACGACCTATCAGCGTCGAATCGGTGACAGCCCCGTCCTTCCCACGAGTCACAGTTCTGTCCCGTGGACTCTCCGCCCTCGAAAATAGGTCTGCAACGCGGTCGTTCGGTGGATCTCGGTTGCCTCGACGTCGAACAAGTTGTGGTTCAGCACGATGAAGTCAGCAGATCGCCCGGGTGTGATGACGCCGTTGGTCTCACCCATGCCCATCGCTTCTGCGCCGGACGTGGTGAGCACTGAGATGGCCTCACTCAGGGTTATTGCGGCCGACGGGTTGCTCTGCCCGTCGATGTCAGGGTCGGGATTGGCCCGGGTGATTAGCGCCTCGAGGGCGATCCACGGGTTCGGGCTCGGAACGACGGGCCAGTCGGACCCGACAGCCAGCACGGCCCTGTGATCGAGCAGATCCCGGAACGGCCAGGATCGATCGACGATCGCCGGCGGCACCTGACTGTTGATGATGCCGGCAAACGGTGTCGGGAACCAGATGTACGGCGACGCGTCGGCGACCACTCCCAGTGCGGCGAACCGCGCCAGATCCGCGGGTGCGATATAGGCCACGTGGGCGATGTGGAACAGCCGCCCGGCACCATGGCGCTCTCGGAATATCTCAACGGCGTTGAGCGCCTGTTGCACGGCTCGGTCACCCGTGGCGTGGAACTTTGCCCCCAGTCCTGCCGCATGGCAACGCTCGAGGGCATCCAGGAGTTCGTCGTCGGACCAGAACAGCGGCCCCACGTCCGCTGGATCCTCGTGAGGCCCATGGCAGAGGTACGGCTGCAGGAGTGCCGACGTGCGTGTCATCGGGACCCCGTCCAGGAAGAACTTCGCAAAGTCGGGGCGTACCTGGTTCCTGCGATAGGCAGGCGCAGCGACGTACAGATCGTTTCCTGCGATGTTGTCCGACATCCACGGCCGAGCCGGAAGCGTGCCCACCACCCACGCTGTCAATTCACCCTTGTCGTCGAGGTCGCTCAGCGCGCGCAGCGAGGGCTCCAGAGTCGCAGCATCCTGAATTGCCGTGATCCCGAAGGAGTTCATCAGCGAGATCGCAGTCCCTATGGCCACTCGATCACGCCCGGCCGCATCGGCGATGGCTGCTGCGGCGGCGTTCTCGGCCAGGTCGGAGGCCGACTCGTAGAGCAGGCCGGTCAGGTGTCCGTTGCGGTCCTTGCCGATGATTCCCGTGGGCGGGGCAGGGGTCGATTCATCAATGCCCATGCGCTCCAGAGCTACCGAATTCACCCACCGGTTGTGATACGAGTCGTCGCGCAGCACCACCGGTCGCCCACCGGCAGCCCTGTCCAGTGCCGCGAGGTACCCGCCGGAGGCAAGCTCATCCAGCACGGGGCTGCCGACGATTCCACCCACGATCCACTCGTCTGCGGCGAGTGTACGCGCGTGTGCCTCCACCGCGGTGAGTATCTCCTCGAGGGTGGCGCTGGGTGGCATGGTCAGTTCCCATGCCATCGCGTTTCCACCGAGCATGAGGTGGGTGTGCACGTCGGCCAGACCGGGCATGACCATGCGCCCACCCGCGTCGACCACCACGGTGTCGGCCCCGACGTGCTCAGCTACGTCCGCGGCGGTCCCCACCGCGGTGATCAGGCCATCGGATACGGCTATCGCCTCCGCCCAGCTCGATGCGGGATCGCAGGTGTAGACGCGGGCATTGGTGACAACAAGGTCCGTCGAGGTGCTCATTCCGCGTGTAACGTCGCGGCGAGCCAAAACGTTCACGCCACGGTCAGTGCCCGGCCACCACATCCGACTCGTCGACCACCACCGGCTCCTTGGACCCCGGCAGGACGTGGTAGATCAAGCACACCACGGCGAAGAACAGGTAGCCCAGTGACACCGCGGGGCTGGCCGCCCACTCCACCTGGGGAGCATGGATCAGCCCGATGAACGACAGCGCCGCACCCACCGCGGCGGCGATCGCGGCGTAGACGAACTTCTTCTCCAGGATGAAGCAGACCATGCTGCCCAGGATCAGGCCCACCAGTACCGCGCCTTCGCCGAGCACCTTCAGGCCTTCGTAGACCACGCCGGCGCTGTTGAGAGCTTCCATGCCCACTTCGGCGGCCGAGGTGCCCGCGGCGTTCAGCGCATTGTCGATCAGCCCGCGACCCCATTCCGCGAGGTTGGGTAGCAGTGCGGCCACCACGGCCACCGCGTGCAGCCGCGGTACCGCCTGGAACGCCTGCGCGCCGATCAGGAGACCGATGTAGAGCAGGATGGGCACGATCGCCGGCACCGGCAGCAGTGCATCGAGGATGCCGAAAAGGCCTATGAAGCAGAGGATTCCGATGGCCACGCCGCTGGCCAGCGAGTACGACGCGCGCCCTCCGGCGTCCTTCCAGCCGGGGTGGCCGATGTACACCGCCGGCGGGAAGGGCGACCCGAAGGCCGAGCCGACGACGGCCCCGGCTCCGTCGGCCAGCAGCACACTGCGCAGGTTGTAGTTGTCCCCGGCCGCCGCGGCGGACTCGACGTTGCTCATGGCCTCGGTGAAGTTGTACACGCCCAGCGGGATCGCGGTCCCCAGCAGCGGCGCCAGGTCTGACAAACCGTTGAACAGAAGATCGATCCGCAGATCCGGGATGCCGATGGCGATGTTGGACACCGCCGCGGTGACATCGGGCGCCGACATGAACCCGCCCGCCCAGCCGATCGCGGTGCCCACCAGCAGCGCTGCCAGGCCGACCGGGATGTTGAACGGCAGCTTCATGTTGGTGAAGAAGCCGATCAGGATGATCGCCAGCACGGGCAGACCGATCCACGCGGCCTCCCACATCTGCGCCGCCGGTCGCATCGAGATGAACGTGATGGAGATGCCGGCCAGCGTGCCCAGCATGGCTGCGCGCGGAGTGAGTTTGCGGATGTAGGGCCCGACGAAGGCGCCGATCATCACGATCACGCCGATCAGAAACGCCCATGCCAATCCGGCCTCCCAGGCGCGCACGGGGTCGTCGGTGTTCAGGTACACGGGCAGCATCACCACGAACACCACGATGAACATGTGGGGCACGCTGGGCCCGTAGGGCAATGCCGTGACGTCGCTGCGGTTTTCGCGCTTCGCGAGCCGCCGGGCCAGGAACGTGTAGTACAGATTGCCCAGGATCAGCGCGACGCCCAGCGCCGGCAGCACCGTGCCCAGAACGTCGCCCGCGGGTACGGCGACGACGCCGATCATCAGCCCGGTCAGGGTCAGGACATTGACCAGGATGTTGAACCCCAGCCCGAAGAACGCATTGAGATCGCCCCGGGTCCACCAGGGGATACCGGAGGTGTGCTGTACCGGTGTGACGTCTGTGCTCATGACGGTCCTCTCAGGCAGGGGTGGGGGTCAGCGAGGTGAGTGCGGGGATGACGGCGGCCGTGTCGGCCACCCAGCCGAAGATGCCGCCCTGGGCGGCGATCATCTTGAGTCCGACTTCCTGGAACTCCGGGAAATATGAACCGACACAATCGGATACCACCAGGCACTCGTAACCGCGGTCGTTGGCTTCGCGGGTGGTGGTGTGTACACACACCTCGGTGGTGACGCCGGTCATGAGCAACTGGGTGATGCCGCCCGCGCTCAGCACGTCCTGCAATTCGGTGGCGTAGAAGGCCCCTTTGCCGGGCTTGTCGATCACCAGCTCGCCCGGCGCCGGGGCCAGCTCGTCAACGATGTCGTGGCCGTACTCGCCCTGGATCAGGATGCGGCCGTACTTGCCCGGGTCGCCGATGCGCTTCGACGGGGCGCCGCGGGACAGCTTGGCGGGCGGGCAGTCCGAGAGATCGGGCTTATGACCTTCGCGCGTGTGGATCACCATGATGCCGGCCCGGCGCGCTGCGGCGATGAGCGCGGCCAGCGGCTCCACCACAGCGGCCAGCCGACCGACATCGTTGCCCAGGCTCTCTCCGAAACCGCCGGGCAGCAAGAAGTCCCGTTGCATGTCGATGACGATCAGTGCGGTCTTGCCGGCCATCAGCGCGAATGGCGACGGCTCGGCGGGGATCTCGACGGCAGTACTCACAGATGCTCCTTGGAGGGGACGGCGGTGGAGGTCGGGACAGCGACGCGGGGTTCGTCGAGCAACTGCGCGGCCAGGTGCAGTGCGGTGTCGTCGCTGAGGGCGGCACCCAGCAGGGTCGCGCTGTGGGGCCGTCCGTCGGTCAGGGTGCCCAGCGGGATCGCGACCCCGAGCAGATCCAGCAGATTGCCGAAGTGGGTGTAGTGACCCAGCATGGTGTTGGTGTCGATGGGCCGCGCCAGCACCTCGTCGACAGTGAAGGTGGTGCCGATGGTGGGCACCACCAGGACATCCATGTCGCGCCACAGCCGGGCCACCTCGGCGCGCAGCTCCTGCAACCGCTGTAGTGCGGCGAAGGCGTCCACCGCGGTGTAGCGCTGCCCCGACAGCAGGATGTCCCGTACCACCGGATGGATCGAATCCGGTGCAGCCGAGAGGAATTCGCCGAACACCACCAGCCGCTCGGCCACCCACGGCCCCTGATACAGGAGCTCCCCGGCAGCCAGGAAGGGCGCCAGCGACACGTCCACGGTGTCCACCTGGCCGGCCAGCCGCTGCCGGAATGCCAGGTGGGCCTGCTTCATCGGCTCGTCGCCGAAGAACTCGAGCTCGTCGACGGCAGGCAGGCCCACCCGGATGCGGGCGCCGTCGTAGCGGGGGCCGCGGTCGCGGGACCAGGCATCGTCGTCGTCGCGGGCGGCCATCACGTCGAACACGCGGTCCACGTCGTCGATGCAGCCGGCCATCAGCGTGATGCAGTCCAGCGACTTGCACGCCGGTACCAGTCCGACTGTGCTCAGCAACCCGCGCGACGGCTTGAAACCGATGACACCGTTGAGGGCGGCGGGCACCCGGCCCGAGCCCGCGGTGTCGGTGGCGACGGCGAACGGCACCTGCCCCAGTGCGACGGCCAGGGCCGATCCGGACGACGAGCCGCCGGAGATCATGTCGGCGCTGTAGATGCTGCGCGGCACGGTGTACGGCGTGCGGGTGCCGTTCAGTCCGGTGGCGAACTGGTCGAGGTTGGTCTTGCCGACGTACAGCGCCCCGGCGTCGAGCAGGCGCGCGACGACCGGAGCGGTCTCGGTGGCAACGTAGGAGAAGTCCGGGCACGACAGCGTGGTGGGGACGCCGGCGACGTCGATGCTGTCCTTCACACCGAACGGCACCCCGTACAGGGGCAGCGCCCGCGCTCCGGGGCGGTTCTCGATCTCGCGGGCCGCCGCCAGGAGCTCGTCGCGCGGGACAGTGGACAGCCAGGTGCCATCGTCTCCGCGAGCGGCGATGGCGTCGGCGACACGCGCGGCGGTCTTGGTGGGCGAACCCGACCCTCCCGCATGCGATTCCAGGATGTCAGCAACGGATGGCCCGAGTGACGGACCCGAAGAGTAGACGACCATAACTGTCGATTGTCGACAGAATGATGGCGGATCAGGGTCGCGCGTGTATCGATCGTGTTAGCAAGACCGGTGCAAACCGCGGATCAAAGCGGCAGATAACTCAGGTGGCCGTGATCGTGCATGGCTGCCACCACCACGGCGGCGTCATTGCTCGACAACGCGGTGAGAATCGATTCGTGGCGCTCGATGCCATCGTGCGCATGGTGGTGCCTGGCTTCTTCGCGCAGGTTGACCGCCATGGGTAGCTGCAGCTTGAGCAGGATGGGCTCCAGCGCGATGTCCAGCTGCCGGTTGTCGGCCAGGGCGACGACGGCGGCATGGAATTCGCGGTGCGCGTCGTCGCGCTCCAGGTCCGTGCCGGCCCGGCGCATGTGATCCAGAGCGGCGCGCACAGGCGCCAGCGCGGTGTCGGGGTCGGTCAGCGGCAACGCGGATTCGATGGCATGCCGCTCCAGCACACCCCGCAGCTCGAACAGCTGCAGGATGTCCCGGGGTGACCACTGCGCGACCCGGGACCCACGGCGGGGGAGATGTTCGACGAGGCCCTGCTGGGCCAGCTGGCGTAACGCCTCCCGCAGCGGCGCCCGGCTGATGCCCAGATCGGCGCACAGCTGCTCCTCGACGATCTTCTCGCCGGGTTGCAGCGATCCGCTCATGATGGCGTCGCGCACCCGGTGGGCGGCGACCTCGACCAGAGTCGCCGGAAGTGCGCTTGCTGGCTGGGTTCTGGGTGCCGCCATGGCGGTGCTGGGTGTCCTCTCCGCGGGTTCATAATCCGTCGACTGTCGACAATTGTAAGGGCAGGTTGCCCCGGCTCGGTGCGGCAGCAGACCGGACAAGACGAAAATGCAACGGCAACAGGTCAATTCACGCGTCGGCGACAGCCATCAGATGCCGGGTGATGGTCTCGATCTCGCCCACCAGGACCCGCTGCGCAACGTGGGTCTTGTCCAGGTGCGCCGCAGACTCCCGCACCTGCTGTTCGGTGGACACCAGATGGGTGGCGTCCAGTGTCCACGCCTGCCCGGCCCGAGGGGTCTCGCCGCGCAGGGCATCCACGAAATCGTCCACGGCCACCACGAAGCGACGGTCCAGGGTCTGGGTGCGGGAGGCAGGCACGTGACGCTCGAGTACCGCACACGATGCCGTCACGGCGTTGATCCCCGCACGGTAGGTGGTGAGCCAGCGTCGCACCGCTGCCACATCGGCGCGGCCACTGCCGGTGGCGGCCTCGAACGCCGATCGGGCGCGCACCGTACGTTCCCAGGACGCCGACAAGGTTGCCTCCGCGTCGGGCATCGGATGAACCAGGCCACGGATGACCGTCGCCGCATAGTCGATCTCCGCCTTCAGCAGCTCCCCGGCCCGCTGATGCAGGCGCACCAGTGACCGGTCCGGCAACAACACGTGCCCGCTGATGGCCAGAGCGCCCCCGAGGACGGCCGCCAACGCCCGTTCCCCGAGCGCGTCGGTGGGTGCCGCGGTGGCGATGTCGGCCAGGAACACGGTGGCGGCGGCCACCGCGCCGGTCACCGCCACCGAACCGATGCCCGAGACGGCGTAGGCCACCCCCACGCACGCCACGGCCAGCACGGCGGACACCAGGCCCGCGGGGTGCCACAGCGCGCTGACCCCGGTGGCCACCACCACCCCGCCCACCAGAGCGGCCACCCGCACCACGCAACGGGTGTAGGTGTGCGCGGTCTCGGGGCGCACCACCAACAGCACCGTCAGCGCCACCCAGTACCCCTGGGCCATCCCCGTGAGTGCGACCGCGGCAGCCCCCAGCCCCGCGGCGGCACCGAGGCGCACGGCGTGCCGCAGCACCGGCGAATTCCAGGACATCTCGTTGTGCAAGGACTTTCGCGCCGATGCCAGGGTGGCAAGCGGACCCGTCGACCCACCGAAGCGCAGCGTCGCCGCCTCGTGCACCAGGGTCTGCAGGCGCCTGGCCGGAAGCACCGCCGCGGCGCCGACGCCGTCCACCGCGGTGTCCAGCGCGGTCAGGCCCGCCTCGGCAGCGGCGCGCGAACCGTCGGCGATGCCGTCGAGTGCCTCGGCCGAGGCGGTCAGCACCACCCGGGTGGCAGGGTCCGCCGACGCCGTCTGTATTGCGGTGATGGTCATCGCCACCCGCTCCGGCAATCCGAACAACCCCCGCACCGCCGGCGGCCGGCGGCGTGCCTGTTCCTCGGTCAGGGTGTGGGCCTCGCGCAGCGCAAGCAGGGGAGCGACGTCGAAGGTGGCCGCAGGATCGGTGGTCAGAGCCCGGGCCCCCGCCGCCACCGACCGGTAGGCGGCCGCCAGCGCGTCCCGCTGCACCCGCCACTGCTGGCGCGGCCACGCGGCCACCAGGGCCACCTGGGTGAGGCCGCCGCCCACCGCCAGCAGAGTGGCGATCACCGCATCCGGTGCCGACACCGGTTCGCGCGCGCAGCACACCAGCAGGGCGCCCAGAGCCGCGGCCACCAGTCCGGTGTTCGCGCTGACCGCCCACACCAGCCCGGCGCCCACCGACCACAGCAGGACGACGAGCGCAGTCAGCAGACCGTGCGCACTCGCGGTGGTACCGAGAAGTACGGCAGCACCCGCGGTCGCCGTGACCGTGACCGCGGACCGCAATCGTCGCGGATTGTCTTGCAGCGCTGCGGCACCGGCGATCGCCGCGCCGCCGCCGGCAGCCATGGCGCCCACCGGCTGGCCCCACAGCAGCGCCACCGCGATCACCAGCAGCGCCCCGAGCAGGCTGCGCGTGACCTCACCGACGTAGGGCGAGGCCGGCTTCATGAACGTCATTATGCGCTGGCGGGCACCGGGTACATTCGGCGTTCATGGAGAAGGTCATGTTCGTGGTGCGCGCCGACGCCGACGACGCCTGGTGTCAGCGATTGCGGGGCACGGTCGCCGCCCGACTGCTGGAACTGGGGCTGCCCGGTCTGACGGTCAACGTCAAGGACGCTGCGGTCCGGGAGTCGATGATGACCCTCTCGGTGCTCGACCCGCCCGCGACGGCCGTCGTGAGCATCTGGACCCAACAGTCCTACGGTCCGCAGGTGTCCGCGGTTGTGGACATCCTGGCCGCCGACGCCCTCGATGTCTTCGCCTACCTGGTCACCGAGTCAACCCCGCTGGTTCCACCGATCGGTGAACCCGGCTCGCGCACAACGGGACTGGCGAACATCGCGCTGCTTCGCCGTCCCGCGGCCCTGGACGAGGCCACCTGGCGGCACCGCTGGCATGTGGACCACACCCCGGTGGCGATCGACACCCAGGCCACCTTCGGTTATGTGCAGAACGCGGTGGTGCGGCCGCTGACGCCGCAGGCGCCCGAGCTGGCCGCCATCGTCGAGGAACTGTTCCCCGACGCCGCGGTCGGTGACCTCAAGGCGTTCTTCGGCGCCGCCGACGACGACGAGCTGAGCAGGCGGCTCACCCGGATGATCACCAGCACAACGGCTTTCGGAGCGAACGAGAACGTCGACACCATTCCCACCAGCCGCTACGTGTGGCGCGACCCGTTTGTGGCAGCATGACGACGCTGCAGGATGCCGTGGCCCTGGCGCGCGGCGAGAGCGGACTGGCGGTGGTCTCGACGCTGCGCGCCGACGCCACCGTGCAGGCCTCGCTGGTCAACACGGGCATCATCACCCACCCCCGTACCGGCAACGAGGTGCTGGCGTTCGTCACCTATGGCCGGGTGAAGCTGGCCAACCTGCGCACCCGTCCCGCGCTGGCCGCGACGTTCCGCAGCGGCTGGCAGTGGGCGACCGTGGAGGGACGCGCCGAGCTGGCCGGGCCCGACGATCCGGCCGGCTGGCTGACCGGCGCCGATCAGTTGCGGCTGCTGTTGCGCGACATCTTCACCGCGGCCGGCGGCACCCACGACGACTGGGAAACGTACGACGCCGAGATGGTCCGCCAGCGGCGCACCGCGGTCCTGATCACACCAACGCGGGTCTATTCGAACTAGACCCTCTAGTCTCAGGGGCGTGACACTGACGATCGCCGATGACAACCGGGTGCGCACCCTGACCCTGAATCGTCCCGACGCCCTCAACGCGTTCAACGAGGCGCTCTACGACGCCACCACCGTGGCGCTGCGCGACGCCGCCGAGGACCCCGAGGTGGCCGTCGTGCTGATCACCGGAACCGGGCGCGCCTTCAGTGCGGGCACCGACCTGGCAGAGATGCAGGCCCGGATCACCGACGCGGACTTCACGCCCGGGGAGTACGGGTTCCTGGGCCTGGTCGACGCCCTGACCGACTTTCCCAAGCCACTGATCTGCGCGGTCAACGGACTGGGTCTGGGCATCGGGACCACCATCCTCGGCTTCGCCGACATCGCGTTCATGGCGTCGACGGCCAAGTTGAAGTGCCCGTTCACCAGCCTGGGGGTGGCGCCGGAGGCGGCGTCGTCCTACCTGCTGCCGCAACTGATCGGCAGGCAGAACGCAGCATGGCTGCTGATGTCCTCGGAGTGGGTGAGCGCCGAGGAGGCGCTGCGCATGGGCCTGGTGTGGAGGGTGTGCGAACCGGAAGACCTGCTGGCGCAGGCGCGCAGCCACGCCGAGGTCTTGGCGTCGCGGCCCATCGCCAGCCTGGCCGCGGTGAAAGCGACCATGATGGCGCCGCTGCGGGCCGAGATCGCCGCTGCGCGGGCGCGGGAGAACCAGTGTTTTGTGGAACTGATGGGCGCTGCGGCCAACGCCGCGGCGTTGGCGGAGTTCAACACCGCCCCGGGCAAGAATTAAGACGCGACGGCGGTCTGTTCGGCCAGCGTGGCGGCAATCAGGGCGCGGACCGTCATCTTGCAGCGGCCGCAGTCCGACCCGGCCCCGCAGGCCGCGGCGACCTGCTTGGACGTGCAGGCGCCCTTGTTCACCGCGGTGGTCACGCAGTGGCTGGTGGCGCCGGTGCACAGACAGACGTACATCAGGCCCCCACCTTTTCGTCGATACGCATGATTAGCGGAGTCTAACCTAACCTAGCCGGATTTGTTAGGGCCCCCTCAGTTAGGTGTGCCTACGATAAAACCGCAGGTAGATCGGCTTTTTCGGGCGATTCGCACGTGCTTTGACGCGGTTGCTGGGATAGATTCGACACCACAGCCGCTACCGACCCTGCCGTTTCCTCGCGACCCCAGGAGCCCCTCATGTTGCACGGTGACCCCGACGTTCTGAAGTTGCTCAACGAGCAGCTGACCAGCGAACTCACCGCGATCAACCAGTATTTCCTGCACTCCAAGATGCAGGACAGCTGGGGCTTCACCGAGGTGGCAGCGCACACGCGCAAAGAGTCCTTCGAAGAAATGCAGCACGCCGAGTTGATCACCGACCGCATCCTGCTGCTCAACGGGCTGCCCAACTACCAGCGGCTGTTCTCGCTGCGGGTGGGCCAGACCCTGCGTGAGCAGTTCGAATCCGACCTGGCCGTCGAGTACGAGGTGGCCGAGCGGCTGCGGCCCGGCATCATCATGTGCCGCGAGAAGCAGGACAGCACCAGTGCCAACCTGCTCGAGAAGATCATGGCCGACGAGGAAGAGCACATCGACTACCTCGAGACCCAGCTGGAGCTGATGGACAAGCTGGGTGAACAGCTCTACCTCGCGCAGTGCGTGTCGCGCCCGCCGAGCTCACAGGAGCAGTGATCCGCGGCGCGTAATCTCGTCGGCGTGTCTCTAGTCGCGGGAATCGACTCCTCTACGCAGTCGTGCAAGGTCTTGGTCTGTGACGCCGATACCGGCGCCGTCGTTCGCTCCGCCTCGGCGCCCCACCCCGGCGGAACCGAGGTGGATCCGGCTGCCTGGTGGGAGGCCCTGCAGAGCGCCATCGCCGACGTCGGCGGCCTCGACGACGTCGACGCCATCTCGGTGGGTGGCCAGCAGCACGGCATGGTCTGCCTGGACGCCGACGGCGAGGTGGTGCGCAAGGCGCTGCTGTGGAACGACACCCGCTCCGCCGATGCCGCCGTGGATCTGATCAATGAACTCGGCGGGGCGGCGAAGTGGGCGCAGGAGACCGGCGTCGTACCCGTGGCGTCGATCACCGCGACCAAGCTGCGCTGGCTGGCCGACAACGAGCCGGGCAACGCCGATCGCACCGCCGCGGTCTGCCTGCCGCATGACTGGCTGACCTGGAAGCTGTCGGGCTCGACCGACATCGCCGACCTGATCACCGATCGCAGTGATGCCAGCGGCACGGGCTACTACTCAGGTGCCGACGACAGTTACCAGGAGGACCTGTTGCTGCTGGCCACCCGCGGCCGGCTGCCACGGGTGCCCCGGGTGCTCAGCCCCCACGAGTCGGTGTTGCGGCACCGGGGCGCGGCGCTGGGGCCGGGCGCGGGCGACAACGCCGCAGCTGCCCTGGGGCTGGGAGCGGCGTCCGGCGACTGCGTGATGTCGTTGGGCACCTCGGGGGTCATCAGCGCGGTCGGCGAGACCGCCTCGCACGACCCGGACGGCATCGTCGCCGGCTTCGCCGATGCCACCGGCAGGCAGCTGCCACTGGTGTGCACCCTCAACGGCGCACCCGTGTTGGCGGCGGTGGCCGCGATGCTGGACGTGGATCTGAGCCGCTTCTCCGAGCTGGCCCTGTCGGCGCCGCCCGGCGCCGAGGGGCTGATCTGGGTGCCGTACTTCGACGGGGAACGCTCACCCAACCTGCCCGAGGCCCGCGGCGCGCTGCAGGGCGTCAGCACCACCAACCTGTCGCCGGCCAACGTCGCGCGCGCGGCCGTCGAAGGGCTGTTGGCGTCCATGGCGTACTGCCTGGACAAGATCGCCGAGCAGGGGGTGGCCGTCGATCGGGTGCTGATGGTCGGTGGCGCGGCACGGTCGGCGGCGGTCCGCCAGATCGCCCCCGCGGTGCTGGGCCGCGCGGTCGAGGTGCCCACGCCAGGGGAGTACGTCGCCCTCGGCGCGGCCAAGCAGGCGGCCTGGGTGCTCGCCGGCGGCGATGCGCCGCCGGCCTGGCAGTTGGAGGGTTCGGAAACCTACACCGGGGAACCCACGCCGGATGTGCTTGATCGGTATACCGCCGCCAGTGCCCTCACGCTCGGACAGCGCAAAGTAATGCTAGTGTAACTAACTATTGTGTCGAACTCACCCGACGAGTCGGCCGGCACCTCGCTGATCAGCCCCGCACGCCGTAACTTCATCTTTGTTGCGGTGCTGCTCGGCATGCTGCTGGCCGCGCTCGACCAGACCATCGTCGCCACCGCTCTGCCCACGGTGGTGGCCGACCTCGGCGGCGCGGGTCATCAGTCCTGGGTGGTCACCAGCTACCTGCTGGCCTCTACCATCGCGACCGCGATCGTCGGCAAGCTCGGCGACCTGTTCGGGCGCAAGCGGGTGTTCTGCGTCTCGGTGCTGTTCTTTCTGCTCGGGTCGGTGCTGTGCGGGCTGGCCGCGTCCATGTCCACCCTGGTGGCCGCCCGCGCCCTGCAGGGCATCGGAGGCGGCGCGATCATGGTCACGGCCATGGCGGTGATCGGCGAGGTCATCCCGCTGCGCGAACGCGGACGCTACCAGGGCGCACTGGGTGCGGTGTTCGGTGTCACGACGGTGATCGGCCCGCTGTTGGGCGGGTTCTTCACCGACCATCTGAGCTGGCGCTGGGCCTTCTGGATCAACGTCCCCGTCGCCCTCGTGGTGGTGGCCGTCGGTGCCGCGGCCATCCCCGCACTGACCCGCGCCGGCCGCCCGGTCATCGACTACGCGGGCATCCTGTTCGTCGGCGTGGGCGCCTCGGGCCTGACCCTGGCCACCAGCTGGGGCGGCGGGGAATACCCGTGGACCTCCCCGGTGATCATCGCCCTCTTCGTCGGATCCGCCGCTGCCCTGGGTGTCTTCGTGTGGGTGGAGACCCGCGCGGCCGAGCCGATCCTGCCGATGCGGCTGTTCGCCAGCCCGGTGTTCACGGTGTGCTGCATCCTGGCGTTCATCGTCGGGTTCGCGATGCTCGGGGCCATGACGTTCCTGCCGACGTTCATGCAGTTCGTCGACGGGGTGTCGGCCACCGAGTCGGGACTGCGCACGCTGCCCATGGTGGCCGGGCTGCTGCTCACCTCGATCGGCAGCGGTCAGATCGTGGGACGCACCGGCCGCTACAAGATCTTTCCCGTCGCGGGCACCGCGGTGATGAGCGTCGGCTTTGTGCTGTTGTCCCGGATGGATGCCACCACCCCGGTGCTGATGCAGTCGCTGTCTTTGTTCGTGCTGGGCTCGGGCATCGGCCTGTGCATGCAGGTCCTGGTGCTGACCGTGCAGAACACCGCGCGCTTCGAGGACCTCGGCGTCGCCACCTCCGGGGTGACCTTCTTCCGCACCATCGGCAGTTCGTTCGGCGCCGCCATCTTCGGGTCGTTGTTCGCCAACTTCCTGGCCGGTCGCCTGGCTCCCGCACTCACCGGCGGTGCGGTGCCCCCGGGGGCCGCCGATTCCCCGAAAGCGCTGCACGCGCTCCCACCGGAGGTGGCCGCACCGGTCGTGGACGCCTATGCCGACTCCCTGGGGCTGGTGTTCCTGTGCGCCGCGCCGGTGGCGGTGGTCGGTTTTGTGGTGTCGCTGTTCCTCAAAGAGGTGCCGCTGCGCGACATCGACGCCGTGTCGGCGACGGACCTCGGTGAGGGCTTCGGGATGCCCGGCGCCGACACCCCGGAGCGGATCCTGGAAACCGCAGTGGGCCGGATGTTCCGCGATTCCCCGGAGATCCGGCTGCGGCACATCGCCGGGCGGTACGGGTGCGAGGTCGACGTCGCCGGACTGTGGGCGCTGATCCAGATCTTCCGACAGAACCAGGTCTTCGGCTCCGCCACCCTCTCGGAGATCGGCGACCGCCTGCGGATGCCGTGCGAAGTACTCGAACCCACCTTCGACAAGCTGGTGGCCGACGGTTACGCCCTGCGCACCGACGACCAGATGTGGCTGACCCAGGCCGGGCGACATCAGGTCGACGTGGCCTCGACCGCGATCGTCGGCCGCATCCTGGAGAAACTGGCCGCTGATCCGCACTTCGAGGGCCGGCCCGACCGCGAACAGGTGGAGGCCGCGCTCGAGCGGATCGCCCACCGCATGCTGGTGCAGCGAGACTGGGACGAGCAGAAACTAGAACGCGTTCCACTACCGGGCTCCACCGCGTAGCATCGCGGCCATGAGCCGTATCGGAGAGTTCCCGGCCGACGATGTCGCGGGTTGGATCGTCAAGTCCCCGGAGATCGGTGCCGCGATGGCGGGATACACCCACGCCGTCTACAACAACAACCGGCTGCCGATGCGTGTGCGGGAGCTCGCGCGGATCGTGATCGCCCACGACAACGAGTGCGCCGTGTGCATCAACACCCGCGACGCCGACGGCCCCGCCGCCGGCGTCGACGAAGAGCTCTACGACCACGCCGACCAGTGGCGCACCTGGCCGGGCTATTCCGAGGAGGAACGCATCGCCGCCGAATTCGCGCACCGCTTCGGCACCGACCACACCGCGCTGCGTGACGACGAGGACTTCTGGGCGCGGGCGGGCGCCCACTTCTCCGACGAACTGATGGCCGACCTGGCCCTGTCCTGCGCCATGTGGGTGGGCATGGGACGGATGCTGCGCACCCTGGACATCGGGCAGGCCTGCGCGCTCACCATCCCCAGTCGCGGGTAAGCGGGCATGATGGCTGCATGACAGCCACCCCAGCCCCCTCGGCGTCACTGGCCCAACTCGACGCCAACGGCGTTGTCACGGTGCTGGGCACCGTCGTCAATCCCGCGGGCCTGACGCACGCCAAGACCGTTCCGGTGATGCGGACCAACGCATTCGCCGACCCCGGGCTGGGCGCCAGCCCGGTGTGGCACGGTTTCGCCATCGACCAGGCCGGTATCGCCTTCACCGGAGACATCGGCGTGGTGGGGGATCAGCGTATCCGCATCGACCTCACGGCCCTGCGTGTCCTCGGCGACGGATGGGCCTGGGCGCCAGGGGATTTCTACACCCAGGACGGGCAACGGGTGCCCCAGTGCAGCCGCGGTGTGCTGACCGGCGTCGAGGAGCGACTGGCCGAACACGGACTGACCGCACAGGTGGGGCACGAACTCGAGTTCGTGCTCGTCGGCAACGACGGCGACGCGCTGCCCACCCGTGCCTGGGCCCAATACGGGCTGGCCGGCGTGCTGGAGTACGAGGGTTTCATCCGGGAAGTCACCACGGCGGCCACCGCCGCCGGTGTCGGCATCGAACAGTTCCATCCCGAATACGGCGGCAACCAGTTCGAGCTGTCCCTGCGACCCCGCACACCGGTGGCCGCCGCTGATCATGTGGTGCTGGCCCGCATCATCATCAGCCGGGTGGCCCGCGCGCACGGGCTGCGGGTCAGCTTCTCACCGGTACCGTTTGCCGGTGCCGTGGGATCGGGTGCCCACCAACACTTCTCGCTGAGTCGCGACGACGTTCCACTGTTCTCCGGCGGGGACGGTCCGCACGGGATGACACCGCAGGGCCAGGCCGCGGCGGCCGGCGTGCTGGCGGGCCTGCCACAGGCTCAGGGAGTGTTCTCCGGGTCGGTGCTCTCCGGCCTGCGGATGCAGCCCGGGCACTGGGCAGGTGCCTACGCCTGCTGGGGCGTGGAGAACCGGGAAGCCGCGGTGCGCTTCCTGACCGGCGGCCCCGCCAACCCCCACGGTGCGAACGTCGAGGTGAAGATCGTGGACCCCTCGGCCAACCCCTACTTCGCAACGGCGGCCATCCTCGGGCTGGCTCTCGACGGCATCGACCGGTCGGCGACGCTACCGGGGGAGACCACCGTGGACCCGGCCACGCAGACCGCCGAGCAGCGCGCTGCGGCCGCCACGGTCCAGCTGTCCGACAGCCAGGCCACCGTCATCGACGCGCTCGACTCTTCGGCGCTGGTGCGTGGCATCCTTGGCGATCCGGCTGTCGACGCCCTGGTGGCGGTGCGCCGCTATGAGATCGAGCACTTCGGCGCGCTGCCCGCCGACGAGCTGGCCGCCCGGTTCCGGCTGGCCTGGAGTCTGTGAGGTGTCGCTGCTGACCGAACTCCTGGCGACGGTGCCGCTGGTGGATCACCATGTGCACGGCTGCTGGGTCGACGGTGGTTCGCGGGCCCGGTTCGAGAACAGTCTCAACGAAGCCAACACCGAGCCGCTGGCGGCGTTCGACTCCGCCTTCGACACCCAGCTGGGCTTCGCCATCCGCAGACACTGCGCGCCCCTGCTGGGACTGCCGGAACATGCGGAGCCGCAGCAGTACTGGTCCCGGCGCACTGAGCTCGGCGAGCAGGAGCTGACGGCAGTGTTCCTGCCCGCAGCCGGCGTCAGCGACTGGGTGCTCGACACCGGTTTCGCCGCCGGGGTGAGCGCGCCCAAGCAGATGGCCGCCCTGTCCGGAGGCCGCGCCCATGAGGTGGTGCGGCTGGAACAGGTGGCCGAAGAGGCTGCGGCCGCCGAGGGCGACTACGCCGCGGCGTTCACCGAGATCGTCGAGCGCCGGGGCGCTGATGCCGTGGGCACCAAGTCGATCCTGGCCTACCGAGGTGGCTTCGAAGGTGATCTGACGGAGCCGTCTGCGGCCGAGGTACGCGAGGCCGCGCAGCGCTGGCGCGATGCGGGTGGCACCCGATTGACCGACCGGACCCTGCTGCGCTTCGGGCTGTATCAAGGGCTCCGGCTGGGCAAGCCGCTGCAGTTCCACGTCGGGTTCGGCGACCGTGACTGCGATCTGCATCGAACCAACCCGTTGCATCTGTTGGAGTTCCTGCGCCACTCCGGTGACACCCCGGTGACGCTGCTGCACTGCTACCCGTTCGAACGTGAGGCGGGGTATCTGGCACAGGCGTTCAACAACGTGTACCTCGACGGCGGACTGAGCATCAACTACCTGGGCGCGCGGTCGGTGTCCTTCCTGGCCCGGCTGCTGGAGATGGCGCCGTTCCGCAAGATCCTCTACTCCTCGGACGCCTACGGGCCCGCCGAACTGCACTACCTCGGCGCCCGGCTGTGGCGCGACGGAATGGCCAGGGTGCTGGGCGAATTCGTCGACAGCGGCCAGTGGTGCGAGGCCGACGCCATCCGGGTGGCGGAGCTGATCGCCTTCGGCAACGCGCGGCGCATCTACCACCTGGGCTAGATCTGTCCGTCAGGTCAGCGGCCCGCCCGCGGCCCGCCAATGGATCAACCCGCCGCTGCAGTTGGTGGCTTGAAACCCGTTCTCCACCAACAGATTCGCCGCCCCCGCAGAGCGCAGTCCACCGGTGCAGAAGGCGATCAACAAGCGGTCATCGGGCAGTTCCAGGCAGCGCTGCGCCAAGACTTCCAACGGCAGGTGCACCGACCCGGGGATGTGCACCCGGTTCCACTCGAAGTCCCGCCGGACATCGACGATCAGGGCTCCCTCGGCCATCAGTTGGATGGCATCGGCGGCGCTGACCGCTGGGGGTCGGCGCAGATAGTGCCGGAACTTCACGACGCCCCCGGCCGGACGATCATCAGCACCACCACAATCGCCCACAGCAGGTTGAACACGCCGGTCAGCATGCCGATGCTGCGTAGCGCCGCAGTTTCCGGCGCCGCCAGGGCCGCTCGCTGGCGCGGGGCGATCTCCAGGAGCAGCCCGCCGGCCAGCGCGGTCAGGGCCAGCGCGATCAGCACCCAGATCTCGGTGGTGCGGCCCTGCACCAACGCCAGCAGGATCCCGACGGCAGGAACCACCAGTGCCAGAACGCCGTACACCCGGGTGATCCGGTGCAGGGCGGCGGCCACTGTGGGTCCCTCGACGGCATAGCGCGGGAACAGGCTCGCCGCCACGGCCACCGGGCCGACGAAGAGGATGCCGGCCACCACGTGGACGGACAGCAGAACGGATTCCATACCTTCAGACTAACTGAAGGTTGGGTTGCCTTCCGCGAGTCGGGTCATCTGCCGGCGCAGCATCTGCGCCAGCTCGGGGGAGCGCGCGGTGAAATCCCCATCGAGGCGGCGCACATGGGCGGCGGCTCGGTCCAGCAGCGCCGCGCCCTCGGGCGTCACACGCAGGGTGGAGGCCGACCCGGCATGGGCGGTGCCGTCGTCCACCCAGCCCGCGGCGACGAACCCCGTCACCGCGGCGTGCGCACTCTGCACCGTGATGCGCGAGCGTCGGGCCAACTCACTGAACGAGATGTCGGGGGTCCCGCGGATATGGCCCAGCATCCCGTACTTGCGAATGGTCAGCCCCAGCGGCTTCAGCGCGTCCGCCAGGGCGGCCTCCCAGACCCGGCTCACCGTCAGCAGCATGATGGTCGGACTGAACGGTGGCGGCTCGGACATGCAGGCAGGCTACCTGTGCCGCGCCTGGGTTCTCAGAGGTCCGCCGACGCGTCGTACACCCAGGACATGTCGGCGGTGGCGAAGTCGCTCAACCACGTCGACGGCGCGTGGGCGGTCAGCGCGCCCATGTCCCAGTAGTCCTTCCACAGCGTGATCCGGCCGTCGACCACGCGGTGCACGGTGACGAACTCCAACAACGCGGATTCGCCAGTGCGCCACCGCCACGACTCGGAGTGCTCGTACATCACGTGTTCGCCGTCGGCCACCAGCAGGCCGTCGAAGTTCTCGTACGCCGCCAGCGGTGCCAGCCCGATCTTGAGCCGCTTGACGATGTTGTCGGGGCCCTTGGCTGCGGCGGTGGGGCCCACCGGCATATCGAGGTAGATGCAGTCGGGAGCCAGGAAGGCCGGCACGGCGGCCCAGTCGCGGGCCGACAGGGACCGCCACATGCCCAGCACCGTGTCCGCGGCGCTGCGGGTGGCCTGCTCAACCGGCATGGCTGAGCTCCCGGTGCCGGGCGGGGACCGGTACGCCGGCCCGCAGGAAGCTACCGGTGCGCTCGGCGCCCACGAGATCGGTGGTCCGGCCGTACCGGAACACCGTCGCACCGCCCACCAGCACCGCGGCCACGGTGGCGTCATTGCGGTTCACCATCCGCGAGAGGCCGCCGTATTGGGCCACCGGCTCCTCGGCGTAGTCGTCGAGGGAGCCATCCAGCTTCTCGGGGTCGATGATCACCAGGTCGGCGCGGTCACCGATGCGCAGATGCCCGGCGTCGAGGCGATACCAGTCGGCCAGTTCACCGGTGAGCCGGTGCACCGCCGCCTCGATGGTCATGAACTCCCGGCCTGCGCGCTGGGCGTCGCGCACGTGGCGCAGCAATCGCAGGCCCATGTTGTAGAAGGCCATGTTGCGCAGATGTGCGCCGGCATCCGAAAAGCCCATCTGCACACCGGGTTCGGCAGCCAGCTTCTTGAGGATCTCGGGGCGGTGGTTGGAGATGGTGGTACGCCAGCGCAAGGCGCGCCCGTGCTCGAGCACCAAATCCAGGAACGCGTCCACCGGGTGCAGCCCGCCCCGGTCGGTGCCCACCTCGCCGAAGGACTTGCCCACCACGGCCGCGTCGGGACAGGCCACGATCTGGGCGTCGAAGAAGTCGCGGTGCCACACCCGGATACCGAGCTTGCTCTCGTACTCCTTGCGGAACCTGCGCCGGTAGGCCTCGTCGCGCATCAACGCGTTGCGCTCCACCTCGTCGCGCAGGTGTAGGGCCGCTGCCCCCGCGCCGAACTCCTCGAAGATCACCAGGTCGATCCCGTCGGCGTACACCTCGAACGGCACCGGCAGGTGCTGCCACCGGAAGTCGCCGCCGAACCGGTTGACCAGGCCCGCCAGCGGTCCCATGATCGTCACCGCGTAGGGGTTGGCCTTCACGTCGGCCGCCGAGAGCAGGCTGGTCTTGAGTTTCTTGCGGAACAGGCCCAGTGAGCTGAACACCTGTGAGCCGACGTTGACCGGGTTGGCGATATCGGGCCCGGACTGCAGAATCCGGCCACTGCGCCGCAGCAACGCCTTGAGCCGGCGCAGTTCCCGGGGCTTGGCGTAGGTGGACGGCAAGGTCCGCGAGCGACAGGTTTCGCCGTCGATCTTGTCGAAAAGCAGCTGCTGAGAGGACATTCCGACCATGCCGGCATCGAGTGCCTCCGCGAGCATGTCCTCCATCCGAGCCTGCTCGGCGCGGGTGGGGCGCTCATCGGCGCGGGTGGCGCGGTCCAATCCCATGGTGGCCGTGCGCATGTCGGAATGCCCGATGAACGCCGCCACGTTCGGGCCCAGCGGGCGAGCCTCGAGTGCGGCGATGTACTCCCTGCACGAGTTCCAGGTCTTGTGCCCGTCCACCGCCGAGATCACGTGTTCGCGCGGAATGGCTTCCACGCGTCCGAACAGGTCACCGGCCTCGGTGCCGTCGACGTACACCGTCGACAGCGAGCAGGACCCGAGCATGATCGTGGTGACACCGTGGCGCAACGACTCCGTCAGCGCGGGGCCGCCGAGCACCTCGACGTCGTAATGGGTGTGGATGTCGATGAGGCCGGGCAGCACCCAGTGTCCCGCGGCGTCGATCACCTCGGGACAGTCGCCGACGTCCAGCGGCTCGGCGCTGATGGCCGCCACGTGACCGCCGCGCAGGCCGATGTCGCGCACTGCGGAGGCGGAGCCGGAACCGTCGAACCAACGCCCGCCGCGGATGATCGTGTCGTAGGTCACATCGTTCATAGAACCTGTTCCAGAAATGACTGTCAACGACTGAATGCACAGATTCCGAACTGTGTTCACAAAATTTCGACTGCGGATTTGCGCACTCGACATTGTGACATTGACAAATGACACAATTGATGATGGTCTTCAGGCGTGCCCACCACTGCGATGCCGCCCGGCCCCACCGTGCGTGCTCTGGCGTCCGCGACCATCACGCGCTGGACGCTGGGATGCCTGACCAGCGCGATTCCCGCCAATCAACCGGGCGTCTGGTTCGGCCGCGGACTGATCGCGACCATCATGGCCGCAGGCGGGTCCATGCCGGCCGGCACGACGGTCGTCCCCGTCCGCACGTCACGCGTGCGCGGCGAGTGGGTACTCGGCCCCGGCGTCGAATTCGGCTCGCGGGCAGGATATTACGTGCACGGCAGCGCCTTCGTGCTCTGCTCCACCGCCACCCACCGCAAGCTGGTGGCCCGGCTGTCGGAAGCCACGGGACTGCCGTTCTTCGTGGTGGACTACCGCTTGGCACCCCGGCACCGCTTCCCGATTGCCGCCGAGGATGTCGAGGCCGGCTACCGCTGGCTGCTGGAGCAGGGTTACTCGGGTTCTGACATCGTGATCGGCGCCGACTCGGCCGGAGGGCACCTCACCTGCGACATGTTGCTGGCCCACACCCGCCACGCCGCGTTCCAGCCTGCAGCCGTGGTGCTGTTCTCGCCGTTGATCGACCTGACCATGGCACTGGCCAAGCAGCAGGAGAGGACACGACGCGACCCCGCGATGTCGGCAGCTGCGGCAGCACGGATGGTCGAGCTCTACACCCACGGCCAGGACCCGCTGCATGTTCGGCTGCGGCTGCGTTTCACCGACGCCCGCCTGCTCCCACCGATGCTGATCCAGGTCGGCAGCTTCGAGATGCTCAGCGCCGACGCCCGGCACCTGCACGCCGAGCTCTCGGAATCCGGCGGCCGGAGCACCCTGGAGGTGTGGCCGGGGATGGTGCACGTCTTCCAGGCGCTGCCCAGGGTCGCGCCGGAGGCGACCGTCGCGCTGCGCCGAGCGGCCGAGTTCATCACCGAACACCTCCCCGTCAGCCGGGTCGACGAGCTTCGGGAGCTGGGCTGATGCTCGGCATCGGCACCGCCCTGCGGGCGTGGCGCGGGCCGCGGCGCACCACCGCTGCCAACGCAGTGATCACGGGCGCGGGCAGCGGCATCGGACGTGCGTTCGCCCTCGAACTGGCCCGCCGCGGCGGACACGTCGTCTGTGCCGACATCGACCCCGAGCGCGCCGCGGAGACTGTCACACTGATCCAGGAACTCCCCACCGGCGCCGGCTATGCCGTGCCGTGCGACGTGTCCGACCGAGCCGCAGTGGAACTCCTGGCCGAACAGGCGCAGCAGATCTTCGACGGCGCACCGACACTGGTGATCAACAACGCCGGCGTCGGGATCGGTGGAAAACCGATCGGCGACATCGGATTCGATGACTGGGACTGGGCGCTGGGGATCAATCTCTGGGGGGTCGTCTACGGATGTGAGGTGTTCACCCCGATCCTGCGGCAGGCCGGCCGCGGCGGCATCATCAACGTCGCTTCCGCCGCCGGCTTCGCCGCCGCACCCTCGATGGCCGCCTACAACGTGTCCAAGGCCGGCGTGATGTCGCTGTCGGAAACGCTGGCCGCCGAACTGGACGGCACCGGTATCGCGGTCACCGTGTTGTGTCCCACCTTCGTGCAGACCAATGTGTTCACCGACGGCCGCATCACGCCGGCCTCGATGAACCTGAGCCAACAGCTGGCGCGCTGGACCGGCCTGTCGCCCGACAACGTCGCCGTGCGCACCCTCGACGCCCACGCCAGCGGGCGGCTGTACGTCGTCCCGCAACTCGACGCCATCGTCATCTGGCACCTCAAACGGCATTTTCCCGCCCTCTACGTCCGCGGCGCCGGACTCCTCGGCCGCCTGCTGCCCGACAACTGAAAGGACCGCTCGTGGCGATGGATCTGGACACCATGCTGCAGAAGATCAAGGACAAGCAGTGGGCCCTGGTCGACATCGACTGGGATGCACCCGGCGCCGAGCTCATCGACGACGACCTGTGGGCCAAGCTCAAGCCGTTCATGACAGACCTGATGTGGATCGAGAACGTCGGCGCCCGCGGGTTCGCCGCGCTCGCGAAGAAGGCCCCCACTCCGACGCTGAAGAGCATCTACGAGCACTTCCACGCCGAAGAGCAGAAGCATGCGAACGCCGAACTGGCCCTGATGCGCCGCTGGGGCATGCTGGAGGACGACGAGATCCCGCCGCCGAGTGTCAATGTGCAGTTGGTGATCACGTGGCTGGACAAGTTCTCCGACGGGATGTCGCTGTCGATTCTGGGCACGGTCATACCGATGCTCGAGGTGGCGCTCGACGGTGCGCTGATCAAGTTCATCACCGACGAGGTGAAGGATCCGGTGGCCCAGGAGGTGTTCAAGCGCATCAACTCCGACGAATCACGGCATCTGGCCGTCGATTTCGAGGTGATGGACATCCTGGGCCACGCGACCGCACGCAAGCTGGCTGTCGAGTTCGTCGGCAGCTGGATGAACCCTGCACTCCTGATCGGCACCCTCAGCTACTTTCCGCTGTTGAACAAGATGCGCGACAACATCGTTGCCATGGGCGTCGACGAAGAGAAGCTCTACCAGGCCATGCGCAGGTTCCGCAGTGTCGGCCAGCGCAGCGAATTCGTCCACCGGGTTCCCATGTACCGGTTCATCTCCTGGCACAGCAAGAAGGTCATCGACCGCAGCTCGAAGTACCACTGGCTGGCGGACTCGCTGGTCAAGGTCACCGGGGCCATCCCGATGCCGCTGGTGCGCCACACCCCGACCTGGTCGGACGAACTCACCTACGAGCCGGTGGCCTGATGACCGTCAACGTGGCGATCGTCGGCGCCGGATTCGCCGGGATCGGCGCCGCCATCAGATTGCAGCAGCAGGGCATCACCGACGTTGTCCTCTTCGAACGCGACACCCGGGTGGGCGGCACCTGGCGGGACAACACCTATCCCGGTGCGGCCTGCGACATCCCGTCGCGGCTGTACTCCTACAGCTTTGCGGCCAACCCGGACTGGTCGCACACCTACTCCGGCAGCGCCGAGATCCTGCAGTACATCGAGCGGATGGTCGAGACTGCCGGGCTGGCGGGGCGGATCCGCTTCGAACACACCGTCACCGGGGTGGCCTACGACGAAGCCGCGGGGGAGTGGACGGTGAGGTTGAAGGGCCGCAAGCCGATTCGGGCCCGGACCGTGATCGTGGCCTCCGGTCCGCTCTCCAACGTCAGCCTGCCGGACATTCCTGGTATCGATACCTTCGAGGGCACCAAGATCCACAGTGCCCGCTGGAATCACGAATACGACTTCTCCGGCAAGAAGGTCGCCGTCATCGGCACCGGCGCCAGCGCCGTGCAGATCATCCCCCAACTGGTCAAGACCGCCGGATCGGTCAAGGTGTTCCAGCGCACGCCGGGCTGGGTGCTTCCGCGGCTGAACACCCGCACCGCCGACTGGACCCGACGCCTCTACGCCAGCGCGCCCGTGGCAGAGAAGGCCGTGCGCTCGGCGTGGTTCTGGGGTCACGAATCGGTGGCTCTCGGGGTGGTCTGGGACACCCCGTTCACCCGGCTGGTGGAAGCGATCAGCCGAGCCAATCTGCGTCGGCAGGTGAAAGATTCGTGGCTGCGCCGGCAGTTGACACCGGACTTCGCGGCGGGGTGCAAGCGGCTGCTGATGACCAGTGACTACTACCCGGCGCTGCAGGCGGACAACTGCAAGCTGGTCACGTGGCCGATCGCGCGCCTGTCGCCGCGCGGCATCCGCACCGTGGAGGGCATCGAGCACCAGTTCGACGCCATCGTGTTCGCCACCGGCTTCGAGGTGTCCAAGGCCGGCACCCCGTTTCCGGTCTCCGGTGTCGACGGCCGCGACCTGGCATCGGAATGGAGCAACGGCGCCTACGCCTACCGCAGCGTCGCGGTCTCGGGATTTCCAAACCTGTTTTTCACCTTCGGGCCCAACTCCGGTCCCGGGCACAGCTCGGCACTGGTGTACATGGAGGCCCAGATCGGCTACATCGTCGAGGCGATCGGCGCCCTGCTCCGGTTCGACTGGAAGGCGCTCGACGTCCGCCCCGAAGCGCAGACCCGCCACAACGCCGAGATCCAGCGCCGGCTGCGCTCCACCACCTGGAATTCCGGGTGTCAGAGCTGGTATCTGACCGCGGACGGGTTCAACGCCACGATGTATCCCGGTTTCGCCAGCCAGTACGTCCGGCAGCTGCGGTCAGTGGATCTGCAGGACTACCGGATCACCGAGGGCGAACGACGGGGTGCACCGGTGCTGACCGCCTAGCATGCGATGGTGACCGAATACCGGATCGACGACCTCGCGCGGGAGGCGGGGACGACGACCCGCAACGTCCGCGTCTACCTCGACAACGGTCTGCTGCCTCGACCCCAGCGCCGCGGACGCGCCGCCATCTACACCGACGAGCATCTGACCCGGTTGCTGGCGGTCGTCCGGTTACTCGGCCAGGGCTTCACCGTCAAGCACATCCTGAAGTTCATCACCGGAGTGCAGCGCGGTCAGGGCCTCGCCGAGGTGCTCGACCTCACCGATCTCGGTGAACTGGTGACCGAACCGTTCTCGCGCGCGAAGCCACTCACCATGACGCGGGCGCAACTGGAAACTCGTTTGGGTCCGCTGTCGGAAGAGACCGTGCAGCAATTGATCGCCGGCGACATCGTCGAACCCACCGACGACGGGCAGTCGTATCTCGTTCGCGATCGTGGCCTGATCGACGACTTCGCCGAACTGGCCGCACGCCAGATGCCGTTGTCGGCCATCCTGGCCACCACCGGAGCGGTCGACCAGAAACTCGACGAGGCGGCCCACCTGCTGTCGGCAGCCGCACATGCCGAGGTGGTCCGACAACGCGGCGCCGGCTGGTACCCGGACGATGACGCCGAGTTCGCCTGGGCGGCCGATCTCGTCGACGTGATGCGCAAGGTGGCCCGGCGCCGTGCTCACGCCAGCATGGACCGGGCACTCGACCGTGCGACGCGTGCCCAACTGCGGCAGTACACACAGCAACACGACGAGACTGCAGCAGAAGCCTCCGGTTGAGTCCGCTTCGGGGCCTACGGTGGACACCATGACCTCGTTGCAGCGTTACATCGCCGAAGAGATCGCCACCGACCACCTCGACGGCCTGCTGTCCCGCCGCGAGGCGGTGCGCCGCCTGGGTCTGCTCGGCATGTCGGCGGCGGCGGCCTCTGCGCTGATCGCGTCCTGCAGTGACGAACGCGCCTACCAGGCGGGCGAGGAGGCCGACGAGACGCAGCCGCCGGCGCCCGCGCCCACCACGACCAGCACCGAGCCGCCACCGGGCATGGCCCAGGCGCTGCCGACCAGCCCGATCACCTGGGCCGGGCCGGGGGGCGAACTCCAGGGCGCGTGGGCGGCGGCCGATGCGCCGGAAGGTGCAGTCCTGGTGATCCACGAGAACAAGGGACTCAACGACTGGACCCGATCGGTGGTGGGCCGTCTCGCCGGCGCCGGCTACTCGGCACTGGCGATCGACCTGCTGTCCGGCCAGGGTGGCACCGCCACGTTCAGCGATCCCGCCGAGGCCACCGCAGCCCTGGGCAACATCCCCCCGGAGACGATGATCGCCGACATCCGCTCCGGTCTCACCGAACTGGCCAGCCGGTCCCCTGGGCAGAAGCTGGCGGCGGTCGGGTTCTGCATGGGCGGTGGGCTGGTGTGGCGCCTGCTGGACGCGGGCGCGCCGGAGCTGGCCGCGGCCGTGCCGTTCTACGGGCCCACACCCGACAACCCGGACTTCAGCGGATCCGCCGACGTCGCAGTACTGGCGTTCTACGGCGCGCTCGACAACCGGGTCAACGCCACCGAACCGGCCGCGTCAGCCGCCCTGGACGCCGCAGGTATGCCCCACGACGTGATCATCGAGCCCGGTGCCGATCATGCGTTCTTCAACGACACCGGCGAGCGCTACAACGCGGTGGCCGCGGTGGACGCCTGGACGCGCATGCAGGACTGGTTCGAGCAGTACCTGTAGAAACTCAGAGCGGGTCCAGCGTCACTGTCACCGACACCCGGCCCTTGGCATCGCGCGCGGCCACGCCCAGGCCGGCCCGGTCACCGTCGGGCAGGTGCACGGTCAACGGCGCACCAGCGCCGGAGAAGTTGCGCCACCAGCTCTTCTGGTCTGCCATGCCCACCCAGATGGTCACGGTGTCGCCCCGGCGTCGGTAGTTGACCGGCAGGGTGAACCGCTTGCCGGACTTGCGCCCGGTGTAGCTGATCTCGGTGAAGGACTTACGCATCACCGGGCCCAGAACGGGGACCCGCGTCAACGCGGTGACCCCGGAGTTGATCGTGGAGACAAGGGGACGGATCGGCCCGCCGAACGCCATGGGAAACCTCCTGTTGCATGATGCCCGAGATGAGTTCCACGCTGCCCGAGGTGTTGTCGACCCTCGCACTCGATCAAGTCAACCAGAATCTGTTCGTCGGGGCTCAGCTCGACGGTCCGGACCACCACATCCTCGGCGGCCACATCGGCGCCCAGGCGTTGCTGGCGGCCGCGCAGACCGTGCCCGCCGAGCGCACCGCGCGCAGCCTGCACGCCCAGTTCCTGCGCAGCGGAGATGCCCGCAAACCTGTCGAGTTCGACGTCAGCGCTCTGCATGACGGCGGCACCTTCTCCACCCGGCGGACCACAGCCCGCCAGAACGGCGCCATTCTGATGGAGTCCACGGTGTCGTTCAGCCGGGCGGCAGCCGAGGACCCGGCGCACCAACCGGTGATGCCTGCTGTTTTGCAACCGGACTCGCTGCCCGCCACCGTGCGGCCCGGCGTCTGGTCCAGCCTGGAATGGTTCGATCGCCGCGACGTGCCGGGCGGGCCGGGGCTGTGGTGGCGCCCCGATGGCGACGTGCCCGGCGACCCTGTGCTGGGCAGGGTGCTGGTGGCCTACCTGTCGGCGGTCACCCTGGTCGAGGCGGCGGTGCTCGCCCGCCGCGGCGCCGAACCGGTCTCCATCGCGCCGATGCTGGACCATTCCGTCTGGTGGCACGGCACGGCAGATCTGGCGAATTGGGTGTACTACGAACAGGATTGCGCCAGCGGCGCGCACCGCCGCGCACTGACCACCGGACGGATGTTCACCCGCGACGGTGCGCTGGTGTGCTCGACCGCACAGGAGGTGTACTTCCCACCGGCCCGCTGACGTGTTCACCGGAGATTCATCCAGTGGCCGAGGCGGCGTTGTTGACCGCACACACCGGACCGCTGGAATGCAGGTATGCGGGTCGTCCAGGTGGCCAACTTCTACGGGCCGCGATCCGGAGGATTGCGCACCGCGGTCGACCGGCTGGGTGCCGAGTATCACGCCGCCGGTCACGAGGTCTACCTGATCGTGCCCGGGCCGCAGGCGGGACGTACCGAACTGGCCTCCGGTGTGGTGCGCGTGAGCGTTCCCGCGCCGCGCATTCCCTTCACCGGCGGCTACCGCGCCGTCATGCCGGGGCCGGTGACGACGCTGCTGGAGCAGCTGGCGCCCGACGCCATCGAGGTGTCCGACCGGTTCACCCTGCGCAGCCTGGGCCGCTGGGGCAGCCGCCGCGGCGTCACCACCGTGATGATCTCCCACGAACGCCTCGACCGGCTCACCGGGCAGCTCCTACCCGAACCGATCGCCCGCCGCGCCGCCGACATCGCCAACCGGCGCACCGCCGCCGACTACGACACGGTTCTGTGCACCACGGCATTCGCCCGCGAAGAGTTCGACCGGATCGGCGCCACCAATGTGGCCACCGTGCCGCTGGGCGTGGACCTCGAGCTGTTCCACCCGCGCCGGTACTGCGCGGCGGTGCGCCGGCAGTGGACGGACCCGGGGCAGCTGCTGTTGGTGCACTGCGGCCGGCTGTCCATCGAGAAGCGGGCCGATCGCAGTATCGATACCCTTGCCGCACTGAGGGATTCAGGTGTGGACGCGCGCCTGGTGATCATCGGTGACGGCCCGCTGCGGCCGCGGTTGCAGCGCCATGCCGCCCGGCTGCCGGTGCACTTCACCGGTTTCATCGACCGCCGCGAGACGGTGGCGGCCCATCTGGCCACAGCGGACATCGCGCTGGCGCCGGGGCCGCACGAGACGTTCGGGCTGGCGGCGCTGGAGGCGCTGGCCTGCGGGACGCCGGCGGTGGTGTCGCGGACCTCGGCGTTGACCGAGGTGCTCACCACCGACAGCGGCGCCTGGGCCGACAACGATCCGCACGCCATTGCCGTGGCGGTGGGTGAAGTCCTGGGCAGGCCGGAGGGTCAGCGCCGCACAGCCGCCCGCCGCCAGGCCGAACGGTTCACCTGGCCGGGGTCGGCCCAAGGCATGCTCGAGGCGCTCGGAGCCGGCCGGCCCTGACCTCGGTTTGGCAAAGGTCGATCGGGGCAACCCGCCGTATTGACGGGGCCGTACCCGTTCCGGCCCGCCGACCGAGCGAAAGAGGTACCGAGATGAACACCACCGGGTGGATCGTCGTCGCCGTCGTCGCGCTGCTGCTGATCCTGGCGGCTGTGATCATCCTGGGCCGCAGCAGGCGCAACAAGGCACTGCACGGCAAGGCCGAACAGATCCGCGAGGACGTCGAGCAGGAGAGTGTCCAGGTGCGTCGGCGCGAAGCGCTCGCTGAGGAAACTGCAGCCAAAGCCCGTGCCGCACAGGCGGAAGCGGAAGCCAAAGCCGCCGAGGCCAAGCGGCTGGCCGACCGTGCCGATGTGCACCGCAGCGCGGTGGCGTCGTCACAGGAAGACCTCGACCAGCGACGTGCGCACGCCGACTCCATCGATCCCCGGGTCAAGGACACCGACGCCGTTGCCCAGGACACCGTGACTCCGCAGCAGACGCAGGCGCCCCACCAGACCGACGTGCGTTAGTCCGTCACGGCAGCACGCGCGCGGGCGGGTCCGAGCTGTACCGGCAGCGAGGCCCAGCCGCGCAGCACTCGGGTATCCCTGCGCGTTCCTGCCGCGGCGGCGGCCACCTCGGGGAAGCGGGTGAAGAACGCCGACAGACCCACCTCACCCTCGGCGCGGGCCAGCGCGGCGCCCAGGCAGAAGTGCCGGCCCCCGGAGAAGGACAGGTGCTTGCCCGCGTTGGGGCGGGTGACGTCGAACCGGTGCGGATCCTCGAACACGGCCGGATCGCGGTTGGCGCCGGCCAGGTAGATGACCACCATCTCGCCGCGCTTGACCTCGGTCCCGGCGACATCGGTGTCGCGTAATGCGACTCGCGCGCTCAGCTGAACAGGGGAGTCCAGCCGCAGCACCTCTTCGACGGCGGTGGACCAGTGCTCAGGCTGTTCCCGCAGCAGCGCGAGTTGCTCCGGATGGTCGATCAGCAGCCGGATACCGTTGCCCAACAGGTTCACCGTTGTCTCGAAGCCGGCCGCCAGCACCAGACCCGCGACCGCACGCAGTTCCTCCTCGGAGAGCGCTGCCTCAGCGTCCGAGGCCCGGATCAGGTCGCTCATCAAATTGTCGCCCGGCTCGCGGCGCAGCCGCTGCAGATGCTCGCTCAGCCAGGTGTTGAACCCGGCCAGGCCTTCTTCCACCTGCCGGTACTGCTTCCAGGTGAGCCCGATGTCCAGGCTGGGCGCGGCGTACTCACCGAAGCGCAGAACGGCGCCGCGGTCCTGTGCGGGCACTCCCAGGATGTCGCTGATCACGGCGACGGGCAGTTGAGCGCAGTACCGTTCCACGATGTCGACGGGCGCCGAGGAATCCGCAGCCAGGTCATCGAGCAGGGCATCGGCGGTCTGCTGCACACGTTCCCGCAGTGCGCCCACCGCGCGCGTGGTGAACACCGAGGACACCGTTTTGCGGTAGCGGGTGTGCTCCGGCGGTTCCACGGCCAGCAGCGACGGCGGCCGCAGCGGGTGCAGCATCCCGGACCGGGTACGGCGTTCCAGGCGGCGCAGCGGAGCGGGCAGGTTGGCGCCCAGCACGATCACCCGGAAGTCGTCGGAGCGCAGAAGCTGATGTGCCAGAGCGTGATCCACGGTCAGGTAACTCACCCGGCAGGGCACCAGCGGCCCGTGCGCCCGCAGTTCGTCGTAGAAGGGCACGGGGTCGGCCCGGACGGCGGGATCGGCCACCAACCGCCCCTGCGGATCGCCGCGGCGGGCGGCCATTCCCGCCACCACCCGCACCACGCCGTGCATCGCCAACCAGTGCAGCCGTTGCTTCACGCGCTCCACGCTACGCACGGCGTGGCCGAAGCCGCCAGCACCCGGGACGTCCCGGTATAGGCTCCGTGCATGATGCGGCGTGGTGCGGCAGTGGCCGCGGTGCTGGCGGCGGGCATGTTCTCCGGTGTGCCGGCGGCGGCACAACCGGCTGCGCCGACAGAGTGTGCGTACACGCTCAGCGCGCCCTATGTCGTTGATGTCGCGGGGACTCCGATGGTCACCGCCACCATGCAACCCGCCGCGTGCCCGGCGGCGGTGACCACGGTGCTGCAGGCCTGCCTGTCCACCCCCGGCAAGGTGGGCCGCTGCAACAATTCCAACGGCAACGTGACGGCACAGGTGTACCTGTCGCCCTACGTCCCCGGGCTCACCTACACCGTCAGCGGCCGCGGCTGCGCGGCAACCACCACGCCGCCGACGTCGTTCTGCTCCTCGCTGGGGCCTAAGTCAGCGGTGCTCTGAGACCGTCCAGCTGACCGGCAGCTTCTTGATGCCGTGGATGAAGGCCGACAGCAGCCGGTCGGGTTCCTCGGTGGCGGTGACGTCCGGCATCTGCCGGTGCAGTTCCTCGAACACCACCCGGATCTCGCGGCGGGCCAGGTTGGCGCCCAGGCAGAAGTGCACTCCGCCGCCGCCGTAGCCCAGATGCGGATTGGGGTCTCGGCGGACGTCGAAACGCCATGGATCGTCGAACTTCTGCTCGTCCCGGTTGGCCGAGCCGTACCACAGCGTCACCTTGTCGCCCTCGACCAATCGGACGCCGTTGCGCTCGATGTCGCGGGTGACGGTGCGGCGCATGTAGGCCACCGGCGAGGCCCAGCGGACGATCTCCTCGACCGCGGTGGGAGCGACGGCGTCGAAATCGGCCCACCATTGTCGGCGCTGATCGGGATGCCGGGACAGTGCCAGCACCCCGTGACTGATCGCGTTTCGCGTGGTCTCGTTGCCCGCCACGGCCAGCAGGATGAAGAACGACGCCACTTCGGCGGAGGTCAACTGCTCACCGTCGACCTCGGCTTGGACCAGGCTGGTGGTCAGGTCCTGTCCCGGATCGGTGCGGCGGTCCTCAGCGAGGGCATGCGCGTAGGCTCCGATTTCCATTGCCACGCGGGCGAACTCGTCGAAGTCGGTGGTGAGGTCCGGGTCGCCGAAGCCCAGGATGATGTTGGTCCAGGCGAAGACCCGGTCGTGGTCGGCCTCCGGGATGCCCATCATGTCGCAGATGATCTGCAGGGGCAGCGGCCCGGCCAATTCGGTGACCAGATCGGCGTTGCCGTCGGGGTGTCGTTCGATCATGCCGGCCACCAGCCGGCGGGCGCGGTCGCGCACCGATTCTTCGATGCGAGCCACCACTTTCGGGGTGAAGGCGCGGCTGACGATGGAGCGCAGCCGCTGGTGGCGGGGATCGTCGAGGGCGATCATCGAGCCGAAATACTCGGCCAGTTCCGGGGTCTGGTCACCGATGGTGATGCCGGCCGCCGAGCTGAACAGATCGGGGTGTCTGCTGGCGAAGTGCACGTCATCGTAGGTGGTGAAGGCCCAGAATCCGCGGCCGTCGGGATTGATGTGCTCGCGGAAGTAGGCGATGGGGGATTCCCGGCGCAGTGTCGCGAAGGCAGCGTCGCGGGCGTCGTCGTCGCCGGCCCAGAATTCCCACGTGCCCAGATCGATGTCGTCCAGCGGCACATGTGGCGGTGGAGCACCGTTGGTACGCGAGGCGATTCCCATGCCGACCGAGCCTACTGGCCGGCGCGGGGATCGATATCAGAATGTAATTCCAGTACTGTCGGAAATAGCTGCGCAGGAACGAATTTGTCGGTTTGTGATACGGCGGTCAGCGGCCCTGCAGCGGAATGAGCGCGACGATTTCATTGATGGTGGCCCGGATGTAATCGCCGGGTTGGCGCACTGCCGGGGCGGGCGCCGCGGGGGTCAGGGTGTTGCGGACCGCGGTGTAGGGGGTGCCTGCCTTGGCGCCGCACGTGGGCCATGCCTTGAGCCCCTGGGTGGCCAACACGTTCTCGGCGACGCGGATCTGTTCGGCGCGGCTGGCCTGCGCGGGATGCCCGACACCGCCGTTGGCCTGCCAGGTGGCCGGCTTGAACTGCAGGCCGCCGTAGTGGCCGTTGCCGGTGTTGATGTTCCAGTTGCCGCCGGACTCGCACGCGGCGATGGCGTCCCAGTTGACGCTGTCGGCGTTGGCAGTGCCGGAGGACAGTGCCAACATCCCGTAGAGCAGAGCACCGGTGAAGGCAGCCAGCGCGAAGAGTTTCCCGACGATCTTCATGATGGGCATTTCGTAACTCTTGACGCACGCGTTACTCCAGAAACAAACTTTAATCCCCGCCACAGAAGTTTATTTCAGTCACATAACTTTAATGCCATCTCAGGAATATCACGAGTCACATTAGTGTAATTCAATAACACCCATATCTGCATCGGAGAGCCTCATGAAAATTCGTTTCGGAATCGGCCTCGGTCCGGAAACCCCGGCGGCCCGGTTGCCCGCCGTCGTCGACGCGCTCGAGGCCGCCGGCATCGATTCGCTGTGGTTCTCCGAGCTGGTGTACTCCGATGCCGTCGACCCCTTCATCGGAATGGCAACCGCCCTGGCCCGCACCACCGAACTCAAGGTCGGTACCTCGGTGGCGGTGCTGCCCGGCGGGCGCCATCCGGTGCTGGTGGCCAAACAGCTGGCGTCGCTGGCCAGCCTCGGCCCCAAGCGGGTACTGCCCGCATTCGGGCTGCGCTCGGCCACCCCCGCCGAGCGGGATGTCTTCACGGTGCCTGACGGCCGTCGGGCTGCCGTGTTCGACGAATCCCTGCGCCTGGTGCGTGCCCTGTTGACCGAGAGGTCGGTGGATTTTGCGGGGGAGTTCTTCACCGTCACCGGCGCCGCCGTGGGAGCCCTGCCCGCCGCGCCCATGGACCTGTGGCTGGGCGGGTCGGCGCCCGCAGCGTTCCGGCGCATCGGGCGCCTGGCCGACGGATGGCTGGGTAGCTTCCTGACCCCGGCCGAGGCCGGCCGGGCCCGACAAGCCATCGAGCACGAGGCGCAGCTCGCCGGACGCGAAATCGAGCCGGATCACTTCGGCATCAGCCTCACCGTGCTCGACGGCGCCCTGCCCGACCGGCTGGCCGCCGCCATCCGGTCCCGCCGGCCCGACGTCGACCCGTCCGAGTTGGTGGCCGCCGATTGGGCCGCCCTGCACCGGCAGCTGGACGGCTACCTGGAGGCCGGTCTGACCAAGTTCGTCATCCGCGCCGGTACGGGCGACACCGAGAGGTTCGTCGCGCGGTTTGCCGACGAGCTGCTGCCCCGGCAGAACTGAGAGGACCCAGAACCGAGAGGACCAAGGTCTCACCGAACGGGGACCTTCGGCGGCCGCGCAACGCCCGGCGAGTTCCTACCGTCGTGTCCATGACGTACGTGATCGGATCCGAGTGTGTCGACGTGATGGACAAGTCCTGCGTGCAGGAGTGCCCGGCGGACTGCATCTACGAAGGGCTGCGCTCGCTCTACATCAACCCGGTCGAATGTGTGGACTGCGGCGCCTGCCGGATCGCCTGCCGCGTGGACGCCATCTACTACGAGACCGACCTACCCGACTCCGAACTCGCGCACCTGCAGGACAACGCCGCCTTCTTCGCGGAGGTCCTGCCCGGCCGGGCGGCGGCCCTCGGCGAGCCGGGCGGAGCCGCGACCTTGGGTGCAGTGGGTGTCGACACCCCGCTGATCGCGGCCATGCCCGCCAGGAACATCCCTGCGCACTGATCCCGGCTCGCATTCGGGCCGTCGATGAGGTAGAGAATTGGCGGGGGTCTCGTCGGAGGCCCCTGCGCGGGGCGTTGCACGGCTCCGCCACCCCGGGTCTGTTCTCTCCCATGCGGCCCGGGCACGAAGGGAGCTGCATGTGATGGACACGGTGCTCGGCGTGTCGGTGACCCCGACCAACGTCCGGTCCGTGCTGGTCGAAGGACGCTGCGCCGACGGCGCCACCCTCGACCACGACGAATACGACGTCTTCGACGAGGTCGGGTCTGCGCTGAAGCAAGCCCGGGACGAGGCCGAGGCCGACGATCAGTTCGTGGCGTCCATCGGCGTCACCTGGAGCGACGACGCCGAACTGGAGGCGTCGGTGGTGCTCGATGCGATGGCGCGCGCCGGCCTCACCGGGGTCAGTGCGGTTCCGTTGTCCGAGGCGGTCGAGGCATTGGCCACCAGCATCGGCCGGGTCATCGGCTACCAGCGCACCGCGCTCTGTGTGGTGGAGCCCGACACCGCGGCGCTCGCGGTGGTCGACGCCGGCGAGGAGTCGGTGGATGTGCTGATCAGCCACGCCATCGACACCGAGGGCGCCCTGATCGACTGGGTGGGCACGGCGCTGGCGCAGGACGCGCGGCCCGAAGGCCTCTTCATGGTCGGATCGGTGCCCGGACTGCGTGACACCGCAACCACCCTGGAAGCCGAGCTGGAGCTGCCGGTCTTCAATCCTCCCGAAGCTGAGCTGGCGCTGGCCCACGGCGCCGCGCTAGCCTCTGCCGACGACGGCGCGGTGTCCTTCGGCGGCGGTGGGCCCTTCGACTTCGACGTGCCGGTGCTGCCCACCACCCAGCGGCGCAATCCGGTCACCGCCCCCCTGACTCTGCTGGTCGCCGGAGCTGTCACCTTTGTGGTGTCGCTGTCGGTCGCCGTGGGAAATCAGCTCGCGCCGGATCCCGTGCCGACGGCCTCGGTGGAGAAGGTGCAGCAGACCCGCGCGGTTCCGCAGGCCCGCCCGACGCCGCCGGCGCCTGCCGCCCCACCGGCCGAGGCGCCGGCCCCGCCCGCCGTCGCCCCCGTCGTCGCCGAACAGGTCCTGCCGCCGGTCGAGGCGTTGCCGCCGCCCCCGCCCCCGGAGGCCGCTGCCCCCGAATACGTCCCGGAGTACGTGCCCGAATACGTCCCGGAGGCACCTGCCCCACCGCCGGCGTCGGTGTTCACACCGCCGCCGCCCCCGCTGTACCAGTCGCCGGTGGTGCCGGAACGCCGCAGCCTGTGGGAGCGGTTCAAGGACAAGCTCAAGCCGGGTCCCGACGGGCCCGAATGGCAGGTCTCGCCCGGGGCGGTGCCGCCGCCGGGCGTGCCGATCCCGCCGGGCTGAGTCAGACCAGCGCGGTCGCGCGCTTGCCGGTGTAATCCACCTGCCAGTGCTTGATGCCGTTGAGCCAGCCCGAGCGCAACCGTTCCGGCGTCCCCAGCGGCGTCAGGTCCGGCATCTGATCGGCGATGGCGCCGAAGATCAGGTCGATGGTCATCTTCGCCAGGTTGGCGCCGACACAGTAGTGCGCCCCGGTGCCGCCGAACCCGACGTGGGGGTTGGGGTTGCGCTGGATGTCGAAGCGGAACGGGTCGGTGAACACCTCTTCGTCGAAGTTGGCCGATCGGTAGGACATCACCACCCGCTGCCCCGCGCGGATCGGCACGCCGGAGAGCTCGGTGTCCTGCAGCGCGGTGCGCTGGAACGAGGTGACCGGGGTGGCCCACCGCACGATCTCGTCCGCGGTGGTGGCCGGCCGTTCCCGCTTGTAGAGCTCCCATTGCTCCGGGTGTTCGGTGAACGCGATCATCCCGTGGGTGATCGAGTTGCGGGTGGTCTCGTTGCCCGCGACGGCCAGCAGCACCATGAAGAACCCGAACTCGTCGTCGGAGAGCTTGTGGCCGTCGACGTCGGCCTCGATGAGCTTGGTGACGATGTCCTCGCCGGGCTCCTCGGCGCGCAGGGCCGCGAGCTGCATGGCGTACATGATGAGTTCCATCGCGGAGTTGCGGCCATCGTGGTGGGCGAACTCGGGATCGTCGTCGGCGACCATCTGATTGGACCAGTCGAAGATCTTCTTGCGATCCTCGACCGGGATGCCGATCAGCCCGGCGATGGCCTGCAAGGGCAGCTCACAGGCCACCTGTTCGACGAAGTCGCCGGACCCCTCCGCGGCGGCCTTGGCCACGATGTCCCGCGCCCGGGCGTGCAGGTCGTCGCGCAACCGCTCGACTGCGCGCGGGGTGAATCCGCGGGAGATGATCTTGCGCAGGTGGGTGTGGTGCGGCGCGTCCATGTTCAGCAGCACGTACTTCCCGGTTTCGATCTGTTCGCCCGTGGAGCCCTTCGGGTACCGGGGGAGTGCAGTCTTGGCCAGGCTGGAGAACACGTCGCTGCGCCGTGAGATCTCCTTGACATCCTTGTGTTTGGTGACCACCCAGTAGCCACCGTCGTCGAACCCTCCTATTCCATCGGGTTGCTCGTTCCACCAGATCGGCGCGACGCGGCGCAGATGCGCCAGCTCGTCGATCGGCAGGCGTTCCCTGTTCAGGTCGGGATCGGTGAAGTCGAAGCCGGGCGGCAGGTTCGGGGTCGCCATGGTGCGCTCTCCTGAGATGGTCTGTGTGACGCGGGGCCGTGTAAGGCATTGGTACACCGCAGATCCGCGCATCGTGGCCGGTTGGCGAAAACTGAACTGAAACGTGTTCTCGACAGTGCGCGGGAACCGATTGGCGCAGTCCGGAGTTTGTCCTGACGTGACAGAGACCGCCCAGTTCCCCGATCGCCGGACCGCCCGGGTGGTGCTGCGCACGGCGATCATCGTCGCTGTGCTGGCCGCCATGGTGTACGTCGAGTCCCAATCCCGGTCCGGGGTGCTGTGGCGGTTCGTGACCTTCACCTACCAGGCCAACCTGCTGGCCGCGATCTATTACGCGTGGACGCTGGTGAATCCGCGCGCCGACCAGCGGGTCGGGCTGCGCGGCGCGGTGGTGCTCTACGTCGTGGTGGCCGGTGTGGTCTGGAACCTGTACCTGGTGGAGATGAGTGCCGGGTACACCCCGGCGAACTTCCTGCTGCATGTGGTGGTGCCGGCGCTGGCGTTCGTGGACTGGTTGCTGGTGGGGCACAGCCAGAGTCGGGTGCGGTGGTGGCAGCCGCTGGCGTGGCTGGCTTACCCCGCCGCCTATCTGGGCCTGGCGGTGGTGGTGCTCAACAACCTGGGCCGTCGCGCGCCGTACTACTTCCTGGACGCCGGGCGCATCGGCGCCGCGGAGGTGGCCGTCAACGTCTCGATCCTGGCCGCCGGATTCGTCGGCCTCGGCTACCTGCTGTCCCTGGTGGGGCGCGCGGCCGTCAAGATCCGGGTCTGAGCCAGATGTGCCCCTGATGAGAAATCGTTTCGGGGGATGTAACAAAACCGTCCGCTTGGCAGAATCACATGGCATGGTGCGGATCCACACACGCAGTGCAGCATGGTCAGCGGCTCTCGGTGCGCTCGGCGCGGCCGCTCTTCTCAGCGCAGCCCCCTCGGCATCGGCCGAGCCCATGCCGGTGCCACCTACGCCGGCGCCGGCGCCCGGCATCGTCGCCCCCGCTCCGGCCCCGGCCCCGGCCCCGGCCCCCGGTGCCCCAGCTGCGCTTGCCGCGCCCGTCGTGGATCCGCTGGCCCCGCCGGCACCGGTCTCGCACCTGTCCAGCCCCGAGAACCTGCCACCGGGTGCCAGCCTGACCCCCACCGGTCCGCAGCAGAGCAGCGGGATGTCCTACCTGCGTGAACTGTGGCACGCGGTGCAGACCCAAGAGGTCAGCAAGGCCGATGCCGTGCTGTTGCTGACCCAGCGGCCGATGACCGCGAACACGCCGCCGCCGATGGGCATGCCCGCCGGACCCCAGGCTCCGCTGCCGCCGGCGCCCGCCGCGCTGCCGGTCGACCCGATGGCCGCGCCTGCCCCGTTACCCGCGCCTCCCGCTTAACCGGTCGGTTCGGCGGTCACCGTGACCGTCACGGTCGCGGTCGGGATCGCGGATGTGGCCGTGGATGTGGCCGAGGACGTGGACGTCGGCGCAGACGAGGTGGAGGACGTCGAGGGTGACGTGCCTTCGGCGGTGAACCGCGGCTGCTCGTATTCCACCCAGGTGTCGCGGTAGACCACCTTGCCGTCCTCGGCGGTCACCAGCAGCTGCTGCGGTGTCACCGAGTACGTCGCTCCGTCGTTCTCCACCTCGAAGCCGCCGTCGACCGCCTTGGCGGCGGCCTTGAGGCCGGCCTCGTCGCTCAGGCGCACGCCGCGGTACTCATACCCCCCGGACGGCAGGGTGCAGATGGCCACCAGGGAGCGGGTGGTCCGGCCGTAGGCGACCGCCAGCTGTGTGGCGTCGCAATGGGCGTTGGTGCCGACGTATCCCTGTTCGTCACTGGTGATGGTCGGCTCCGCGGTCGCGGTCCCGGGCAGCAGGACCGCCGCGGTGAGGGCAGCGGCTGCTCCGGTTGATGCCAGCAGTTGACGGCCGGTGGGCATGGCGATGGCTTCCTCCCGTGGATGGTCAACCAAGCAAACCACCCCGGCCGCCCAACTCCGTGTTCATCGCCGCCGTGTTTCGCAAAAGATCGGCGAATCGGCGGGTGGGCCACGACGCCCGGTCTAGGCTCGGCGGATGCGAGGACTGAGCATCGCCGCCGTGGTCGCGGCCCTCGGCGTGGTCGCGGCCCCCATTGCCGGTGCGGTCCCCAACGACCCCGGCATCACGATGGCCGATGTGCCGAACATGGTGTTCGGGCCCGACGTCCAGGTCACCTACGCGTGCCACAGCTGGGAGCGGTTCATCTTCGGCCGCAACCCCAACGGCCAGACCTACGCCTGCCACTACATCCCGAACCAGTGGCCGCCGAAGTACACCGGCTTCTGGGTGTACTCACCGCCGCTGTACGGCGTGCAGGAGATCGGCGCGCCCTGTCCCAACTACCGCAGTGCGGCGGCCCAGACCGTCGACGGCCTGGCCCTGGAGTGCACCGAGTCCCGCGGCTGGCAGCAGGACTTCTACGCCTGAGCTCCGTTGACGCTGCGGCCACCGCGAGGAAGTGCGAGTGGCGGTCGCGGTGAACGCAGTGTCAACGTGGATCAGATCTAGACTCCCGCTGCCTCGTTCAGGTCGGTCAGCCGGCCCGTCGCCTCCAGGTACTCCTGCACCCAGCGCTCGATCACTGTCGCGGTTTTCTCCACCTTGGTGAACTGTCCGACCACCTGACCGACGGGGTTGAACGCCACGTCGACGGACTCGTTCGGGTACTTGTGGGTGGCGGCCACCGCCATGCCGGAGACCATGTACTGCAACGGCATTCCGAGCGGCTTCGGGTTCTCCGGGTTCTCCCAGGCCTCGGTCCAGTCGTTCTTGAGCATCCGGGCGGGCTTGCCGGTGAACGAGCGGCTGCGCACGGTGTCGCGGCTGGTGGCCTTGGCGTAGGCGGCGTGCTGCACCGGCGTGTGCTCGGACTCCTCGACCATCACCCACTGCGAACCCGTCCAGGCGCCCTGCGCACCGAGGGCCAGCGCCGCGGCGATCTGCTGGCCGCTGCCGATACCGCCCGCGGCCAGCACCGGGATCGGGGCCACCTCCTTGACCACCTGCGGCCAGAGCACGATCGAGCCGATGTCGCCGCAGTGCCCGCCGGCCTCACCACCCTGGGCGATGATGAGGTCGACGCCGGCGTCGGCGTGTTTGCGCGCCTGATACGGCGAGCCGCACAGCGCCGCCACGACGCGGCCGGCGTCGTGGATATGGGCGATCATGTCCGCCGGGGGCGTGCCCAGGGCGTTGGCGATCATGGTGACCTTGGGGTGCTGCAACGCCACCTCGACCTGCGGGGTGGCGGTGGCCTCGGTCCAGCCGAGCAGTTGCAGCGCATCGTCGTCGCTGTGTTCCACCGGCACACCGTGATCGGACAGGATCTTCTTGGCGAAGGCGATGTGCTCGTCCGGCACCAGATCGTTGAGCGTCTTCTTCAGGACTTCCGGGTCCATGTCCGCGGCGTCGGAGCCTTCGTATTTGTTCGGGATCACGATGTCCACGCCGTAGGGGTGGTCGCCGATGTTCTCGTCGATCCACTTCAATTCGATCTCGAGCTGTTCGGGGCTGAAGCCCACGGCACCCAGGACGCCGAAGCCGCCGGCCTTGCTCACCGCCACCACCACATCCCGGCAGTGCGTGAAAGCGAAGATCGGGAACTCGATGCCCAGCTGGTCACAGAGGGGAGTGTGCATACCGGAATCCTTGCGCAGACGCGGACAAAACTGAAACGTGTTCTAGTTTAGCGGTTGACGCACCCCCGGGTCGACGCCCCCTGGATGTTTCTCGGGGGTAAACATTCGCCAAACCGGTTGTAGAAACGTTATGACGTTTGTACGTTCGGTCCATGGCATGGGACTCCGACGACCTGACGCCCGGCCCGGTTCCACTGTGGTTCCAGATCGCCGAGCGGTTGACGGCCTCACTCGAGGCCGGCGAGTTCGTCGTCGGTGACACCCTGCCGTCGGAAGCCGAACTGGGGCGGCGTTTCTCCGTCAGCCGTACCACCGCCCGCGCTGCCCTCGGCAGCCTCGCTCAGCGTGGGCTGATCACGCAGAAGTCCGGACGCGGGTCGATCGTCTTGCCGCGCAAGGTGGAACAACCTCTGAACCTGTTGTCCAGCTTCAGTGAGGACATGCGCGCCCGCGGCCTGGCGCCCGGATACCGCGACGTGCGGGTGGACGCCGCTCCCGCGCCCGCAGATGTCGCCGCCGAGCTCAAAGTCACCCACGGGCACCGGGTGGTCCGGGTGCGCCGAGTGCTACTCGCCGACGACGTACCCATTGCGATGAGTGAATCCTGGTTGTCCCCGCGAGTGCTGGCGCCGGAAGCCGATCTCTCCGAGGTGGATTCCTTGACATCGCTTTACGACTGGCTGGAGCGCCACCGAGGAGTGCGCGTGGCGATCGGCACCGAGGTCATCGAGGGCGGCGTCGCCGACGAAGAGCTTGCTGCGCTGCTGGAAACCACGGGCGGCAGTGCAGTGCTGGTGGCGCGGCGCACCGCGTGCGACCACGACGGCGCCCCACTCGAATACGCCGTGCGCCACTATCGGGCCGATCGGTATCGCTACCGGATCGAATTGTCACGGCCATGACGACCCAGCGCGTGCTCTTCGTCGGCGATGTCGGCCTCGACACCATGATCCGGTTCGCCCGCCTGCCCGACCCGGACGAGAAGGTGGTGGCCGACGCACTGGCCGAGGGGCCCGGGGGAGTCGTCACCAATGCCGCGGTTGCAGCGGCGGGCGCGGGAGCCCGCGTCGGACTGTTCACCGGGGTGGGCGACGACGCCGCGGGGCGGACGCTGGCTGCACAGCTGGAGGCCGCTGGGCTCGATGTCCACGTCGACATCACCGAGAAGAACACCTGCCGCGCAGTCATTCTCATCGATGCCGGCGGCGAGAAGCGGGTGCTGCTCTCACCGGACGCTGTCATGTATCCGCAGCGGCGCACGGTCATGGACCTGGCTCTGGATGACGTGGCGTGGGTACACACCGCCGCCTACGACCGCACGACGGCGGCACTGCTGCTCACGCGCTGCCGTTCACACGGCGTGCGGGCCTCGATCGACCTGGAACCCGCGACCATGCCCGCGGGTTTCGACGACATCGCGGGCCTGGTGGGTGATTGCCACACCGTTTTCCTGAACGAGCGCGCCCACAACCTGATAGGCGCCACGGCGGTGGCACGCCTTCTGGACGCAGGGGTACCCGAGGTTGTCGAGACACGCGGCAGCCGAGGGATTCGGCTGCATACCGCGTCGGGCACGACGGTCATCGAGGCTCCTGTGCTGAATCGACCTGTTGTGGACACCACAGGCGCCGGAGACGCGCTGGCCGGGTGGCACGCCGCTCGCCGCTGCGTCGGTGACAGCGCCGTCGAGGCGCTCACCAAGGGAGTTGCCGCCGCAAGCCTCTCCGTGTGCGCCGGCGGGGGCATCACGAGTTACCCCGATGTCGACGATGTGCTCGGAGTCGCCGAGCAGATGACGAGAAACAAGATAGGACAGAGCAATTGATGGCACCGCCTCGTGTTCACCCACCGCGGCCCAGCGCGCTGGGAGAGCTTTTCCCCACGCCCAAGCCGATCATCGGCGTTGTCCACCTGAACGCGCTTCCCGGTGCGCCGCGCTACCAGGGCGAGCCGGTGCGTGAAGTGTACCGCCGCGCGGTGCAGGATGCCCGCACCCTCGCCGAAGGCGGGATCGACGGCATCATGGTGGAAAACGCCTCCGACATGCCTTTCCTGCGCCCCGAGGACATCGGACCCGAGACGGTGGCCGCATTGACCGCCGCCTGCATGGAGATCGCCGCCGCAGTCGAGGTGCCGATCGGTATCACCTGCGTGGCCAACGGTGTGATCCCGGGGCTGGCGGTGGCCAAGGCAGTCGGGGCGCGCTGGGTCCGCGCCAATCAGTGGGTCAATGCCTACGTCGCGAACGAAGGCTTCCTGAACGGGCCGGCACCGCAGGCCCTACGCTACCGCAAGGCCATCGACGCCGAGGATGTGCGAATCCTGGCCGATGTCCACGTGAAGTTCGGCGCCCATGCCATCACCGCCGACCGGGACATCGCCGAACAGGCCACCGACGCCGAGTGGTTCGACGCCGATGTCCTGATCGCGACCGGGACCCGTACCGGTTCGCCCACGCAACCGGACGAGGTGAACAACGTCCGCGCCGGCACCAACCTGCCCGTCATCGTCGGATCCGGCCTGGGCCCCGAACAGCTCGACAGCCTGTTCGGTGTCGCCGACGGCGCCATCGTCGGGCAGTGGCTCAAGGTCGACGGCCTGTGGTGGAATCCCGTCGACCCAGACCGGGTCGCCAGGCTGGTCACCGCCGCCGAGAAATTCCGGGGCGGGCTGTGAACGAGCAACGCACAACGAGCACCGAGGTCACCGTCGCCACGGATCTCTTCGCTCTGGGTGAAGGCGAGCGGGCCGTGGTGTTCTTCACCGCACGGCGCCACGGCGCCGGCCCTGCTCCCACGACGCTCCTGGACGAACTGGAGACGCTGCGCGCCGAGGGCTGGCTGCTCTCGATCGATGCGATGTTCACCGGCAGCGACGAGATGTCGCTCTATGACGCCGGTTTCGCCCACGATGTCGATGTCGTGGGGGCCTTTGAAGCCCCCGGCCTGTCGCAGGCACACGCCGGCATCGCGCGGTTGGAGCAGGCCGGCTGGGCGCGGACGTTCCGGACGGCCTGGCTGGTTGGTCGACGTGAGTTCGCGCCGGTGCCGTCGACGGCCGGCCGCGACCCCTCCTCGCCCTGGGCATTTTTCGCGCTGTGGCAGTGGAACGATGCCTGGCAACAGGCCACCCCGGCCGAACGCCTGCATTACGACCAGGAGTGTGACGTCGCGTTCAGTTCCGACGTCGGTTCCGGAATCTCCATCGCCGGACGGCACCGGTTGGACCCCGGCAGCCGCTGGCACCACCTGGGAATGTGGGAGCTACCCGCCCTCGCCCTGCTCGATGATGCGATGGCCACCCACGAACGGGTCGCCGACTTCAAATTCACCACCTCGTTGCATTACATCGGCCGGCGTCGCCCGATGACCGACGTCCTGGGAGCCGCCTCGTGAACACCACCGTCTGGATCCATTACGCCCGGCCGCGCAGTGCCTGGTACGAACTTCCCGAACAGACACAGGCCGAACTCCAGCGCACGTGGGCCGCGCTCGACTCCCACGCGCAGTCGGCCGGAGCACAATCGATGGGCAGCTTCTTCGTCCGAGGCCAGAGTGACTACTCCACGGTCGAGATCTGGTCCTTCGCCGGCTACGAGGCCGCCTACGAGCACTGGGCGGCGAAAGTCGCTGCGGGATATGCCGAATGGTTCGAGTTCTCCAACAACGTAGGGAATCGCCTGCCATGAGTGAACCGTTGTTGACCGCACAGCACATCACCAAGTCCTACGGGTCGGTGACCGCCTTGGAGGACGCCAGTCTGACGGTGCACGCCGGTGAGGTGTGTGCGCTGGTGGGCGACAACGGCGCAGGCAAATCGACCCTGGTCAAGATCCTTTCCGGCGTCGAGCGCCCCGATGGCGGGGAGATCCGCCTGAACGGACGAGCGGTGGCCATCGAGAACCCCGCCGCCGCACAGCAATTGGGCATCGCCACCGTGTTCCAGGACCTGGCACTGGCACCCGAACTGGCGGCCGCCGACAACCTGTTCCTGGGCCGGGAGATCCTCAAACCGGGGCTCGCCGGACGATTCGGGTTCCTGGATCGCAAGACCATGCGCACCGAGGCAGCAGAGCAGTTCGCGAAACTCGGCGTCACACTGCGGTCAGCGACCGTACCGGTGGCATCACTGTCGGGTGGGCAGCGGCAGTCGGTGGCCATTGCGCGGGCGGCGAAGTGGGCTGACAACGTGATCTTCCTGGACGAACCCACCGCCGCCCTCGGTGTCGTGCAGACCGACCGGGTGTTGCGCCTGGTGCGCCAGGTTGCCGACCAAGGACTGGGCGTTGTCCTGATCACCCACAACATGACCCACGTCGTCGACGTCGCCGACAGGGTGGAGGTGCTGCGGCTCGGGTCCTCCGTGGCCACCTTGACTCGCGGGCAAGCCACCGTGGCACGCCTGGTCACCGCGATGACCACCGGCACAACCGACTCCGAATCGATGGAGCCCCGATGAATTCGACTGAGCAGGCGCCCACCGCCGTGGTGCCCACATCCTCCACCCACTCCCTCGGTGAACGGCTGACCCAGTGGCTGGGCGGTGGCTGGGTGCTGTTGTTCCTGGTGGCCCTGCTGGCCTTCTTCACCATCACCCAACCCGGCCGATTCGCCACCGGCTACAACCTGTCCACCCTCGCAGTCGACGCGGCCATCCTGTTGGTCCTCGCCGTCGGACAGACCTACGTCATCATCACCGCCGGGATCGATCTGTCTGTGGGGTCTGTACTGGTGTTCGCCTCCGTCGTGGGTACGCAGGTGATGCTCGCACTGTCCGGCGCCGACGGAGCCACCTACGGAACCACGGATGCAGGGTGGGCAGTGATCGCAATCGGCACCCTGGCCTCGATCCTGGCCGGTCTGCTCTTCGGCGTGATCAACGGGCTGCTAGTGTCGTACGCCCGGATCCCGGCCCTCATCGTCACCCTCGGCACCATGGGCATCGCCCTGGGCGTGGCCCAGCTCCTGACCAACGGCCAGGACGTGCGGGCGGTACCGCAGATCCTCGTCGACCACGTGGGCAACGGCGCTGTGGCCGGCATCCCCGTGCTGGTGGTGATCGCACTGGCGGTGGCGCTGGTGGCCGGGATCATCCTGCACCGCACCCGATTCGGACGGTGGGTCTTCGCCGTGGGCTCCAGCTCGGAGGCAGCTCGACGATCCGGGGTTCCACTACGGGCGCAGATCATCAAGGTGTACGCCCTTGCGGGCGGTCTGGCCGGGCTCGCCGCCGTCATGTCGGTAGCCAGGTTCTCCACCACCACCATCGGGGGGCACACGGCGGACAACCTGGCCACCATCTCGGCCGTGGTGCTGGGAGGCACCAGCCTCTTCGGCGGCATCGGCTCCATCCTGGGCACGGTCATCGGGGTGTTCATCCCCATCGTCCTGCTCAACGGATTCGTCATCACCGGCATCCCGCCGTTCTGGCAGACCGTCGCCATGGGCGCGGTTCTGATCCTCGCCGTCTACGTCGACCAACTCAAACGACGTAACCGAATTCTGTCCTGATCGACCACGAAGGAAAAGCCATGCAGAGATCCGTATTGTCAACCATTTTCGTGACCGGCTCCATCGCGTGCGCGGTGGTCGGATGCACCAGCGGTTCGTCGCAGAACGCCGGAGCGCCCACCCCCGAGGGCAACAACGTCGCGCTCGTTCTGGGCACCAGCGGCAGCCCGTTCTACGAGGCGCTGTCCTGCGGCGCCGAGGCCGAGGCCGAGAAATTGGGGCTCACCCTCGACGTCACCGCCCCCAGCACATTCGCCGCCGACGCCCAGATCCCGGTGGTCAATGCGGTGACCGCCAGCCGCCCGGCGGCGGCTGCGGTGGTGCCCACGGATGCGCAAGCGCTGATTCCGCCACTGGAGCAGCTCGCCGCCAGCGGGACCAAGCTCATCACCGTCGACCAGACGCTGGCCGATCCGGATGTGGCAGAGACCCAGGTTGTCACCGACAACATCGCCGGTGGCGCGATGGCCGCAGAGGAGGTGAACCGGTTGACCGACGGCACCGGAAAGGTTCTGGTCATCACCCAGCCACCCGGATCCACCGCCCAGGACCAACGCACCCAGGGTTTCGTCGATGCCCTGGCGAAGTTCTCCGGGCTCGAGTACCTGGGCGCGCAGTACCAGTCCAACGACCCCGCCAAGGCCGCCCAGATCGTCACTGCCACCCTCGCCGCCCACCCCGACCTTGCCGCCATCTTCGTCACCAACGACCAGGGCGCCATCGGAACCGTCACCGGGCTCCAGCAGGCCGACGCCGTGGGCCGGGTCAAGGTCGTCGCCTACGACGCGGCGACTGCCGAGGTGAATGCGTTGAAGAACGGCTCCATCCAGGCCCTCATCGCGCAGAACCCTACGGAACAAGGCGCCGTGGCGATGCAGACCCTCAAGGCCCTTCTGGACGGCGAGCAGGTTGAACCGACCGTCACCACCGAGCTGGTGACCGTCCGGGAAGGGGAGAACGACAAAGCCGACCAGTACGAGTACAAGGCCACCTGCTGACGGTCAGCGGGTGCCCGCCTGGGCCCGCTGCGCCACCGTCGCCACGTTGGATTCGTCGACGAACGACGGCCCGGTCAGCGTCGGCAGGCCGCCGCCGATGACGTTGCCGTTGGTCAGGTACAGCCACAACGCACTGACGGCCAGATAGCCCTGCAAAAACGGCTGCTGATCCACGGCCCAGCCGATGACACCCAATTCCACCGCGTCCAACACTCCGGGGTTGGTGTCGAAGGTGACCACCTTCGCGTAGCTGTTGGCTTCGCCGACGGCCTGCAGAGCGGTCAGGGCGACCGGAGCACCCAGGGTCAGCACCCGGTCGACGGACCGGTCGCGCTGCAGTGTGGACACCAGGTCCGCCTTCACCGCCGGCGGCCGGGTCCCGTCGACATAGAGCTTGTGCACCGGGCCGGGGAACGTCTGCGCCGCGCCGTCACAACGGGCCTCCAGTCCGACATGCGCCCGGGCCTGCACGACGCAGAGCACGGCGCGCGCCCCCTCGTGCTGCAGCAGTTTGCCGACCTCCCGGCCCGCCACCAGGTCGTCCTGCCCGAAGTAGGCAACCGCACCCACTTCGCGCCAGGTGTCGATGCCGGTGTTCACGGCCACCACCGGGACACCCGCGTCGACGACCCGGTGCACCGCCGGCGCCAGCACGTCCGGGTCGGCGAGCGTGACCGCGATGCCCGCCACGCCCTGGCGCGTCGCCTCGTCGACCTGGCGCGCCTGCTGCACCGGATCGGGGTCATGCAGGTACCGCAGGTCGATGCCGTCCTTGTCGGCGGCGGTCTGCGCACCCCGGCGCACCAGGTCCCAGAAGGTGTCCCCGGGTGCCTGGTGGGTGACCAGCGCGACGGCCACCCGGGGTGGCGGCGGAGCCGGCGGAGGCGGCGCGGGCGCCACACCGCCGCACGCGGCCTGCGCCGCGACCAGCACCGCCGCGGCGACCAGCGCCGCGCTGCGTCGGCGGGCGGGTGATCGCATGTCTTCAGTGTCGACCTCCGAGATGGTGATGGTCTGGCAAATCACGAATTGCTGATTACTCTTGCGACATGACCGACCACGACATCGCCACGATGCGGCGCGAGATCTCCAAGGCCCTGTTGACGGCACTGGACCGGCGCCACGAGGTACTCGACGTGATCGTCGACGCCGAAGACCACCCCGATGCGGTGGCCCGCATCGCCAAGCTGCTGGACATCTCCGTCCGCGGGGCCGAGGCGGTGGCTGGACTGTCGTTCGACCGGCTGACCCGCCAGTCGCGGCGCACCATCGCCAAAGAACTCGACGACGACAACAGCCAGCTGACCTTCACCCTGGGCGAGCGCCCCGCCAGCCTGGACGAGAGCCTCACCCTGCGCCCCTTCGACGGGGACACCGACCGTGACATCTTCGCCACGCGCACCCAGGACATCGGTTCTGCCGGTGACGGTTCCGGCGCTCCGGCGGCAGGTCTGGACGACGAGATCCGCGCTGCGAGCGCACGGGTGCGCGCCGAGGAGGCCGCGTGGTTCGTCGCACTGGAGGGCAGCCAGAAGGTCGGGATGGCCTTCGGCGAGCTCGTGGACGGGGAGGTCAACGTCCGCATCTGGATCCATCCCGACCATCGCCAGAAGGGCTACGGCACCGCCGCACTGCGTCGCTGCCGCAGCGAGATGGCGGCTTACTTCCCGGCGGTGCCCATGGTGGTCCGGGCACCCGGAGCAGCGCCGCGCTGAACGTGCGTAGGCTCGCTGCGTGACGGTACGCGCGGGCATCGTGGTGACGGGGACAGAGGTTCTGACCGGGCGGGTGCAGGACCGCAACGGGCCGTGGCTGGCAGACCAGCTGCTGGAACTCGGGATCGAACTGGCACACATCACGCTGTGTGGCGACCGGCCGCAGGACATCGAGGCCCAGCTGCGCTTTTTGGCCGCCGACGGGGTGGACCTGATCATCACCAGTGGCGGGCTGGGTCCCACCGCCGACGACATGACGGTGGCGGTGGTGGCGGCATTCTGCGGACGGGACCTGATCTTGGACCCGGAGCTCGAAGACACCATCGCCGGTATCCTCCGCAAGCTCAACGCCGCCCGTGGGCACAACCTCGACTTCGAGGCGGTGATGGCAGCCAACCGCAAGCAGGCGCTGATCCCCGCCGGCGCCGCAGTGCTCCCGCCGGTGGGCACGGCCCCCGGCGTGGTGGTGACGGGCGCCCCCACGGTGGTCGTACTGCCCGGCCCGCCAAGGGAATTGCAACCCATGTGGCGCGCGGCCGTGCAGACGCCCGAGGTGCAGCAGGCCATCGCCGGGCGCACCCATTACCAGCAGGGCACCGTCCGGATGTTCGGGCTGCCGGAATCCGCGCTGGCCGAGACCCTGCGCGACGCAGAGTCCGAGGTGGCCGGATTCGACCGGCTGGAGATCACGACGTGCCTGCGCCGCGGCGAACTCGAGATCGTCACCCGCTACGAGCCCGACGCCGCCCCGGTGTACGCCGAGCTGCTCGACCTGCTGCAGCGGCGGCACGCCGCCGAGGTGTTCTCCACCGACGGCGCCCTGATCGACGAGCAGGTGGCCGGACTGCTGGCCGGGCGCACCATCGCCACCGCCGAGTCCTGCACCGCGGGCCTGCTGGCCGCCCGGCTGGCCGATCAGCCCGGTTGCTCGGCCTACCTGCTGGGTTCGGTGGTGGCCTACGCCAACTCCGCCAAAGCACAACTGCTGCAGGTGGATCCGAAGCTGATCGACGAACACGGCGCGGTGTCCGAGCCGGTGGCCGACGCCATGGCCCGCGGTGCGCTCAGCCGCTTCGGTGCCGACACCGCGGTGGCCATCACCGGCATCGCCGGGCCCGGCGGCGGTACCGAGGACAAGCCGGTGGGTACGGTGTGCTTCAGCGTGCAGACCGCCGACGGCCGGGGCCGTACCGTGACCAGGCTGATGCCCGGCGAGCGTGCCGACATCCGGGAACGCTCCACCACCATCGCCCTACATCTGTTGCGGCAGTTGCTCATCCCATAGATCGAGCATGGTGCGCAGGATGTCCTCGGCGCGGCCCAGCCCGGCCAGGTGGCTCTCGCCGGCCAGCGGGAACAACTGGGCGTCCGGCAATCGGGATACCACGTGCTCGCCGTGTGCGAACGGCACGATGTGGTCTTTGTCGCCGTGCCACCACCGCACCGGAACCTTCACCTCGTCGAGCCGGAAACCCCAGTCCCGGGCGAACACCACCACATCGGCGAACGGCGCCGCCAGCTGTTTGCGGCTGCCGTTGAGCAGGTCATCGAGGAACATGGCACGAAACTCCGGGCGCACCAGCAGTCGGCGGTCCGCTTCCGGTGACACCCGGGCGTAGAGGTACAGCGCAGGCGTGGCGATCGGCCGGGCCAGCTGGACCAGCGCGGTGGCAGCCATCCTCAACGGGAACCCGGCCACTTCGAGCAACGGCGCCACGGTGGTACCGAAGCCCATCACGCCACCACCGATCGCGTCGGGCCCGACCGTCGGCGCCACCCCGCCGAGCACCCCGACCGCCAGCACCCGATCGGGTAGTGCCGCAGCACAACCCAGGGTGTAAGGCCCGCCGCCCGAGAGCCCCACCACGACGAACTTGCCGATGCCCAGTGTGTTCGCGATGGTCTCCAGGTCGTAGGCAAACTCGCCTACATTGGCGTACTGGAACGGCGTTGACGAACCGATGCCAGGGCGGTCGATCCCGATCAACCGGATGCCCTGCTGCTCGGCGAAGACGCGGGCCTCCGTGGGAATCTGGCGTCGCGCCCCGGGAGTGCCGTGCAACCAGAAAACCGCCCGGCCCTGCGGATCACCGAATTCGGCGAAACCGAGTCGCCGCCGCGGGCCAACGGCGATGTTGCCCTCCAACTTCGGGCGTTCGATCGCGGGAACCATCCGCACAGTCTCGCACGCCGTCTCAGCCCACCCAGGCCGGCGGTTTCCGGTCGCGCCACGGGGCCGCCTGCTCGAGTTGCGCGGCCAGCCCCAACAACACCGTCTCATCCGGCGCCATCAGCTGCACCCCGATCGGCAGCCCGTCCGCCGTCATTCCCAGCGGCAGGGAGATCGCCGCCCACCCGGTCACGTTGGCCAGCGAGGTCCACCCCGTCGTGGCGAACTCGACGTCGAAGAACGCGCGGGTGGTGCCCCGAGGCTGGTCCAGCAACCCGTACCCCGGCGGCGGGGTCAGCAGTGTGGGCACCAACAGCACGTCGAAACCCGTCATCCCTGCGGCGAACCGCCGGGTCTGCGCATGCACGGTCTCGATGGCGCCGGCGTACTCCACCCCGGTGGTCACAAATCCTTCGCGCACCATCACCCAGGTGCTCGGCTCGAATTCGTCCTCACGGGGCGCCCGGCCCAGCACATCGGTGGCGAGCGCGTGAAGTTGTGCGTTGCTCACGTTGTGCAGCACCGCGATCGCGTCGGCCACCGCATCGGCGTCCACGCTCGGGGCGGCCGGCTCCACATGGTGGCCGAGCTCGCCCAGCAGCCGCGCGGTGTTCTCCACAGTGGCGACCACCTGAGGATCGGTGACCGGCCCGGGGAACGGCGACTCCGTCGAGACTGCGATCCGCACCCCGGACGCGGGGTCCGCCAGCGCCGCCAGGAAGCCGCCGCTGGGCAACGGCGCCGTGTACGGATCACCGGGCGCCGAGCCAGCGATCACGTCCAGCAGCGCGGCACTGTCGCGGACGGTCCGGGTCAACGCGTGGCCGTTGACCAGACCCTCGAGCCCATGACCGCTGTCGGGGGCAAAGGAGGACCGGCCCCGGCGGGGTTTGAGGCCCACCAGCCCACAGCACGACGCGGGCACGCGGATCGAGCCGGTGCCGTCACCGCCGGACGCGGCCGGTACCACACCGGCGGCGACGGCCGCAGCCGATCCACCGCTGGAGCCGCCTGGCGTGACGTCGGGGGACCAGGGGTTCACGGTGGGCCCGAACAGTGACGGTTCGGTGGTGCAGTGGTTGCCCCATTCCGGGGTGTTGGTCTTGCCGAACACCACCAGCCCCGCGTCCAGGTACCGCTGCACCACCCAGGACGTCTCGGCGGAGACGTGGCTGCGCAGCGCCCGCGAGCCCATCGCCTCCGGGGTCCCCGCCAGCGACGCCCCCAGATCCTTGAGCAGGAAGGGAACTCCGGCCAGCGGTCCGGACACTTCCAACGCGCCCGCCGCCTCGCGGGCCCGGTCGAACAGATCGGCGATCACCGCGTTGAGCCCCCGGGCGGCCTCCAGCCGGAGCAGGGCCGCCTCCAGGAGTTCTTTCGCGGACACCTCGCGGGCGGCCACCAGCTGCGCCTGCCCCAGCGCGTCCACATCGGCGAGTTCGAGTGCGGTAACGAAGTCCACTCGCTGAGGATACCGGCGGGCCACGAACGCGGGCTCGGTGCGAGTTCTCGCGGCCGAGGCCCAGCTGGTATCCCCGATACGTGAAATCCCCTGTGTCACTTGAGTATCTGATGCAACATCGGCGCATTTTCTGAGTTCCTAAGCGATGTCAAGTCATGAGGCGGCTTCTAGACTGTGGTTGACGGGCCGGTGGATTGGAGCGCTTGGCGACTCCTGTTGTCCCCGGCCCGTCCTTCCTTTGAGTCGCTGTGTGCGGCGGGTGTCGGCGGCCTTGACTCGAATCTTCTGGTCGACGCGGTGGTGGGCGGTGACCAATTTTCGGCCTTCGTCAGCGTGGATGGGTCGGCCGTCGATATCCCGCATTTTGTAGGGCTGACCTGTGCGGAGGCAGGTGGCGATACGGGTCAGCAGTATGGTGGCGATGTGGCAGAGCGCTGAGTCATGATGACGCTCGGTTTGCATGAGCCGTTTGTACTTGGCGGCCAACTGGGGATCGGTCTTGCGGGCATGATCGGCGGCGGCGAAGAGCGCTTCCCGCAGCAGCGGATCGCCGGCCTTGGTCAATCCGGTCTGTTGATGGGTTTGCCCGGACTGGTTGAGCTTGGGAATCAGCCCGGAGTAGGCGCGGATGGCAGCTAACGAGTGGAATCGGTGGGGGTCCCCGAGACGGCCGGCGATGACGGCGCCAATGATCGGACCGACGCCGGGCGCGGAGGCGATGATGCCGTTGGGGTCGGCTTCGGCGTAGAGGTTGGCGGCTCGTTCATCGAGGTCGTCGATTTGTTCGGTCAACGCAAGGGCTTGTTCGGCTTCTACGGCGATATCGGCGGCCAACTCGGCGAAATCGATGCGCGCGTCGTCGCCAGAGCCCCACAGCTGCAACGATTCCCGAGCTGCAGCGAGGATCGCGGTGGCGTAGGTTTCACGCCAGGCGCCGCGGGAGTGGCGGATCAGGAATCGGGTCAGCCGTGCATGTCCGAGGCGGATCACTGTGTTGGGATCGGCGTAGCGGGCCAGCAGTTCTAGGGCGGTCTTGCCGAATCGGGCACTCAAGGCGTCGTACCAGGCCGGGCCGAGCAACTCCAGTTGGGCATCGAGGCGTTGAAAGACCGCGGTGCGGCGTTTGACGATGGATGATCGGATTTTGACGATCCGGCGCAGTGGCTCAGCCGGGCCGCCGCCGGTGTGATCGCGCAATCCTTCGGGTGCAGGAGTGGCAGCCGGGCCAGCATTTTGGAGTCGAGGTGGTCGTTTTTGGCGTGTTTGGAGTAATAGGCTCGTAGATCGGCAGATTGCGTCGTGGGAACCATGGACACTCGTGCACCTCGGTGGCGGAACCACGATGCCAACGGCGCCCAGGCGTTGCGGGTGGGTTCCATGATGATGCGTACGGTGTCGCGCTTCTTTAGTCCGCAAGCGGTCCAGAGCTTCTCGAGTTCATCGGGGCGAGTGAAGAATCGCCGACCTGTCCAGACGAAGGTCCCGTCAGGGCGCGCCAGGGACGCTTGATGAGCAGCCCTGCAGGCGACATCAATGCCTAGGATCAGTTCCATGCCATGTCCTTTCGATCAAGTGGGTGGTTAACCTGCGATCGAGGCTGGCATAGCCCAGACATTCCATAAGCAGGAGTCCAACCATCAGTCGGCTCCAAGTTCCCGAACAGGGACACCAGAATCGCGCAGGTTGTGCCGCGACAGCCACTCAGAAATCAGGAATCCCAGAAGGTTCCAGTCGGTAGCCTGGCTGTCCGCGAGCACTCACTCAATCTAAATGTCGGTGGTCGCCTATATGTTCTAGGCATGGGAACGTCACCTGTCGCAGACCGGGAGGCGATGCTGGCTGCCCTGGCGCAGATCGAAGAGCTGACCGCCCGGATGAATCGGTTGTCGATCGACGCATTCTCCGATGCCGAGTTGTTGGCGCTGCAGCAGCGGCGCGAACCCATCACCCGCGCGCAGCCGGTGCTCGATCACCGGGTGTATCAAAGGATCACCTCCCAAAGCTCACCGATCTCCCTGGGCGCCAAGAATTACGCCGCAGTGCTGTCGCAGCGGCTACGGATCTCCACCTCGGAAGCGCACCGCCGGCTTGATGACGCGGCGTTGTTGGGGCCGCGGACCTCGCTGACCGGTGAGCCCATGGCGCCCACAATGCCGGGGTTTGCGCGCGGTCAGGCGCAGGGGTTGATCGGCGCCGAGCACATCAAGCATGTCCGGTGGTTCTTCCGCAAGCTGCCCGGCTTCGTGGACTTCCAGACCCGGAAGAATGCCGAGGTCCAGTTGGCCCAGCATGCCTGCGAACTCGGACCCGCCGAGTTCCGCGCCGCCGCCGCGCACATGCTCTACCTGCTCAACCAGGACGGCGAACTCTCCGATGAGGACCGCCAAGCCCTGGCCTACATCCGGGTCGGCAAGCAACGCCGCCCCGGGGATGTGCAACCTCGCCGACGAAACCCCCTGCCTTGACGGTGAACCCACCGACGAGCAGATACGCAACGACACCCGCACCGCCGGCAAACGCAACCACGACGCTCTGCTCGCCCTGTGCCAACGCATGCTCACCACGAAGCCGACCGGGACCATCAACGGATTACCGGCGAATGTCGCGATCACCGTCAGCCTGACCGATCTGGAGAAGGGCACCGGCCACGGGTTGACCGCCGGCGGCACGAGGCTGCCGATCGCCGACGTGCTCAAGTTCGCCGCCCACTCCCGCCCGTGGCTGGCGCTGTTCGACGGCAACGGCCTACCCCTGCACCTGGGCCGAGCCAAGAGGACCGCGACCCTCGCCCAGCGGTTGATGCTGCTCGCCAAACACCGGGGCTGCACCATGCCCGGGTGTACCGCCAGTGCGTACCGCTGCCAGGTGCATCACGCCAACCAGGACTGGAAGGACGGCGGCCGCACCGACATCAACGACCTCACCCTGGCGTGCGGGCCCAACTACCGCATGGTCGAGACCACCGGCTGGACCACCCGCAACCGCCCCGAGGACGGTGTCACCGAGTGGATACCGCCCCCACACCTCGACTGCGGGCGATCCCGCACCAACAACCTCCACCACCGGTGAACGGATCATCGACCCCGGCGACGACCCGTGATCGTTTCTGGGGTCAAGTACATTGCCCGGATGGACGACGACCTGCTCCTGCCGTCGGGCCGGATCCGCATCCGCAGCTGGGGTGACCCGGCGACGCCACTGGTGCTGTGTGTGCCCGGGCTGGCGGCGAATCTGACCGCCTACACGCACCTCGGTGAAGCGGTCGCGGCCACGGGCCGACGGGCGGTGGCCTTCGATCTGCGCGGTACCGGCCGCAGCGAGATCACCACCACCGGCACCTACGGTCTGGCGAGCCACGCCGCCGACGTCCGCGCGCTGGCCGACGTGCTGGGAGCGCATACCTTCGACCTGATCGGTTGGTCACTGGGCGCTCTCATCGCCATGCAGGTCGCCCGCGACGACGGGGATCGGCTGCACAGCATCACGCTGATCGACCACGCGGGACCGACGGATCCGGCAGCGCTGGTGCCGATCCGCGACGGGCTGGCCCGGCTGCAGAGCACCGTCGATGACCCGCAGGAGTATCTGGCGGCGGTGCGGGCTGCGGGACACATCGCGCCGTGGTCGGACTACTGGGAAGAGTTCTACCGCTACGAACTGGCCCAGTTGCCCGACGGTCGCTGGGCACCCACGACGTCGTGGCAGGCCGCCCAGGAAGATCTGGGGCAACGCTGGCCGCGGGACTGGAGCCCGTACTGGCGGGCGTTGACCATGTCGGCTGCGGTGGTGCGGGCCATAGCGCCGGGTCCGCAGGTGGTGCCGGCGGCGACGGTGGCGGCGCTGCGCGAGGTCAACGCAGGCGTGCGCGTCGTCGAGTCGGCCGGTGATCATTTCACCTGCATGACGGCCGCGGACACCACGGCCGCCGTGCTGGCCAACCTGTCACCCGGCCAGGATTGAATTGCCTTCCACCACAATGGCTGCGGGATCCAGCGGTCGGCTCGCCGGCCCACGGGCGACGGTGCCGTCGAGGTTGAACTTGCTGCCGTGGCAGGGGCAGTTGATGGTGCCGTCGGCGACTTCGTTGAGCGTGCACCCGGTGTGGGTGCAGATGTTGGAGAAGCCTTTGAACTCGCCGGCCACCGGCTGGGTGAGCACCACGTCGTCGACGATGATGCCCGAGCCCACCGGCACCTGATCCGTTGCCGCCAAAGCCTGCGATCCGCTCGGGGCCGCGGGGGTGGCGGCCTCTCCCGACGACGAGGGTGCCGACTGCTCGGAGTAGGTACTGCACGCGGCCAGCGTGGCGGCAGCACCCCCGAGGCCGAGGGCGGCGAGGAAGCGGGGGCGGGTGATCCTGAGGGCGGGGATGTCCATGGTGGGATTGTTGTCGTCTGTGCTCACAGCGTCAGTCCTTTGAGTTGGAAAAACCACAGCGCCGAGGTCAGCCAGGTGTACACCAGCGCGAAGAACAGCAGACCGCCGGCGACCGGGAGCACCCAGGGCCGCAATCCCGGCTTGGTCAGCAGCAGCATCTTGGTCACGAAGACGCCGTAGAACAGGCACCCGAACAGGGAGTGGAACAGCACCCGGCTGTCGGAGGCCTGGAAGCCCAGCGCGTAGAGGCAGTGCACCGCCACCGGCAGGCTGGCCAGCACGGCCACCCGGCCGGACCAGACGTGGGCGGGCCGCAGCCAGGTCGGGGTCCGGGTGGGGGGCAGCAGCCGGTACATCGCCAGCGCCGAGAGCATCTGGAACACCCCCAGGGCCATCGCCAGGGTGGCCAGCCACGACTTCACCGCGGTGGGGCTGGAGAATCCGGCCACGTTCACCGCGAAGAAGCGGGGCTCGTGCACCTTGGCGAAGACCCCGAGTCCCACTGCCACTGCCGCCCCGATCAGGACGGTACCCAGCACGGCCGCCTGCGACGCACCGACCACGGGCGCACGCTGGGTGGGAGCGTCGGGGTCCAGCTCACTGCGCATCGGTCACCTGCGGTGCCGTGAGCGCCCAGCTTTTCTCGCCGATGGTCAGGGTCCCGGTCACGGTGGCGTCGCGCAGCGTCGCGTCGATGGTGCCGTCGGCACTGGCCAGCTTCATCACATTGCCGCTGACGGTGCCGGACATCCAGGTCTCGATCGCCGCGCCGTCGCAGACGTAGGCACGGGCGGTGCCGTCGGTGACGGTGATGTCCACGGCGATCGGCGCCCCTTGTGTGGTGACCGTTCCAGAATAGGTTGCCGCCGTGGGGAACTGCTGCACCGGTGGCGGAGGGGGTGCGGGCGCGACCGTGGTGAGGGTGGCGGCGGCGGGCGACGGCGGGGGCGATGCCAGCTCGGGGCCGGAGCCGGGATCGGCGGCGACGTTGGCCAGCCACAGTCCGGCACCCACCACGGCAACCGCGGAGATCGACAACACAGGTTTCTGGATTCGCATGTGGTTGATCCTGCGCGGTCGGCGCGGCGCGAGCTTGGAGCTTGTGTGGAGAACAGCTGGAGATCAGCCGGAGCTGCCGTCAGGCGGGGATCACCACGGTGAGCTCGTTTCCGCTGCGCTCCATTCGCATCCCGGCGCGGCGGGCCACGGCGGCCACCCCGGCGGCATCGGTGGGCTCGGCCCGCGAGGAGACCAGCGCCCGGGCCAGTCGGCCCTTGTGCGCCTTGTTGAAATGGCTCACCACGCTGCGGTGCCCGTCCGGATGCTCGGCCAGCACATCCACCCGTACCGCGGCGGGTAGCCGGCCGAGACCCGCGTACGACCCGGACCGCAGATCCACCACCAGCTCGCGATCGGCCAGCTGGGCCAGCGCGGGCTCCAGCACCGGCCGCCAACGGGCCGACAACGTGGGTCTACCGGGCAATTTCGATCCGGCCGAGAGCCGGTAGGCGGGTACCTGGTCATCGGCGCGCAGCAGGCCGAACAGTGCGGAGCCGACGGCCAGCCGGGCGCTTGCGCGCGCCGCCGCGGCACCCCGCAGGGATCCGACATCCAGTGCGTCGTACAGCACGCCGGTATAGCGGTGGATCGCGGGCATCGTCGGGGCGGTGCGCAGGGCGGCGTTGCGGTCGATTTCGGCGTCCTGGGCGGCGGAGATGCCCAGCGCGGCGCGGCTGGCGGGCCGGTCGGCTGCCAGGGTCACCAGCTCGTCGATCAGCTCGGCGCGCAGCGGGGTCAGCTCCGCGGTGGCCAGGCTGTCGAGGTCCAGCGGCGGCCCGTCCCCGTCGGGCTGTTTGGTTTCCGAGGGTGGCAGCAGCACGATCACGGCGCAGACCCTAACCGAGCCGGCCGCGGGCCAGCAGCAGCGGCACCCGTTGCTCGGCGGAGGTCAGCGAGCCGTGGTGGCCCAGCAGCGCCGATTCCAGTGGTTCGACGGTGCGCCGCACCATCGCCGCAGAGTCCCTGGCCGCCACCACCAGGTCGCCGATCCGGGCGGCCACCCGGGCGCTGACCTGCGGGCCGAACCAGCCGGCGGTGATGGCCTGGTCGCGGGTGAGTACCCAGGCCCGGTCGGCGACGACGGCCGACCAGGTCTGGCCCACGTCGGCGGCCGCACCTGCCCGGACATAGACGTGCCGGGCGCGGGGTTCACCGGCGATGTCCTCGACCCCGTCCAGCAGTTCCGGTGCCGCGTCGATGTCCAGCGTGGTCTCCGGGTCGGCTGTGACCATCCCGTGGTCGGCCACCACCGCCAGCAGACCGCCCGGCGGCAGTGCCTCGACCACGGATTCCACCAGCCGGTCCACCTGTCGTAGCTGCAGCCGCCAGGCCCGGGACCCGGGGCCGTGCAGATGGCCCACCAGGTCCAGATCTGCGTGGTAGCCGTAGCAGAAGCCGCCGTCGTCGATCACCTGGGCGACGGTGGCGGCCAGGTCACCGAGGGCGTGCACCCCGACGTAGCGACCGCCGCGCAGCACCGCCCGGGTCAGGCCCGAGTCGGTGAACTCCGCTGCCGAGACGACGCTGACCGCCACCCCGGCCATCGCGGCGGTCTCGAATGTGGTCGGAAGTGGTTGCACCTCTTCGGGAATCAGCTGCTCGCGCAGGTCGGCACCCCACGGATGGGGGCGCCAGCGCAACGCGTTGATCACCCCGGTGCCGGGCACCCGGAACGTGTAGCCGACCATCCCGTGTTGCCCGGAGCGCCGGCCGGTGCCGACGGCGGCGAGCCCGGCAGCGGTGGTGGACGGGAAGCCCACCTGCAGACTGCTGCTGCGCAGCGCGGCCAGGGTGGGCGCGTCGGCGGCGTGGGCGTCCAGCAGATCCGCACCCAGCCCGTCGACCAGCAGGACGCAGGCACCCGACACCTCTCCGAAGGACAGCGGGGAGTCCAGACCGCCGACGCCCATGGCGGCCAGCACCCCCGGGACCACGTCGGCAAGGTGGGGGAGCGCGGGATCCGGCTGGGGGAGGGCGGAGTTCACTTGCGGTGCACCGAGACCGAGTAGTCGCCGCCGGTGAACGGCGCCCGGTCCCACGTCGCCCAGCGGTGTACCGGGGTCAGGCCCGCCGCCTCGGCGTGGCGGTCGTAGTCGCTGAGCCCCAGGCGGTCCGGGCGCAGGGTGAAGCCGGCAACCACCAGGCCACCGTCGACCACCGTGGCCGCCATTCGCTGCAGCACTGCGGCTTCGGAACCGGGCGCCAGGTAGATCATCACATTGCCGGCGAGCAGGGCCAGGTCGACGGGTTCGGGCGCTTCCCACGTGCTCAGGTCGCCCAGAACCCAGCTCAGGCCGGGTGCCTTCGACCGGGCGGCGGTCAGCATGCCCTCGTCGGCGTCCACGCCCAGCGTGCTGTACCCGCGGGCAGCCAATTCGATTGCCACCCTTCCGGTTCCGCAGCCGGCGTCCAGGACGCGTGTGCCGCCGGTCTCCTGCAGCAGGTGCTGCGCCAGGTCGGCTTCGCCGTGGACGTTCTGGCCGGCCCGAGCCAGCCGGCGCCATCGACGGTCGTAGTCGTCTCCGCGGGGTGCATCGGTTCCGGTCCAGCGAGTTCCCATGGTGGAATTCAACACCACCCTTGACATGCAGCCACATGGCTGCATATTGTCCTCCCGTATGGACGAGGTGTTCAAAGCGTTGGCCGACCCCAGCCGGCGCGCCCTGCTGGACAGTCTCGACGAGCGAACCGGGCAGACCCTGACCGAGCTGTGCAGCGGCCTGGCGATGGCCCGGCAATCGGTCAGCAAACACCTCGCCGTGCTCGAAGCGGCCAACCTCATCAGCACCCGCAGGCAGGGCCGGGAAAAGCTGCACTACGTCAACGCCGAACCCATCAACGCGATCGCCGATCGCTGGATCCGCCGTTACGACCGGGCCCGCGTGCAGGCCTTGGCCGACCTCAAGACCGCACTGGAAGGTGAAACCATGACCCAGACAACAGATTTCGTGTACACAACCTACATCAGAACAACACCAGAGCGGCTCTGGCAGGCGCTCACGGACCCGGTGTTCTCCCAGCGCTACCTGGGGCACGCGCTGGTCACCGAGAAGTGGGACGTCGGTTCCACCTACGCCTGGTGCGACGGGCAACTCGACATCCGCAACCCCGAGCAGGTGGTACTCGACTACCAGCCCTACACCCGGCTGTCGGTCACCTTCCACACCTTCGTGCCTGAGATAGCCACCGCCAAGGGCATCGACGCAGGCGTGGTCGAACAGGCCGCCACCGAGCCGCGCTCCACGGTCACCTTCGAACTCGTTCACGTCGAGGACCAGGTCAAACTCACCGTGGTGCATGCCGGGTTCCCCCCGGGCAGCGTGGTGCGCCCGTTGATCTCGGGGGGCTGGCCGTGGAAGCTGTCCAATCTCAAGAGCGGCCTGGAAGCAGCCGGGGTGGCGGCATGACCACCAGAACCGTTGTGGGCCAACAGGAGTGGGAGGCGGCCTGGCAGCAGCTGCTGATCGAGGAGAAAGCGCTGACCCGGGCGCGTGACGCACTGGCTGCCAAACGCCGTCGGATGCCGTGGCTGGAAGTGACCCGGCCCTACCGTTTCGACGGCCCCGACGGACCGGCCACCCTGGGTGATCTGTTCGACGGTCGCCGCCAGCTCGTGGTCTACCGCGCCTTCTTCGACGACGATGTGCACGGCTGGCCCGACCGTCCCTGCGTCGGGTGCTCGATGGTGGCCGACCACGTCGGCAACCTGGCCCACCTCAACGCCCGCGACACCACTCTGGTGTTCGTCTCCCGGGGCGCCCAGGCGGACATCGCCCGGGTCAGGCAGCGGATGGGTTGGGCCATGCCGTGGTTCACCCTCACCGACAGCTTCGACGCCGACTTCGGGGTGGATCTCTGGCACGGCACCAACGCCTTCATCCGCGAGGACGGTCGCATCTACCGGACCTATTTCATCAACAACCGCGGTGACGAGGCACTGGGCTCCACCTGGAGTTATCTCGACATCACAGCGCTGGGTCGCCAGGAGCAGTGGGAGGATTCACCGGCAGGCACGCCGCAGTCCCCGCCGTATCAGTGGTGGCGCTGGCACGATGAATACGGTGAGGACCACAACGCTGGCGGCTGCCACTAGCCTGCTGATCGCCATCGGGTGTCTCGCGGCACCGGTTGCGCACGCCCAGCCGGCCACCGTGTCACCCGTCACCGCAGAGCAACTCGGCGCCACCTGGCGACCCGGCTGCCCGGTGCCACCCGAGCAGCTGCGGCTGGTCGAACTCGACTATCTGGGGCTGGACCTGCAGACCCACCGCGGGCAACTGGTGGTGCACCAGGACCTGACCGACGCGGTGATCGCGGCGTTCGACCGGCTCTACCGGCTGGGCTTCCCGATCGAACGCATGCGCACCGTCGAGAACTATCCCAACGCCGACGACGAACTGTCGATGCGCGACAACAACACCTCGGCCTTCAACTGTCGCGACATTCCCGGCTCGGGCAGCTGGTCCTATCACGCCTACGGTCAGGCCATCGACATCAATCCCCGCTTCAACCCCTACATCGACCGCACCGGGGCTTATCAGCCGGCCAACGCCGAGGTGTTCGTCGACCGCAACCGCATCGACCCCGGGCTGCTCAAGGACGGTGATGCCGCCGTGCGCGCCTTCACCGATCACGGCTGGACCTGGGGCGGCAACTGGCGAACACCGAAGGACTACCAGCACTTCGAGTGGTCCTGACGCGCACCCGGGTCAGGCGTGCCTGCCGGCCTTCTGCTTGATCTTGTCCGGCAATGCATCGGCAACCAGGAGGTGCGGCAGCAGCTCGGGTTCGCCCATGATCGCGCGGAACACCATGCCCACCGTGATCTCGTGGTCCGGGCGACTCACCAGTTCCACTTCGTCGCCGGCCTGCACCGTGCCCGGGTGGATCACCCGCAGATAGGCGCCCGGGGTGGCGGCTTCGGTGAACGTCTTCATCCAGCCCCGGATGTCGAGGAACTTGGCGAAGGTGCGGCACGGCGTCCGCGGCGAGGTGACCTCGAGGACGAGGCCGTGGGAGCCCACCTGCCAGCGTTCCCCGATCCGCGCCCCCGTCACGTCGAGCCCGCAGGTGGTGAAGTTCTCGCCGAAGATGCCGTTGGGCAGCTCCCGGCCGAGTTCGATCTGCCAGGCGTCGAGATCCTCGCGGGCGTAGGCGTAAACGGCCTGATCGTCACCGCCGTGGAACTTGGGGTTGCCGATCAGGTCGCCCACCAGCCCGCTGCCCAGACCACCGCGGCGCGGGCCGGGCTCGCGCACCTCGACCGGGTCTCCGGTGGGCCGCTTGTCGATACCGGTGGACAGGTCGGGCTTGTCCGGGTTCACGCGCGCAGCCGCGATGTTCACGGTCAGGATGGACGGCATGGCGACTCAGTACTTGGGCAGCCGGACGACCTGGACGAAGAACTCGTCGATCTGACGGACGGCGTTCATGAACTGGTCCAGGTCCACGGGCTTGGTCACGTAGGCGTTGGCGTGCAGTTTGTAGCTGCGCAGAATGTCCTCCTCGGCGGAGGAGGTGGTGAGCACGACCACCGGGATCAACGACAGTTCGGCGTCGGACTTGATCTTCTCCAGCAGCTGACGACCGTCGTACTTGGGCAGGTTCAGATCCAGCAGGATCAGGTCGGGCCGCGGTGCGCCCTCGAACGGGCCCCGGCGGTACAGGAAGTCCAGGCCCTCCTGACCGTCGTGCGCGACGTGCAGGGTGTTCTTGATCTTGTTGTGCTCGAACGCTTCCCGGGTGATCAGCTCGTCACCGGGATCGTCTTCGATGAGCAGTACGTCGATCGCGCGACCCTCGTCTGTCATGCGGGGTTTCCTTCCGGTTCGGCGGGCAGGGTTTCGGCGGGCAGGGTTTCGGCGGGCAGGGTGAAGCAGAAACGTGTTCCGTCGGTGTACGACGTGTCGATCCAGATGGTTCCGCCGTGGTGTTCGACGATCTTGCGGCACACCGCAAGACCGATACCGGTGCCACTGTAGGTGTCGCGTCCGTGCAGGCGCTGGAAGATCACGAATACCTTGTCGGCGAACTCGGCCTCGATGCCGATCCCGTTGTCGGTCAGCGACAACACCCAGAACCCGGCGCGTTCCCCGGAACCCGGTGCGCAGTCGATGACGATCCGCGGCACGGCTTCCGGTCGGCGGAACTTCATGGCATTGCCGATCAGGTTCTGCCACAACAGCGCCAGCAGCGTCGGATCACCGACCAGGTGCGGCAGCGTGGCGGGCCGGACGATCTCGGCACCGGTCTCCTCGACGGCGGCGGCCAGATTCGCCAGCCCGGCGTCGAGGGTGGCCGCAAGGTCGACGTCGGCGTGGGCGGCGTTGAGCCTGCCCACCCGGGAGAAGGCCAGCAGGTCGTTGATCAACTGCTGCATCCGCTTGGCACCGTCGACGGCGAACCGGATGTATTCGGTGCCGCGCTCGTCGAGTTGGTCGCCGTAGCGCTTCTCCAGCAGCTGGCAGAACGACGCCACCTTGCGCAGCGGCTCCTGCAGGTCATGGGAGGCCACGTAGGCGAACTGCTCGAGTTCGGCGTTGGAGCGGCGCAGTTCGATCGCCTGTTCGTCGAGCTCGGCGGCCTGTTCGGCCAGGCGTGCGCGCGCGGTGGTGGACGTCTCGAGTTCCTCGACGATGCGCCGCCGCATGTCCTCGACGTCGCTGGCAATCCCGCGGATGTCGCGGGGGCCACTTTGGGGAATGCGTTCGGCGAATTCGCCATCGGTGATGCGCCGGCACGCGGCAGCCAGCATCGCCAACGGCCGGGTGACGGCGTTGCGCACCAGGATCGCCAGCAGGCCCGCGGTGAGCAGGAAGGCCACCACCACCGTGATCAGCACGATGTTGCGCCAGGTGTCCACCCGGTCCAGGTCATCGGCGGCGGCTTGGCGTGCCTGCACCAGGTTGGCGTTCTGGACGGAGAACATCTCGCGCAGGCGGTCGAAGGCCACCCGGCCCGATTCGGCGGTCGCGGTGTCCACCAGCGCGGGGATTCCCGGGGTGACAGTGCTGATCACCGGCTCGGCGTACCCCGAGCGCCAGGTGGCCGCGGTCTCCTCGATGGCAGTCAGGTCCTCCATCAGCTCCGGGCGGTCGCCGACGGATTCGCGCAGGGCGGCGGCGGCTTCGGCTTCCAGCCGCTGACCGTCGTAGTAGGGGGCCAGGAACTGGCGGTCGGCGGCGATCAGGTAACCGCGTACTGCCGTCTCCTGATCCCGCAGCGCTGCCTGCAGCTGATACGCGGCGATGCGGGCGGGGCCGATGTCCTCGGTCAGTTCCTCGGTGACCTGGTCGGAGCGGCCCAGCAGCAGCACCGTCGCGACACCGCCGGCCAGGACCACCAGGCCCATGACGGACAGCACCAGGTTCAGCCAACCCTGCACCGTGAGAATCCGGTCGGATCGGGTGTGCGGTTCGGTCATCGGGTGACCCGCTCGACGCGGACCACGGCGATGTCGTCGGTGAGTCCGCCGTGGTCGCGGGCCAGGTCCTCGGCGCCGTTGATGAGAGCGTCGACGAACTCCGCACCGCGCAGGTCCGCGAAGGAGCGAGCCAGCTTCAGCAGGCCGTCTTCGCCGAGGCGTTCATTGCCGCGCCCAGAGTGCCCCTCGAACAGGCCGTCGGTGAGCAGCACCAGCCCGTACCCGGGCGGCAGGGCGACCTGTGTGGCTTCCCACGACCCGCTGCGCAGCCCCAGCGCGGGTCCGCCCGGCGGTTCCACCCACTCCACGGTGCCGCCGCCGTGCAGCAGCATTCCGGGGTGGCCGGCTCGCACCGCGGTGATGGTGGGGCTGTCCGGCGGGATCGCGAGGCTCAGCACAGTCGCGAAGATCTTCCTGGTGGCGCGTTCGGCGTGCAGGATTCGGCCCAGCTGGCCCATGCGGTCCGACCCCCGCAGGCCGGCCAGCGTCAGGGTGCGCCAGGCAATCCGCAACGCCACCCCGAGCGCCGCCTCGTCGGGACCGTGCCCGGCGACATCGCCGATCATGACGTGCACCGTGCGGTCCGGGGTCTGGACGAAGTCGTAGAAGTCGCCCCCCAGCAGCGCATTCGCGCGGCTGGGACGGTACTGCGCCACGATCTCCACCCCCGGGTGGTCGAGCAGCAGAGGCGACGGCAACAGTCCGCGCTCCAGGCGGGCGTTCTCCGAGGCCCGCAGCTGGCTGGCGTGGAGTTCCACAGCAGTGAGCTCGGCGCGCTTGCGCTCGATGGCATAGAGCACCGCGCGGCGCAGCATCTCGGGTTCGACCCGGCCCTTGACCAGATAGTCCTGCGCGCCGGATGCCACCGCGGACACTCCGAAGGGTTCGTCGTTGAGCCCGGTGAGGACGATGACCGGGACGGTGGAGTCGAAGGCGGCGATCCGGTCCAGCGCGGTGATACCGGCCGCATCGGGCAGGTTCAGGTCCAGCAGCACACAGTCCGGCCGCGCGGCGGCCAGTTCGCGTTGGGCGTCGGCCATTGTCGGTGCCCACACCAGCCCGATGTCGGCGGCGGTGTCGGCGATCAGTTCCTCGACCAGAACGGCATCGGCGCGGTCATCCTCAACGAGCAACAGCGACAGCCGCTGATCATAGGGATGGTAGGGCAGGACCGGCGCCGGATCCGGGACGTGCGGCGCAGTCATCGACAAATCAGGGTCCTTCGGTCACAGCCGGTCAGACGGCGCAACCCTTGCTGGAGTGCGACCAGACGACCTTACCGTGGACGGCGGTCACATGTTCGAAGGCAGGGGGCGCGCCGTCAGGCCGTGCGTTGCAGCAGTGGCAGCAGCATGCTGCGCCGGGCCGCCGCGGCGTCGGCAAAATCATGGAGCGCGTCGGCGACGCTGTCGACCACCGGCAGCAGTCGGTCCCGCAGGTCCTCGTCGAACAGCGCCATCACGGGCGCCGCGCTGACCAGCGCCCATTCCACGCCGGCAACGGCACACGCGTCATCAACGGCGGCCAGGAGTGCGGCGCCTTCGGCGGCGATGGACGTCGACTCACTGAGATCCAGCACGAAGGAGGTGTCCGGCAGGACGAAGCGCAGCACCCGGGCCGTCACCGGTTCGATGTCGGCAGCGGTGATGTCCCCGCGGACGGCGACCACGGTGGCGAGGTGGCGCGAGCAAGCACGAATATCAGCAGTCATTGACAGCCTCGTTTCCCGATGGTGACCGAACTGTGATCTACGGTATCGCCGCCCACCCGCTACGGAGCCCGATTCAGCTAATGCTTTGATAAGAAACAGTCGTCACACACTTCTCAGTGGACCCGGCTCAACAGGGCAGAGATTACTTGCGGGTAAGTTCTGTGGGCTCGCCGGCAAACTAGGGAACCGGCACCGACAAAGCAAACGAGAACGCCCCGCGAGCACGCATGCTCGCGGGGCGTCAGTCGGTCGTCGATCAGATGTCGAAGCGGTCGGCCTCCATCACCTTGACCCACGCCTTGACAAAATCGTTGACGAACTTGTCCTTGTTGTCGTCCTGGGCGTACACCTCGACGATGGCACGCAGCACCGAGTTGGAGCCGAACACCAGGTCGGCGGCGGTGGCGGTCCACTTCTTCTCGCCGGTGGCCCGGTCGACGCCCTCGTAGACGTTCTCCCCGGTCTCCGCCGACTTCCACTTCGTCCCCATGTCCAGAAGGTTGACGAAGAAGTCGGTGGACAGCACACCGGGGGAGTCGGTGAACACGCCGTGCTTGCTGCCGCCATGGTTGGCGCCCAGTGCCCGCAACCCGCCGATCAGGACGGTCATCTCCGGAGCGGTGAGGTCCAGGAAGTACGCCTTGTCCACCAGCAACTGCTCCAGCTGAGCCTTCTCGCCCGCCTTGGCGAAGCTGCGGAAGCCGTCGGCCTGCGGTTCGAGCACTGCGAACGACTCGACGTCGGTCTGTTCCTGGGTGGCATCGGTGCGGCCCGGGGTGAACGGCACCGTGATGTCGAAACCGCCGTCCTTGGCGGCCTTTTCGATCGCCGCGTTACCCGCGATGATGATCAGGTCGGCCAGTGAGACAGATGCAGAAGCCTTGCCGTTGAACTCGTCCTGGATCTTCTCCAGCACCGGCAGCACCTTGGCCAGCTCGGAGGGCTCGTTGACCTCCCAGCTGCGCTGCGGCTCCAGACGCAGCCGGGCGCCGTTGGCGCCGCCGCGCTTGTCGGTGCCGCGGAAGCTCGACGCCGACGCCCACGCCGTCTTGACCAGCTGCTGGATCGACAGGCCGGAATCCAGGACCTTCGCCTTCAGGTCCGCGACCTCGGCATCCGAGACCAACGCACCCTCGACGGCCGGCACCGGATCCTGCCACAGCTGCGGCTCGGCCACCCACGGGCCGAGGTAGCGGCTGATCGGGCCCATGTCTCGGTGCAGCAGCTTGTACCAGGCCTTGGCGAAGGCCTCGTCCATCTCTTCGGGATGGTCGAGCCAACGGCGGGTGATCTCACCGTAGATCGGATCCACGCGCATCGAGACGTCGGTCACCAGCATGGTGGGCTTGCGCGGCGGACCGCCGAACGGATCGGGGATGGTGGCCTCGGCGTCCTTGGCCTCGAACTGCCAGGCCCCGGCGGGGCTCTTGGTCAGCTCCCACTCGTTGCCGTAGAGGATCTCCAGGTAGCGGTTGCTCCACTCGCTGTTGGTGCCGGTCCAGATGACCTCGAGCCCGCTGGTGACCGTGTCGTTGCCCTTACCGGAACCGAAGGGGCACTTCCAGCCCAGGCCCTGCTGCTCGATCGGGGCGCCTTCGGGCTCGGGGCCCACGTTGACGTCGGCGGCGCCGTGGGTCTTGCCCAAGGTGTGGCCACCGACGATCAGCGCCGCGGTCTCTTCGTCGTTCATCGCCATCCGGCCGAATGTCTCGCGGATGTCGTGCGCGGCGGCCAGCGGATCCGGCTTGCCCTCCGGGCCTTCGGGGTTGACATAGATCAGGCCCATGGTGGTGGCGCCGAACGGCTCGGCCAGCTCGCGGTCGCTGTCGTTGGTGCCGCCGTAGCGCTTGTCGGTACCCAGCCAGGTGTCCTCCTGACCGAACAGGATCTCCTCGGGCTCGTAGATGTCCTCGCGACCGAACGCGAATCCCGCGGTCTTGAAGCCGGACTGTTCCAGCGCGGCGTTGCCGGCGTAGGCGATCAGGTCGGCCCAGGAGATCTTGTTGCCGTACTTGCGCTTGATCGGCCACAGCAGCCGGCGCGCCTTGTCCAGGTTCGCGTTGTCGGGCCAGCTGTTGAGGGGGGCGAAGCGCTGCGCGCCCTGCCCGGCCCCGCCGCGGCCGTCGTAGATCCGGTAGGTGCCTGCGGCGTGCCAGCTCATCCGGATGAACAGGCCGGCGTAGTTGCCGTAGTCGGCGGGCCACCAGTCCTGCGAGGTCCGGATGAGGTCGATGACGTCGGCCTTGAACGCCTCGACATCGAGCTTGGCGAATTCCGCCGCGTAGTCGAAGGCCTCACCGAATGGATTGCCCTTGGATGACTGCTTGTGCAGAACCGAGACGTCGACCTGCTCGGGCCACCAGTCCTTGTTGGTCAGCGGAGCATGCACCTTGGGCGTCGGCGAGTCGATGATCGGGTTCTCGGACTCGCTGTTGCTGCTGGTCTTGGCATCCGAGTGCGGAGGGCGCGCATCGGAGGTATCAGAGGACACGAGATTCCTTTCAGAAGGGCGGTTATCTTCTCAGGGCTGATGAAACAGGTGCTGCACAATCGGGGCACAGGCCCCAGTAGATGACCTCGGCCTCGTCGATGGTGAAGCCGAGATCGTCTGATGCGGTGAGACAGGGCGTGTCGCCGACGGCGCAGTCGACGTCGGCGATGACGCCACAGGAGCGGCACACCACGTGGTGGTGGTTGTCGTCGACCCGCGATTCATAGCGGGCAACCGAGCCCGACGGCTGGATCCGTCGCACCAGCCCCACAGCAGTCAAGGCATTGAGCACGTCGTAGACGGCTTGCCGGGAGACCTCCGGCAGAGCGGAGCGGACGGCACCGAAGATCGTCTCGGTGTCGGCGTGCGGGTGGGCGTGGACGGCTTCGAGAACGGCGACCCGGGGTCGTGTCACCCGGAGGTCAGCTGTGCGCAGCTGCTCCGCGTAATCCGAGTCCGGGTTCACATCCGCCACCCTGCCCGCTTTTCTGGAATGAGTCAAGACTTGGCCGCCACCAATCTGAAAAGGGCTGTGGTAGCACCCGTTATCATTCGGGCCATGGCCAAACTCCAGCTCACCCGGGAGCTGTCCCTGAGCCCCGACGACGCCTGGGCGCACGCCTCCGATCTCGGTTCCCTGGGGGACTGGCTGGTGATGCACGAGGGGTGGCGCAGCGACCTGCCCGACGAGATCACCGTAGGCACAAGGATTGTCGGGGTGGCAGGCGCCAAGGGGATGCGCAATCGCGTCACCTGGACGGTCAAACGGTTCGACCCACCTTCACAACTCGAGGTCATCGGCTCGGGAGTCGGGGGCACCAGGTACGGGCTCGCCATGAAGGTGACGCCGACCGCGAACGGATGCGCGTTCGCCGTGACCCTCGACCTCGGCGGCCCACCGCTGTTCGGTCCCATCGGCGCGGTGGCCGCGCGCGCGGTCAAAGGGGACATCGAGCGTTCGGTGCAGCAGTTCGAGAAGCTCTACGCGTAGGCCGTCACGGCCGCCGCGGGGCGCAGCAGTACGCCGCGAGCACCCGCACCTGCGCCATGATGGCCGCCAGTTCGGTGTGGCCGGTATCGGAGTAGATCTCGACGATGTAGCGGGTGGCGCCGTCGTCGGCCGTGGCCACCAGCACCGCGCGGTAGCCGAGTTCCTCGAGCAGCGCGACCTCCGCCGGATCCGACTCCGTGAGGTCGACCGACGCCAGGAACGGCACGCCGGTGGTCAGCGCCCGTGCCGTGGCCGGGTAGTCGGCCAGCGCGAACACGGTGTCCTGTGGCGCGGCCAGCACCCGTAACCCGGACACCCCGTCGCGGGCGCTCTCCACCCCGCGATACGCGCGGATGCCCTGACCGTCCTCCGTCACCATCGACAGCGACCAGGCCGCCGCGCCGGCGACATTGCACACCTGCACGGCCAGGATCTGCAGAGCCTGGGCGGGTGTCCGCGGTGGGTAGCGGTCCAGCAGGCCGGTGACGTGTGCCACCAGGTCGACGGTCAGCGCCGGCAGGACACCGCGTTGCCGAACCCCCGCTGCGGGTACCGGGTTGTCGTCGGCGATCCCGGTGCTGAACCGGCCCGGCCCCAGCCGTTTGGACTGCAGCAGGGCTGCGTCCGCCGCCGCCACCAGTGCAGGCCCGTCGGCCACCGACGTTCCGCTGACTGCGGCGCCCCAGCTCAATGAGATCGGCTCGCCCGCATACTCGATGATCGCGCGGGTGGCGCCGACGGCGAAGTTCTCGGCGTCCTGGAGTCCGCAGCGGGGCAACACCACGCAGAACTCGTCACCGCCGAGTCGGGCCACCACGGAACCGGGGATGGCCGAGGCGGTGGCTGCCAATGCGTCGGCGACGGTGCGCAGCAGCGCATCACCGGCGGGGTGCCCGCGCTGGTCGTTGACCTCCTTGAAACCGTCCAGGTCGCACACCAGCAATGCCGGCCGGACCTCCTCGACGGTCATGTCGGCGAACGCCTGATCGAGGCCGCGCCGGTTGGCAAGCCCGGTGAGGGGGTCTTCGAACGCCTGCCGCCAGACCGTGCTGAACAGCTGGGACCGGCCGACAGCCACGGCCATGTGCGCGGCGATGGCCTGCAGCAGCTGGACGTCATCGGCGCCGAAACGCCTGCCGTCGGTGCCGCTGACCCACAGCTCGCCCCACATGGCGTCGTTGTACATCACCGGAACGGCCAGCTCGCTCTCCTTCTGGACGGTCCACAGCACCGAGCGGGGATCCGGGGATGGATCGTCGATGGAATGGACGTAGGGCAGCCCCTGGCGCAGCAGCTGCATGATGCGGCGATCGACATCCACCGGATATGTTTCGTTCTCCGGCCACGGTTCTTCGCCCGGGCCGAGTTTGCCGGCGTTGATCAGGGTGCGCAGCGCGTTTTCGTCGCGTTCCCAGCGGCTGATCGACACCGACGCCGCATCCAGGACCGACAGGGTGTGGTGCGCAACGACTTCCAGTACCTCGTCGAAGTACCGCGCGCACAGCACCGCCTGGGACATGTGCAGCAGCGACCTCAGGACATCCACCCGCTCGGTACCGGCGCCATCCAGCAGCTCCGACATCGCCGGGAACAGCGCGTGGTCGGGAGAGGACGCAGAGGCGCGGACATCACGGCGATGGCGCCACTGCGGCATCTCGGTCATGTTCCACCCCGCGAACTACGGCTCACCCCGTGTGCCTGAGCCTACGCAACCGCGCCGTCCCCGGGTCACGATCTGAAAGACTGTCAGACGGGCCAGTTCTCACGGCGAAACGCCGCGTCGAAGAACATCCACTCGTACCGTGCCGTGGTGGTGAAGTGCATCCGGGCCTGAACCTGCGCCTCGGGGTCCAGCGTCGGACCCACCCGGTCGGCGAGGGCGATCACCTCGGCCACGGCGGCGGCGAACTCGTCGCCGGAGTAGGTGTCGATCCAGCGCTGGAACCGGGGGTCCGGTGAACCCTTCGTCACCAGATGGCGGCCCACCTCGAGATAGATCCAATAGCAGGGCAGGATGGCCGCCAGGCCGTCGACGAAACTGCCCGAGTAGGTGGTGGAGAGCAGGTAGCTGGTGTAGGCGACCGTGGTGGGTGCCACTGGCGTGGCAGCGATGTCGGCCGGGTCCAGCCCCAGCTCCGGCAGCAGGGACGCGTGCAGGGCCAGCTCGTCGTCCACCACGCCGGCGGCATGTTTGGCGAACATCGCGGTGTCGGCCAGCGTGGGGCACCTGGCCCCGATCAACGCAAGCGTGCGCGCGTACTCCCGGAGGTAGTGCACGTCCTGAGCCACATAGTGGGCGAAGACGTCGGCCTCCAACGAGCCATCGGTCAGGCCGGTGATGAACGGATGCGCGACGATGGCCTCGAAGATCGGGGTGATCTCCTGCCACAGCTGCGTGGACCACGGATCGGCGCTCGGTGTTGTCACCGGGGCCACTCTAGCCCACGGTAAGGTCGGGGGATGGGCGGCGATCCGGCACGGTGGCCCTCGCTGGCCGGGCATCTGATGTGTGCCGCAAACCTCTTCGGCGACAAGGGTTTTGCCCGCGTGACTCAGTGGTTGGCGGGGGAGTTTCACCGCGTGGGCAACGCTGACTTCGACCGCGAGTTCAGCGCCCACATCAAGCTGCCCGGCGTGGTCGAGGGCGATTACGCCCACCGCATCGTCACCACGTCGGCGGGCGTGATGATGGGTGGCATCCGATTCTACGGCCGCGACATCGGCCGCCCGTTCGTCGACGTGATCTGTCACGACTTCACCGACGTCGCCGCGCTGGCCGACTGCGTGCGCCGGGAGTGGCGGACCTTCGACGTGCGCTGGGCCCGGCTGCACGACCTGCCCGGGGTGCGGCCGCTGCCGGGCACCGTCGTCGACGACACGGTATTCGCGGCGCCGTGTGCGCGACTGACCGCACCCGACGGCCGCGTCGGCCTGACCGCCTTCGGCGATGCAGAGGAGGCCGTCGACTTGGTGATCGCACGCTACGCGGCGCTTGCAGAGCAGGACCCGCAACTCGCCCGAAACCTGCGCGCCGCCGATCCCGACGACGTGCGCCGCTGGCACCGGGACAACACCGTGCACGCAATCACCGTCGACGACATGCCGGTGGGCGCGCTCGCCGTCGCGCCGGGTGAGGTGCTGTGGATCGATGGTTACGAGATCCAGGAAGAAGTGATTCTCACTACGCACCGGGGTCGCCACCTGGCCGCGTCCGCGCAGGCAGCGTGGGGCAGACTGCCCGGCGTCGACCCGCGGAGATTGCTGGTGGGGACCATCGACCGGCTGAACACGGCGTCGCGTCGGACCGCTGCGCGCGCGGGACGGTCCGCCGTCCTGGAATCCGTGTTCATTCCGTTGCGGCCGTCGCATTCTGCACAATGAGTCCATGGTGACCGTGACCGAATCGCATGCGTTGCTGGGAGCGGCCCTCTCACCGTCGAACCGACTCGATCCCTATCCGCACTTCCACGCCCTGCGCGAACACGGCCCGGTCCAGATACCGGAGGTCAGTCTCACCGTCTTCACCTCCTTCGCCGACTGCGATGCGGTGCTGCGGCATCCGGCCTCCGCCAGCGACCGCCTCAAATCGACACTGGCACAGCGGCAGATCGCCGCGGGGGAAGCCCCGCGGCCCTTCGGTCTGGCCGGCCTGGTGGACCGCCGTCGCGCCCCGGCGTTCCTCTTCCTGGATCCGCCGGACCACACCCGATTGCGCACCCTGGTGAGCAAGGCCTTCGTCCCCAAAGTGGTCAACGAGCTGGCTCCCGACATCGCGGCCATGGTCGACGACTTGCTGGACGCCGCGCAGCGGCGTGGCCACTTCGATGCGGTGGCCGACCTGGCCTACCCGCTGGCGGTCGGGGTGATCTGCCGGCTGCTCGGGGTCCCGGTTGAAGACGAGCCGCAGTTCGGACGCGCCTCGACTCTGCTCGGCCAGACCGTCGACCCGTTCCTGGCGGCCACCGGCGCCGTGCCGGACGGTTTCGACCAACGCATCGAGGCAGGCAAGTGGCTGCGCCGGTACTTCCGCGACCTCATCGAACGCCGCCGCGGCCACCCGGGTGACGACCTGATCTCTGCGCTCATCGCGGTCGAGGAGACCGGGGACCAGCTGACCGAGGACGAGATCATCTCGACCTGCAACCTGCTGCTCATCGCCGGCCACGAATCCACCGTCAGCCTGATCGCTCACGCCGTCCTGGCGATGCTGCGCCATCCCCGGCAGTGGGCGGCCCTGGGCGCAGACCGCAGTCGCGTGGGCAAGGTCATCGAGGAGTCCCTGCGCTATGACGCCCCCGCACAGCTGCTGGGCCGCATCGCGGCCGAGGAGATGGTGATCGGTGGTACGCGGGTACCACAAGGGGACACCATGATCGTGCTGCTGGCCGCGGCCCACCGTGACCCGTCGGCCAACGAGCGGCCCGACGAGTTCGATCCGGATCGAAAGACAATCCGACACTTGGCTTTCGGCCGGGGCACACATTTCTGCCTGGGGGCGCCGCTGGTCCGCCTCGAAGCCGCCGCGGCCCTGTCGGCGGTGACGGCGCGTTTCCCCGGCGCGCGGCTGGGGGCAGAGCCGGTGTACAAGCCCAACGTCACGCTGCGCGGGCTGGCCGAACTGCCGGTGGACCTCTAAGCGGGCAGAACGGCGTCTCCGACACTGATGGTGCCCGAACGCAGAATGCGGAAGACCGAGCCGCCCCGTCGGCGCAACGCCGCCGCCGCGCCGGGTCCGATGTCGTCGTCGAGCAGACGGCACGGCGCCGCCACCCGGACCACCTCGAGTTCGACGTCACCGATGTGCAGCCGGGTCCCGGGTGCGGTGGGGATGTCCCCGGCGTCGACGGTGATGTTGCGCCGGGTGGCTCCGGGGTCGAAGCCGTGGCCCAGGTCAGCGGCGGCTTCATCGAGGCGCTGCTGGGACTGGATGGTGACGTGCCGGTGCCGGGTGCCGTGGTAACGATCACCCACCAGGCCCTTGCCCTCTTCGGCGAACACCGAGTCCACCGGACGGGCCGGCAGCCTGCGGGCCTTGGCGATGTGGATGGAGAGCACCTGCACCAGCCCAGCGTAGGACGGCTCGTCAGGACGCCGGTAACTTATAGCCCCATGGCACAGATAACGCTCAAGGGAAACCCCATCAACACTGTCGGAGAGCTGCCCGCCGTCGGGTCCACGGCGCCGGCGTTCACCCTCACCGGAACCGATCTCGGAACCGTCGGCAGTGATCAGTTCTCGGGCAAACCGCTGCTGCTCAACATCTTTCCGTCCGTGGACACCCCGGTGTGCGCCACCAGCGTGCGGACCTTCAACGAGCGCGCCGCAGCCAGTGGTGTCGCCGTGCTGAACGTGTCCAACGATCTGCCCTTCGCACAGAAGCGGTTCTGCGGCGCCGAGGGCATCGAGAACGTGACCACCGGCTCGGGCTTTCGCGACAGCTTCGGCGCCGACTACGGCATCACCATCGCCGACGGCCCCATGGCGGGTCTGCTGGGCCGCGCCATCGTGGTGATCAACGCCGACGGCACGGTGGCCTACACCGAACTGGTGCCCGAGATCGCACAGGAACCCGACTACGACGCCGCCCTGGCCGCTCTGTCGTAACCGTTCGGTCACGGTACGGCATCTCATTGACGTTGTGCCGTGCGCCAATTGGAGCCGCGGGCGGATTTCGCTGTACAAGTAGAGGCACAGTGGTCCGCCCGCGGGGTGGTGGACCCATGGCGAAATGGGTGAGATGAGCAGGCGCCTCTACGCGATCGTGTGCAGCTTGGCTGTCTTGATGGCGTCGGTCGGGATCGGCTTCGGCGCCGGAACAGCAACCGCGGACCCATTCGGCCGCACCCCCGAACAGCTGCAGGCCATCAACGTGGTCATCTCGCGGGCCATGGCTGCGCGCGGCGTCCCGTTCACCTACGGCGGCGGCAACGCCCAGGGACCCACCAAGGGCGAACCGCGCCCGGCCGCCGCGGCCGTCACCGACGCGGCCGCTCCGGCCCCTGCGATCACCGTGCCGCCGACACTGGGTGGATTGACCCTTGCGCCCACCACCGCGCCGGTGGCCCCGTCGGCCCCCACGGTTCCGGACGTCGTGGGCTTCGACGCCTCCGGCCTGATCGTCTACGCCTTCGGTGGAGTGGGCATCACAATGCCGCGGTCCTCCGGCGAGCAGTACCAGGCTGTGCGCAAGGTGCTGCCGGCCCAGGCTCTGCCCGGCGACCTGCTGTTCTACGGCCCCGAGGGTACCCAGAGCGTGGCCCTGTTCATCGGCAACGGCCAGATGGTCGAGGTCGGTGACAAGGGCGTGGCGGTGTCACCGGTACGCACCGCGGATATGACGCCGTACCTGGGCCGTATCATCGGCTGACGGAAAGGGCCTGCGACACGGTGCAGGATCGATGAGTTTTGCACCCACTGACACAGGACGTGACCTCTCCCGCCGAGGTTAGGCGGTATCGCAGCGATCTGGACGGCCTACGAGGCCTGGCCATCGCGCTGGTCGTCGTGTTCCACGTCTGGTTCGGCCGGGTCTCCGGCGGCGTGGACGTGTTCCTGGTGCTGTCGGGCTTCTTCTTCGGCGGTCGCCTGCTGAGGCTGGCGGCCGACGGGGGACAACTGCCGCTGCTGACCGAACTGCGCAGACTGGTGCGACGCCTGGTGCCCGCCCTGGCAGTGGTGCTGGCAGCCTGCGCGGCGCTCACCGTGGCCATTCAGCCGCAGACCCGCTGGGAGACCTTCGCTGAGCAGTCGCTCGCCAGCCTGGGCTACTTCCAGAACTGGCAGCTGGCCGACACCGCCAGCGACTACCTGCGGGCCGGGGAATCGGTGAGCCCCCTGCAGCACCTGTGGTCGATGTCCGTCCAGGGGCAGTTCTTCCTGGCCCTGCTGGTGGTCGTCGCCGCGGTCATGGCCGTCGGTGTCGCGCTGCCCGCCAGACACCGCCGCACGATGATCCTCACCGTGGTCGCCGGCGCGGCCCTGGCGTCATTCGTCTACGCCAATCTGGCCCACGCCACGGACCAGGCCAGCGCCTACTACGACACCTTCGCCCGGGCCTGGGAACCTCTGGTGGGGGTGCTGGCCGCGGCGGTGGTGTCCGCGGTGCGCTGGCCCGGCTGGTTGAGGGTGGTGGCGGCGTCAGCAGGGGTGGTCGCGATCCTGCTCTGCGGTTGGCTGATCGACGGGGTGCGGGAGTATCCGGCGCGCTGGGCGCTGGTGCCGGTGGGTGCGGCCCTGCTGGTGGTCCTGGCCGGCGGTGGTGACGGGAACCGGACCGGTGGCTGGCCGCTGCGGATGCTGGGCACCCCGGCGATGGTCACCCTGGGCGGTCTGGCGTATGCGCTGTACCTGTGGCACTGGCCGCTGCTGATCTTCTGGCTGGCCCACACCGATCGCGAATCCGCGGGGCTCCTCGACGGGGCGGCGGTGATCGCGGTGTCGCTCGCGTTGGCCTGGGTGACCATGCGGTTGGTGGAGGAACCGCTGCGGGAACGCAACCGTCCCATGGCGTGGCGGTGGCCTGCGGCCGCGGCGGCCACCGTGGTGGTGGCCTTGACGGCGGGACTGGTGGTTGCCTCGGTGGCGTGGCGGGGCCACGTCGAGGCCGTCCGTGCCGGTGGCAGCGAGCTGACCGCCCTTCCGCCGCGGGACTATCCGGGGGCGCGGGCGCTGCTCGAATCTGCCCGGGTGGCCAAGCTGCCGATGCGGCCGTCAGTCCTGGAAGCGCGTGACGACCTGCCCATGACGAGCATCGACGGGTGTGTCTCCGACTTCCTCAGCACGGAATTGGTGATGTGCGAGTACGGCGACCGGTCAGCGACGCGCACCGTCGCCCTGGCCGGGGGGTCGCATTCCGAGCACTGGATCACTGCGCTGGACGAACTGGGCCGTCGGCACGGATTCACCGTCACGACGTACCTCAAGATGGGGTGCCCGCTGACCACTGCTGAAGTCCCCATCATCGCCGGTTCGCTGGAGCCTTACCCCGAGTGCCGGGTGTGGATCGACGAGGCCATGTCGCGGATGGTCGCCGATCGGCCGGATTTCGTGTTCACCACGGCCACCCGCCCCTATACGGACGCCCCCGGGGACTTTGTGCCGGACAACTATCTGGGCATCTGGGACAGATTCGAGGACGCCGGAATTCCGGTGCTCGCGTTGCGGGACACCCCGTGGATGTTCCGGGACGGAGTGTTGTTCTCCCCGCCGGACTGCCTGGCCGCCGGCGGTGACGCCGACTCGTGCGGGCTGCCGCGCAGCGAGGCGCTCAACGACCGCAACCCGGCCCTGGACTATGTGGATCGGTATCCCGGCCTACACCTGTTGGACCTCAGCGATGCGGTGTGCAGCGCCGAGGTGTGCCGAGCGGTGGAGGGCAACGTGCTGGTGTATCACGATGAACACCACCTCTCGGCGACCTACGTGCGCTCGATGACCGACGAGCTCGAACGTCAGCTCTCGTCGGCCACCGGCTGGTTCTGAGTCGACATCAGCTGATGCCGACGACCTCCTGAGCAATGGCGGCAATACGGGTCTGCGCTGCCGACACCACCCGGGCCCGATCCTTGTGGGCCTCCTCGTAGGCGACGATCACACGGATGTCGGCGGGATCGTCGAGTTCCTTGACGGCAGCGATGGCGTCGGTCTGGTTCAGCTCGTCGTACCCGGTGATGGGCAGTTCGCTGTCGTCGACCACACCGGCTCCGGCGCGGACGCTGTGCAGTGCATCGGCGGCGTCGGCGGCACCCTCGCGACGCACGGTCTTCTCGGCGCTCAACAGTGCACCGTCACGGGCAGCCGCAACCGCCTTACCGGTGATTTCACCGGCGCGACCGCCGCGTTCACGCAGATTCTGCAGCGCCGGCCGGGTGTTGCGCAGCGAATCAACCGCACGGTCGGCGGCGCGGTAGGACCAGGTGACCGGGAGGTTGGCCAACTTGACGGCCAGTCCGGCCACGGCCTGCACCGGCGTCCGCCGCAGTGCCGCCGGACCGCCGAGGGCATCCTCAGCCAGCACCGTGGTCAGCCAGGTCACCGTGGCAGAATGCGCCGCGATGAGCTGGTCGGCAAGCGCCACGACGTCGGGTTCCTTCGCGGCGACGGCCAGTGCCTTGATGTAGCGCGAGCGGTCCAGCAGCTGGTCTTCCAACGCCAGGTCGCCCAGCAGAGCTTCGTCAAACGGCGCCGCCTGCTCGGTCAGTGCCTTGACGGCTGCTGCCGCGCGGCCCAGGAGCGGTCCGATGACGTCGGGAAAACCACCGAGGTCCCGGATGGCCTGCTCCACGGCCTCTGCCCGCAGCCGCCCGTTGGCGGCGTTCTGCTCCAGCTCGGTCCGGACGGCGTCGGTGCGGGCCTGCGCCACGCGAGTTTCGGCGACCTGGATCTCGGTGTGCGTGAGGTCCAGCACCGCGCGCAGCTGGGCGATCAAAGTGGTTTTGGCGATTGTGGTCATGTTCGGCTCTCTCCCGTGGTCGAGTCGATAGATGTATTCAACAGCGCTGATGCGCATGTAAGTTGCCTACCCGGGCACGGGGGGTGCACAACCTGATTTGTGACGATTGTCGGATCGGGCATAGCAGAGCCGCAAATGGGTACGGAGTCTCACTGGCGGTCAGGATCCCGGTGAGTTTTTGTCTCGCCGCGCGGCAGCCCCATTTGTACCCTGCGTTTCCGTGACCCAACAGGTTCTTTCCCGGCGGCGCGCTCTGCAGTTGCTCGCCCTGGCCGGCGGTGCTGCCGCCTTGGCACCCACGCTGGCCGCGTGCGGATCATCCGGCGGCGGCAATGCCCTCGCCGAAAACACGGCGCTGACAGGCAAATTCGACGGGGTGACACTACGACTTCTGGTCAACCAACCGCACGTGACCTCGTTCCGCGACGTCCTGGCGCCGGCATGGAACGCGGCGACGGGCGGCACCCTGGAAGTCACCGCGGCGCCATATGACCAGCTGACCAGCAAGCAGATCCTCGACGTGCAGAGCGGCACTGGGGAATTCGACGTCTTCGATTACTTCTATTTCGGCCTGGGGGACCTGGTGGACGCCGGCGCGCTGGTCGATCTGACCCAGTGGATCGACGCCAACGCCGACGGCATCGGGGTCGCGGGTTACCTGCCGTCGATCTATGACCCGTACACCCTGCTCGACGACAAACGCTACGGATTGCCCTACGACGGCGACGTCCACATCCTCTTCTACAACGCCGAACTGCTGGACCGTTACGGCGTCGAGCCGCCCACCACCTGGGACGAGTACGACGACGTGGCAGCCAAGATCACCACGGACGCCCGGGGGGCCGCGTACGGGGCCATCGTGTCCGGCCAGCAGGTGCCCATGATCCTCGGCTGCTCGTACATCAACCGGCTCACCGGCTACGGCGGCAACCTGCTCGATGCCGACGGCAAGCCCGATCTGACGTCGGACGCCTCCCGCGCCGCTCTACAGCATCTGGTGGACGTCGCCCCCGTGGCACTGCCCACCCCACTGCAGGTCGGGTTCGATCAGGCGAATCAGTCGTTCCTGTCCGGCCAGGGTGCCTTGCTGGACACCTGGACCGACATGGCACTGCGCGCCGAGGACCCGACGGCCTCGAAGATCGCCGGCCGATGGGGCGCGGTGTCATTGCCGGTCGGGGGTACCAACACCACGCCGCGGACAGCGCTCGACGCCGGGTTCGGCCTGGGTATTTCGACGGCGTCGCAGCAGCAGGACGCCGCTGCAGCCTTCCTGAACTGGGCTACTGCCGGGCCGCAGAACCTTGCGGTGTCCTCGACCGCCGGCGCCGGCATCGACCCCGTGCGCGGGGAGGTGCTGGATTCCGACGGCTACGCCAAGGTGGTGACGGCTGCGGTGGAGCCGATCCGGGCCGGCCTCAACGGTGACCCGCTGGTGTGGCCCAAGCAGGCCGGTGCGCCGAAGTTGTTGCAAGACCTGGTGGATCAGCTGGCGTTGGCCATCGCGGGGACCCAGACGGTGGATCAGTCGCTGGAGAACGCCCAGAGTAGTTGGGAGAGCGCCGCTTCATGATGCGACGCGTCCCGCTGTGGCTGGCGCTGCCGGCCATTGCCGGACTGGTGCTGTTCCTCGGCTATCCCACGGTGTATCTGCTCGGCCTGGCGTTCACGGATTCCTCACTGGCCCACCCCCTGCGTGCGTTCAGCGGGATCGACAACGTCCGGACTGCTTTCGCAGCGCCGGCTTTCACGCCGTCGCTGGGGAAGTCGACCGTCTTTGCGGTGCTGGCGGCGGTGTTGACCACCGGTATCGGAACCGTGATCGCCGTGTTGCTGCGAGCCAGGGGTGCCCGATTCGGTGTGGTGGGGGCGTTGCTGCTGCTGCCCCTGGTCACGGCGCCAGTGCTCATCGGTGTGGCGTGGAAACTGCTGCTGGCGCCGGTGGGCGGTGGGCTGGCGAATGTGTTCGCGGCGGTGGGCCTGGCCGGGGCGAATCCGCTGGGCTCCGGCGTCGGCGCTTTCCTGGTGCTGCTGGTGATCCACATCTGGCAGTGGGTGCCGTTCGCGGTGCTGGTGGTGTTCGCCGCACTCGGGGTGGTGCGCCCCGAACTGGTGGAATCGGCGCGCATCGACGGTGCAGGCGCCTGGCGCACGTTCACCACGGTGACCTGGCCGGCGATCGCCCCCACCGTCTGGGCGGTGGCGGTGCTGGAACTCGTCATCGGCTACAAGGTCTTCGATCTGATCGTCGTGATCACCTCGGGCGGACCCGGTTTCGCGACCACCCTGTCACCGTTCGTCATCTATCAGACGGGTCTGCGCGGCAGCTTTGACATGGGTGCCGCGGCTGTTCAGACGCTGGTGTTCGCGACGGTGGTCGGCGCCGTGGCGACCGTCGTGACGGCCATGCGGGCCCGCGCCGTGCAGGGGGAACAGCAGTGAGCCGGCGTCCGGTGGTGTGGGCGGTGCTCCTGGTCGCCACGGCGGTGGCGCTGGTGCCGATCGGTTACCTCGTGTCGCTGGCGGTGCGCCCGCCCGCTGATGTGCTGAACTCCAGCCTGCTGCCGTCGGCGTGGACGCTGAACAACTTCACATCCGTGTTCGACACCATCGAGTTGGGCACCATGCTGCAGAACTCGTGGATCTCGGCCATCGGTGCGGCCCTGCTCGCGGTGGTGATCGCCACGCCGGCAGCATATTTCACTGCCCGGCGGTTCCGCGGCGAGCAACTGCTGACGGTGTTGTTGGCCAGTTACTGTGCCCCGCCTATCGTGGCGATCATCCCGCTGTTCTTCCTGCTGCGTGATGTGGGTCTGACCAACAACGTGTTCGGTTTGATCGTCGTCAACGGCGTCGCCAACGTACCGGTGGCGGCCTGGCTGCTGGACGGGTTCGTGCGGCGGATTCCGGTGGAGATCGACGAGGCCGCGGTGATCGACGGCCTGTCTGTGGCGGGTGCTTTCCGTAAGGCCGTGCTTCCGCTGCTGTGGCCGGGCATCGTCGCGGCGTTGTTGGTGGTGTTCTTCCTCAGTTACAACGATTTCCTGTTCGCGGTGTACCTGGCGGTGACGAAGGAGAGTCAGACGTTGACGGTGGGCTTGTCGCTGTTCCAGGGCGACCGCAATGTGCAGTTCGGGCAGCAGGCGGCGGCCGGGCTGCTGGGAATTCTGCCGGTCTACGTGCTGGCTTTGGCGGCTCAGCGGTTCCTGGTCGGAGGTCTGTCGGTGGGGGCGACCAAGTGAGCGCCGTCGAGTTGCGAGGCATCACCAAGGCTTTCGGCGGCAACACCGTGGTCGACGGACTGGATCTCGAGCTGCCGGACGGTTCGCTGACGGTCCTGGTGGGTCCGTCGGGCTGCGGCAAGTCCACCACGCTGCGGATCGCTGCGGGCCTGGAAGCGGCGGACAGTGGCAGCATTCTGATCGACGGGCGTGATGTCACTGCCGAGGCGCCGCGGGACCGGGACGTGGCGATGGTGTTCCAGAACTACGCGCTGTACCCGCAGCTGTCCGTGGCGGGCAACATCGGCTTTCCCCTGCGCAACGCCCGGGTGCCGAAAGACGAGGTCACTCAACGGGTTCGCCAGGCCGCCGATCGCGTGGGTATCACCGCGCTGCTCGACCGCAAGCCGCGCCAGCTTTCCGGTGGTCAGCAGCAGCGCGTGGCCATCGCCCGAGCCCTGGTGCGTACACCGTCGCTGTTCCTGTTCGACGAGCCGCTGAGCAATCTGGACGCGAAGCTGCGGGTGGAACTGCGCTCCGAGATCCGGCGGTTGCAGCAAGACCTGGGTATCACCGCCCTGTATGTGACCCATGATCAGGAGGAGGCGATGACCATCGCCGACCAACTGGTGGTCCTCGACGGGGGACGGATCGCCCAGCGCGGCACACCTGCTGAGCTCTACGGCAGCCCGGCCACCACCTTCGTCGCCGGCTTCATCGGGTCACCGAGCGCCAACCTGCTCACCGGCAGCGCGCGCGGCGGTGTGTTTACCTCAGGCGGTGTCGTGTGGCCGATTACCGCCATCGGTGATGTCACGATCGCCGTGCGTCCCGAAGATGTGCTGATCGAGCCTGCCGCGGCCGAATCTGCCGATGGAACCGTGGAACTGGTCGAACTCCTGGGCCCCCGCTACGTCGTCATCGTCACGGTGGGGGAGCATCGGCTCACCGCGGTGGTGGAGGCCGCGGCGTGGAGCTCTACGCTGACTCCGGGAGCTCCCGTATCGGTGCGGGTGCGTCCCGGTCGTGCCCACGTCTTCAATACCGGCGACGGGCAGCGCGTCGCCTGATCACCCGTCAGAAGGGTGGTTCGTCGCTGTCGTCGCGCGGTGGCGGTGGGGGTGGTGGTCGCCAGTCGGCGGTGATCGACTCGTCTTCCCACGGATCGTTTATCCAGGGGCACCAGCTGGCGGTGCGGCGCCTGCCACTGAGGACCAGTCGCTTGAAGCGGACGTCGTTGCGCCGCACCCGCTGCTGAATTTCGTGTGCCCGCCCCTGGTTGATCCACCGGGTCTGCTGGTTGGCGGCTTGTTTGGCGGCCAACCCGGCCCGAGCGGCCGCGATCCGGTTGGCTTTCTGGACTTTGGGGTCCCGGGGTCGGGTCCACGGTTTGGGGCGGCACGCTGCGGCGAGGTCGTCGAACAACTCCGCCCCATCCGGAGTCGACCGGTACGTCCGGCCGGTGGGGGAGGTCCATTCGATGGTGCCGCCGGTGAGTTGTGTGGTGGTCCAGCCGCTTTCGCCGGTGAGGAAGGTTTTGATGCGATGATGGGTGCGGCATTTGGGGTCCAGGTTGAACCCGGCGGTCCAGCCACCGCGCAGCGGATGTTGGTGGTTGAACGGGATGCTGTGGTCGAGGTCGGCTGTCCAGGCGGGTTGGTTGCAGAACGGGAACGAGCATGTCAGGCCACGGACGCGGACCCAGCGGTCCATGGCTGCGGACCAGTGGTGGCGCAGTAGCATCGAGGTGCCGTCGCGGGTTTCGGTGGGGGCATTCGGGTCGGTGTCGGGGTTGCGCACATCGCGGCACACGGTGCCCGGTTGGTCAACGAGTTCGCGTACCTGGTCGGCGTCGATCACCCCGTAGCCCTGCAGGAAGCCGGGTTCGTCGCTGTCGCCGGTGACGGTGGCGGCGGGGGCGATCACGTTGATGACGTACTGCGCCGCCGCGCCCGCAGTCGCGTCCGTGGTGGGTTTCGGTGCCGGGCAGTCCTCCAGCCCGCACGCACACGCCAACACAAAGCTGCCGTCGGCGATGGCCTCCGCCGCATCCACCCGCCGCTGCACCAACGTTCGCGGATCCTGGGCGCACACCGCCTTGGCCATCTGATCCAGCCGCGCATCCACTTTCGCGATCACCGGAGCGCCGGCATACAGGCGGATCTCACCCATCCCGTTGGGCAGCGCCTTCGCGCTGACCCGGCGTTCGGTGTCCGCGGCGACCCGACGCTCTTTCGCACCCTCGGGATCGACGTGCAGGATCGCCCGATCCACCGCGCCCTGCAGCCGGGTCCGCGACCAGCAGTCCCAGGTCGCGATCTTCGCCGCCAGATTGCGGTCCACATCCCGGATTGCGGTGTCGGACACCTGTGCTGTGCGGTTGACGATCAGTTTGGTGGACTCCCAGTCCAACCGCCCGGAGGCCAGCAGGCCGTAGATCTGCGGCAACCGCTCCTCCAACGCATCGGCATAACCGACGACTTTCATGGCCACCGCCGGCGGCACCCCCAACGCGGGCCCGACTTCGGCGGCGGTGCGCACGAACCCGGAGATCAACCCGAAGCCGGGATCACCGTCGGGTAGCAGGGCTTGTTGGTCGTAGCCTTCGTTCATCCGCTGGGCCAGCAGCGCGGCGATGGCGGCCATCCGATGCGCCCACACCGCCGACTCATCAAGGCGGGTGCACTCCACCTCGGTGAGCAGCGCTCCGGGATCGCATCCTTCGAACATACATTCGATTTTATCATCGTCGCACCGCGTCTGCCAGCAAAAATAGGACATTGGCAGCACTATTTGGCCGCGGTCGTCCCGATGGCCCACGCATACGGGGGCGGGGTGCCGTTCACGTCGTGAGCGCCCAGAACGCGGGCCTTGAAGATCCGAGGATTGTGCGACGCGACAGTTCGGGCGTTGCGCCAGTGCCGATCCAAGGCACGCGAGGCGGACGTCGCGGAGGCGCCCAGCGCGTCGAACAAATCCGACGTGGACCTCAGCACCATTCGAGAGACCGCCACCTGCGCGGCAGTGGCCTCCAGCTCGGCGCGTTCAGTAGCCGAATGGTCATCCGACGAGACCGCCGCATTGTCCAGCGCCTCGGCAGCCCGCACCGCCACAGCTTCGGCGGCGTACGCCGTCGCCGATATCTCTCCGATGAGTCCGAGAACCTGCGGGTCGTCCCGCACTCGGCTGCTGTTGGCGTGCGAATAGTTTCTGGTGCGCCCCTGCACCTCGGCGATGACATCGCGGTGCACCGCGGCGGCGATCCCGGCCAGCGTCGCCACCAGGTTCACCTGATAGAGCGCAGTCTGATACGGGTGGCGTTGGTCGAACGGCAGCACATCGTCGAACTCCACCCGCGCGTCGGTGAACTCGGCGGTGCCGCTGCCGGTCCCGCGCTGCCCGAAGCCGTCCCAGTCGTCGAGCACCCGGACGCCCGGCTGGCCGGTGCGCACGGCGGCCACCACGTGGGTGCCGTCGAGGGTGGCGGTGACGTCGGCCCACTCAGCGAAGATCGTTCCGGTGGTGTAGAACTTGCGCCCGGTGAGCAGGTGGTGATCCCCGTTGGTGCGCAACACGGTCGCCAGGTCACCGATCGTGGTGGTCCCGATCTCCGTCCACGCGTTCCCGACGATCTCGCCCGCGACAAACCGCTCGAACCATCGGCTCTGATCCTGCCCGCGGCGGTGGCGGAACAGCAGGTCCTCGACGAACGTGAAATGTCCACGTAGCGCCTGGGTCAGGTTCGCATCCGCAGCGGCGAGGTCGATCCAGAGCGGGACGATGTCGACCCACCGCAGTCCGGCACCACCGAACTCCTCGGGAACCCGCAGCGCCCCGAAGCCCGCCGACTTGAGCACATCGATCGACGCGAACGGCAACTCTCGGGCGCGATCCCGCTGCGCCACGTCCCCCGCGGCCGCAGCCGAGATCACCGCCGCCCACTTCTCTCGCACACTCACGCCGCCCATTCAATCAGCGCTCCATGGGCCGACCAGCGGTGCCGTTTGATTAAGTTCTCGCAGAATAGAACTGGGTACCGAGGGCACCGGCGGCACTACGCTCGTCGCTCATGTCGCGTACGCCCTGGACCACCCCGCTGGACGACACCGAAACCGGACACTGGGATGCCGTGGCCGCCGAGGTGGCCCAGACCCTTGCTGCCGATGTCCTGGACCGGGACCGCGCGAATCAGGACCCGAGCGCAGAGCTCAAGCTACTGAAGGAATCCGGACTGGCCACTCTGCTGATCCCCACTCGCTACGGCGGCGGTGGCGGCCACTGGTCCAGCGCGCTGCGCGCCGTCCGGGTGCTTGCCCGCACCGACGCCTCCATCGCGCAGATCCTCAGCTACCACTACTGCAACCACGCATCCATCGTGTTCTTCGGCGAGGAGTCGCGTTGGGAGCACTGGTTCAGCGCATCCGCCGACGGACGCTGGCTCTGGGGCGACTCGGTGAATCCGGTGGACCCCGACCTGACGCTGACGGCACACGGAGACGGGTACCGCCTCAACGGCGTCAAGCGGTTCTCCACGGGTGCCTCCACCGGCGACGTCACCCTGGTGATGGCGCTCGAAACGGATCGCGTGCTGGCCACGGTGCTCGAGCACGACCGCCCCGGTGTCGAGTACCTCGGTGACTGGGATGCCTTGGGGCAGAGGCTGTCCGCCAGCGGCAGCGTCCGGTTCACCGATGTGGCCGTCAGTCCGGACGACGTCCTGGGTGTCGTGGGCGACGAGCCCTACTCCACCTTGGTGACCCCGGGCGTACAGCTGGGCTTTGCCAACCTCTACCTCGGCATCGCCGAGGGGGCGTTGGCCCGGGCGCGGGAGCTGACTCTGGCCCGCAAGGGTGCGTGGTTGCTCAGCGATGCCGAGCACTATTCCCGGGACCCGTTCGTGCAGCGGGTGTTCGGTGAACTGTTGGCCAAGACCGCCGCGGCCGAGGCCCTCGCCGACCGGTGGAACGGCCGATTCGACCGGGTCATCGCCCGGGGTGACGCAGTGACGGCCGCCGATCGCGCGGAGGTCGAGATCGGGATCGCCCACGCCAAGGTGGTGACCACGGAGACCGCGCTCGAGGTGGCCCACCGCGTGTTCGAGGTCACCGGGTCCAGCTCAGCGCGCTCGGAGGTAGGCCTGGACCTGTTCTGGCGCAACATCCGTACGCACTCCCTGCACGACCCGGTCGACTACAAGAAGCTGGAGATCGGCGCGCACTATCTGACCGGCGACGTCCAGCCCATCACGCTCTACACCTGAACGAGCTAGATGTACTCGGCCATCAGGTTGGTCGCAGTCGGCTGATCGGTGGTAGCCCGTCGAGTGCGCTGTGGCGGCGTTGAGTGTTGTAGAACTCGACCCAGGGTGCAAGGGCTTGGGCTCGGTGTGCGTTTGATGCGAACACCCGGTGATAAGACCATTCTGTTTGCAGGGTGCGGTTATAACGCTCCACTTTGCCGTTTTGCCAGGGGCAGTGCGGCTTGATGAATAGATGCCGGGCGTTGAGTGCGTCGATGGCCGCAGCGACCGCTGCTGAGCGGCGATAGCTCAGATGGTTGTCTGTGATGACCCGTTCAATGTGCGGAATGCCCTGGGATTGAAAGTATTGCGCGGCCCGAGAGATGAACCCCGCGCAGGTCGCGCCTTTCTCGTCAGCGTGGATCTCTGAGTACGCAAGCCGGCTGTGGTCATCGATCATGGAGTGCACGTAGTCATAGCCGATTCCGCGGCCACGGACGTCTTCGCTGCGCCCGTGGGCACGCCATCCGCCACCGTCGGGGATACGGCCAAGCTTCTTGACGTCGACGTGCACCAGTTCGCCGGGGTGTTCGCGTTCATAGCGTCGTGTGCTGGCCCGGGAGGCTTTGATCACCGCACCGGTCATCGGATCGCAATCACGCAGGTACGGCACGCCGCGGCGCCGCAGAATCCGTGCCACTGTCCGGGCAGGGATTCCCAGCTCAGGGCCTAGCCAGTCCTGGCCCCGGCGATGCTGCGCCGCGCGGCGACTACTTGGCGTTCTACCCGTGCCGAGGTGCGCGTAGGGCTGTGGTGCGGCCGCGAGGACCGGTCGTAGAGTCCGGCTTCGCCTTCGGCGGCGAACCGGCTAATCCAGGTGTGGACACACTTGCGGGAGATCCCCATCGCGTCGGCGATATGGGCCTGTTTCCAGCCCTGCTGGTAGCGCTCGACGATGAGCCTTCGCCCATGCAGCGTGGTGCGGGCATTACGGTGAGACACGAGAACCTCCGGGTTGGTGATGGGCCTTCGACAAGCCACACCTCACCCGGAGGTTCTCCTCACATCAAGCCAACACGCCCGCTACCAACGTCACGGCTGAGTACAGCTAGAGCTGCCCGTGCCGCGGCGGCGTCGTCCCGGACAGCGTGTAGCGGCCGATGTGCTGCAGCTTCCACCGGGTCGGATCGTGCAGCGTGTGGGTGCGGGCATCGCGCCAGTACCGCGACAGGTTCGCACTGCCGGAGGCACTGCGGGTGCCACCGAGATCGAACAGTGTCGAGGTGGCCTCCAACGAGGCCCGTACCGCAGCGACTTTGGCCACGGCCACCGCGATCGCCGCGGCCGCGCAGGTGTCCTCCGTGAGGTCAGCGCGTGCGGCATCGACCTGGCGTGCCGCCTCGGCCAGCAGCGCCTGCGCGCCACGCACCGTCACCGTCAGCTCGCCGGCGATGTTGATCACTGTCGGGTCATCCGCGGACGCCGAGACGTCGGCCTCGAAGTGCGGCCGCGCCTTGCCGGCCTGACGCACCGCCTCGTCCAGCGCGCCGGTGGCGATGCCGACATCGATGGCTGCATGCAGCAACTGGGCTCGTGAGCCGTACACCGTGGGGCCGGCGAAGATGGGGGAGAAGGGCACCACGTACTCGGCGGGCACTTGGACGTCATCAAGAGTGACGGTGCCGGAAGCGGTGGTGCGCTGACCCATACCGTCCCAGTCGTCCACCACCTCCAGGCCGGGGATGTCCCGGGGCACGTAGGCCAGCGCCTTCGGCGTCGACGACGTCGGCGGCTGCCCATCGGCCAGCGACGCCCGCACGATCACCCAGTCAGCGAAAAGCGCTCCCGTGCAATAGAACTTACGACCAGACAGCACATAGTCGCCGGAGGGCTGCAGCGTGAGCGTGGTGGTGTCGACATTGATGGCGTGCGGCCCGCGCTCGGATTGGGCATTGGCAAACAGCGCGCCGTCGAGCACGTGGCCGTAGTAGAACCGGCACTGCTCGGGGGTGCCCTGTAACCGCAGCGCCTCCAGGAAGGTGTAGTGCGAGTGCGGAATCTGCGCCAGCGATCCGTCGGCATGTCCGATCAGGCGGAACACCTCGGCGATCACCTCGGCCGGGGCGTCGACGCCGCCGTACTCGGTCGGCACCGACAGCGCCAGCAGCCCGGATTCCTTGAGCGCCTTGACCTGATCGTGAGGCAGCCGCCGCTCGGCGTCCCGGGCCGCCGCCTCGAAGGCGAAATCGCGGGACAACGCAGCGGCAACCCCGAGTACGTTCACCGCGCCGATCCCACAAACGGGATGGATGCCGCCGGCCCGGAGACACCACCGCTGAAGAGGCCGCGCTGCCGCAGAATCGGCACCACACCTTCGCCGAACCAGTACAGCTCTTCCAGATGGGGGTAGCCGGAGAAGATGAACTCGTCGATACCGATCTCGGCGTATTCGGCGATGCGGTCGGCGACCTCGGTGTGGCTGCCCACCAGCGCAGTGCCCGCACCACCGCGCACCAGGCCCACGCCTGACCAGAGATTCGGCGCGATCTCCAGGCTGCGGGCGTCGTTCCACGTGCCGTCGGCCCGGTTGGCCTCGTGCAGGGCCAGCATCCGCTTCTGGCCCTCGGACTGACTGCGCGCCAATCCTTCCTGGGTTGTGCGCACCGTCTCCTCGTCCAGCGCGTCGAGCAGCCGCCCGGCCTGCGCCCACGCCTCCTGCGCGGTGTCGCGCGAGATGGTGTGCAGCCGAATGCCGAAGCGCACCGTGCGACCCTCCTCGGCGGCCAGTTTGCGGATCCATTCGATCTTGTCCCGCACCGCCGCCGGCGGCTCACCCCAGGTCAGGTAGACGTCGGAGTGCCTGGCCGCCACGGGCCCGGCCGCCGCGGAACTGCCCCCGAAGTACAACGGCGGAATCGGGTTGGGCGGCATCGCCAGTGCCGCCTCGTCGACGCTGATGTGGTTGCCGTGCTTGCTCACGGTCTCCCCGGCCCACAGCCGCCGCACCACGTCGAGGAACTCGTCGCACCGCTCGTAGCGGGCGTCCTTGTCCAGGTAATCACCGAAGGACCGCTGCTCGTGCGCCTCGCCGCCCACCACCACGTTGAGCAGGATCCGGCCGGGGGCGTGGCGGGCGAACGTCGCGGCCATCTGGGCGGACAGGGTGGGGCTCACCAGGCCCGGGCGGAACGCCACCAGGAAGGCCAGCGAGGTGGTCTCCCGCGCCAGCAGGGCGGCGGTGACGAACGCATCTTCACACCAGGCGCCGGTGGGGATCAGGGCTCCGGTGAACCCGAAGGACTCGGCGCTGCGCACGATGGTGGCCAGGTAGTCGATCGAGGCGTCCCGGTCGCTGTGCGCGGTGCCTGCCGGCAGCCCGTGACCGCCGCCGACGATCAGGCGGCTGTCGCCGTAGGTGGGCAGGAACCAGTGCAGCTTCAGCGTCATCTCGTCATCTCTCCTAGCGCGTCGCGTTCGGTTGCGAGGCTACCGACGCCGACGACGACGGCACCGTGGACGGCCGCTCGATGATGGTCGCCGCCGGCCCGCCGACGCGATAGCGCGCGCCGCGATGCTCGTCGGGCAGCCGGTCCCCGCGGCCGAACAGCTTGTGGCGCAACGACCCAGGGGTGTATTCGCTCTGGTAGGCCCCGCGTGCGGTCAATACCGGTACCACGTGGTCGATGAAATCGGCGAACGAGCCGGGAGAGACCGCGTACGCGAGGTTGAAGCCGTCGACGTCGGTCTCGTGCACCCACTCCTGGAGCAGGTCGGCAATGCGCTCACCGGAGCCCACGAACCGGGGACCGATGCCGCCGATCTTGCCCCAGTCGGCGATGTCGCGCACCGCCCATTCGCCGCCGTCGGGATCGGCGGACTGGAAGGCCTTGACCGCGGAGAGGATGGCGTTGGAGTCGACGTGGCCGATCGGCTCGTCGAGGCCGTAGCGCGACAGGTCAACGCCCATCCAGCCGGACATGAAGGTCAGCGCTCCCTCGGCGTCGCCGTAGGACAGGTACTCGGCGTGCTTGGCGTGGGCCTCCTCATCGGTGGCGGCGGTGATCACGGTGGAGAGGTTGAAGATCTTGGCGGCATAGGGATCGCGGCCGGCCAGTTCGAGCTCGCGCCGGATGGTGGTGACGTTCTCGCGCAGGATCGCCTTGGTGGGGGCGGCGGTGAAGATGGCCTCGGCGTTCTCGGCGGCGAAGCGCACGCCGCGCGGGGAGGCGCCGGCCTGGAAGAGCACCGGGGTGCGCTGTGGCGACGGCTCGGACAGATGGATGCCGGGCACGCTGAAGTGCCGTCCCTGGTGGCCGATGTGGTGCACCTTGGCCGGATCGGTGTACACGCCGCGGGCGGCGTCGCGGACCACCGCGTCGTCCTCCCAGGACCCTTCCCACAGCTTGTAGAGCACCTCGAGGTACTCGTCGGCGTGGTCGTAGCGGGCGTCGTGGGCGGGTTGATCGGTCTGGCCCATGTTGCGCGCGGCGGCCGGCAGGTACCCGGTGACGACGTTCCAGCCCACCCGGCCCTTGGTGAGGTGATCGAGCGTGGAGACCCGGCGGGCGAAGGGGTAGGGATGCTCGAACCCGGTGCCGGTGGTGATGCCGAAGCCCAGGTGTTCGGTGACGTAGGCCATCGCGGAGACCAGCATCAGCGGATCGTTGACCGGCACCTGCGCAGCTTGGCGGATGGCGGCTTCGTCGCTGGCACCGTAGATGTCGTAGGTGCCCAGGACGTCGGCGATGAACAGCCCGTCGAAGCGGCCGCGCTCCAGCAGCGTCGCGAGCTCGGTCCAGTAGGTCAGGTCTGTGTAGGTGGCGGACCGGTCGTCGGGGTGTCGCCAGAGGCCGGGGGACTGGTGGGCCACGCAGTTCATGTCGAACGCGTTGAAGCGGATGGTGCGGGTCACTGGCAGGATTTTCGACGTCGTCCCGCGGGAGAGCACTGCTTTGCGTCACCACGATTCGAACTGTCGGTGCCTGCGGTCACACTGATCCCATGACCTTCCGGGATCGGTTTTCCCACCTCGACACCGAGGTATGGACCCCCGCCTACCTGCCGGCTTGGAGTTCACGAGCCCAGGCCGCCGCCACCTACACCACGGGCGCCGCAGGCCTTGACCTGTCCATCCCGGACAGCCATCCGCTGTGGTGCCCCGATCAGCATTCGCCGCCGCTGCGGGTGTCCGGCATCCAGAGCGTCAATCGGTCCGGTCCGGTGGGTTCCACAGACGCCCCGCAACCATTCCTGCCCGGCCAGCGGGTCCGCGAGCACCAGCCGACGGTCCTGGGATTCGCCCCGCACTTCGGCCGGGTGGAGGTGACGTGTTCGGCGGAGCTGACCGACCGGTCGATGTTCTCGGCGTGGATGGTGGGTCTGGAGGACCAGCCGGACCGGTGCGGGGAGATCTGCCTGATGGAGGTGTTCGGTGACACCGTGCGCGACGGGCACGCCGACGTGGGACAGGGCATCCACCGGTTTCGCGATCCGGCACTGCGCGAGGACTTCTCGGCGCCGCGGCGGCGGATCGACGTCGGCGAGCCACACCGCTACGCGGTCGAATGGCGTAGCGGTCGTGTCGACTTCAGCATCGACGGCGTGCACACCAGAAGCACCGACCAGGCCCCCGACTATCCGATGTTCCTCTTCTTGGCGGTGTTCGACTTCCCGGAGCGGTCCGATGCCGCCGGCGTGCCGCACCTGAGGGTGTTGGAGGTCAGCGGAATCGACCTGGGGGAGGGCAGCCTGCTGCGGGCTCAGCTGTGATGGCGGCCGCGCGGAACCACCATCGGCGCGCCTCCCAACGGATCGGGCATCACCACACAATCCAGGCCGAAGACGTCACCCACCAACTCGGCGTCCACGATGTCGCGGGGTGCTCCTTGGGAGACGATGCGCCCGCTCTTCATCGCGATGACGTGGTCGGCATACCGGAAGGCGAGGTTGAGGTCGTGCAGGACGATCACCACCGTGGTCTGGTCGGCGCGGTTGAGGTCGGTGAGCAGGTCAAGCAGGTCGACCTGGTGATTGATGTCCAGGAACGTGGTGGGTTCGTCGAGCAGCAGGATGTCGGTCTGCTGGGCCAGGGCCATTGCCACCCAGACGCGCTGGCGCTGGCCACCGGACAGCGACGCCAGGGTTCTGTCGGCCAGCTCGCGAGTTGCGGTGACCTCCAGGGCTTTTCCAACAGCTGCGTCATCCGCGGCCGACCACCGCCGAAACCAGCCCTGGTGCGGATACCGTCCGCGGCCCACCAGGTCGGCCACCGTGATCCCATCCGGCGCCACGGGAGACTGCGGCAGCAGCCCGACCACCTTGGCCACGTCGATGCTCGCCATCTCCTGCACCGAGCTGCCGTCCAGCAGGACCGCGCCCCCGCGCGGCGTGAGCAGTCGCGTTAGCCCGCGCAACAGGGTGGACTTGCCGCACGCGTTGGCCCCGACGATCACCGTCACCCGCCCCGGCGGCACTGCGACGTCGAGGTGGGCCACCACATCGGTGTCGCCGTATCCCAGCGTGAGGTCGGTAGCGCTGAGCTGGTGGTCGGTGGTCATCCGCCACGTCCTTCCCGGTTCACCGTCGTCAACAACCAGATCAGATAGGGCGCACCCACCGCGCCGGTCACCACACCCGTTGGCAGTGACACCGGAAGACCATGTGCGGCAACCAGATCGGCGGCCAGCACGATGATGGCGCCCACGAATGCGGCGGCTAATACCCCGGTACCCGAGCCGCGCAGCAGGCGCACCGCGATGGGCCCCGCCGTCAGGGCCACGAACGCCAGTGGTCCGGCCGCGGCGACGGAGAACGCCACCAGCAGCACCGACACCCCGATCATCGCCGATCGCGCCGTCTCGACCCGGATGCCGAGCCCCCGGGCGCCGTCGTCACCCAACTGAAGCACCCGCAGGGCCCGCGCCGACAGCAGCGCGACCGGCAACAGCACCGCCACCGCCCCGGCCAGCAGTCGCAGCTGCACACTGCCCGCTTGCCCCACCGACCCCACCAGCCAGGTCATCGCCTGCCGCGCGTCGCCGATCTCGGCCTTGGCCAGCACCCACCCGATCAGCGCCGTCATCAGCTGCGTGATGCCGATGCCGACGAGGATGAACCGGTAACCCGTCAGGCCGCCGCGCCAGGCCAGCACGTAGATCAGCACCGCCGCCACTACCGCTCCCGCCACCGCGGCACCGGCCACCGCCAGCGCGCCGACCTGGAGCAGCACAATCGCTGTCACCGCAAAAAGACCTGCGCCAGAGGAGATCCCGATCAGATCCGGTGACGCCAGCGGGTTCGCCAGCAGCGTCTGGACGATCAGGCCCGCCGCACCCAGGGCCAACCCGACGAACAGCGCCGTGGCCGCGCCCGGCAGCCGCAACTCCCAGACCACGAAGTCGACGGCCGCGTCTTCGGCGAAACCGAGTACCGATCCGAGCACCTCCCCGGCGCTCAGCGCAGTGTCGCCCACCATCATGGTGACGACGGCCAGCGCCGCGGCCGCCATGCCGAGCAGCGTGGTCACCACCACCGACCGGCGGCGCAGCCGAGCCCTGGTGTGGCGGAAGGTGTCTGCTCCGGTGCCCACCATCACAACTCCGCGAGGTCGCGGCGGCGGACCAGGGCGATGAACGCGGGTGCGCCGAGCACCCCGAGCACCACGCCCACCTGCACCTCACCCGGTGGTGCGATGACGCGGCCGATGATGTCGGCGATCAGCAGCACGATGGGACCCAGGACGGCGCTGTAGGCGAGCACCCAGCGGTAATCCGGGCCGCACAGTGCGCGCGCCACGTGCGGAATCACCAGCCCGACGAACACAATTGGGCCGCAGGCCGCCGTCGCGGCACCGCAGAGCACCGCCACCACCAGGAACAGCCCGATGCGGGTGCGCTGCACCCGCTGACCCAGGGCCACCGCGAGGTCGTCGCCCAATGCCAGCCCATTGAGCAACCGGCCGCAGGCCAGCGCGGCGACGATGCCGATGATCAGGAACGGCGCCGCCTGTGTCAGCACCGGCCAGTACCTGCCCGCCAACGCACCCACCTGCCAGAACCGCAGCTCGTTGAGCGCGTCGACATCGAGCAGCACCACCCCGGAGGTCACCGAGTACAACCCGGCGCTGACGGCGGCACCGGCGAGAGCCAGCTTCACCGGCGTGGCGCCTTCGCGGCCGAACGCCGCGACCACGTACACCAGGGCAGTGGTCAGGGCCGCCCCGAGAAAGGCAAGCACCACATACACACTCAACGGCATGGCGCCGACCAGGAGAATGGCGATCACGATGAAGGCGCCGGCACCGGCGTTGATGCCCATGATCCCCGGATCGGCCAGCGGGTTGCGGGTGGATCCCTGCAGAATCGCTCCGCCGAGACCCAACGCGGCACCGGCCAGCAGGCCGATCAGGGTGCGGGGCAGGCGCATCTCTCTGATCACGGTCTGTGCGGGGGCGTCCGGATCAAAATCGGTCAACGCGGACCAGACGGTGGAGACGTCGACATCACGGGACCCCCACCCGATGCCGGCGCAGATCACCGCGGCGAGGACCACGAGCAGCACCGCATAGACGGCGCCCAGACGGCCGGGGCGGGTGTGGATGGTCACGACAGGCTGGGGTTCGACTTCTCCACGGCGGCGGTCAGTTGGTCGAGCTGCTCGGCGTAGGCCGCCCAAGTGCTGATCCAGAAGGCCGGCCACGGCGTGACAGCACCGGCCTGCACGGCTTTGAGCTGGCCCCAGGTGGGTTGGCGCTGCGCCTTGTCCAGGCTGGCGTCGTAGGTCCGGTCATCGAGCAGGATCAGGTCGGGCTGATACTTGTCCGCGTTCTCCCAGCTCAGATTCTCCCAGTACGGGAATGCGGGATCCGGGCTGTCCGGCACCAGGATGTCGAGCCCGAACGAGCTGAAGTCCGCCAGCTCTGCGGAGTGCTCCGGCACCGCGATGTAGAGCAGTTCGTCGCCGGGGGACATACCCATGGCCGTCAGGCCGGGTTTGGCGGCCACGGCGTCGGTGAAGCGCTGCTTGGCCTGCTCGAAATCGGTTTTCTGTGCGTTGATCTCGGCGTTGTCGACGTCGGCGCCCAACGTCACGGCCAGCTCCTCGAAACCGGCCAACATCGACTGGACCGACTCGGTGGCGACCGGTCCGACCACGGGCGCCAGCTCGGCAGCTTTCTTCGAGGTGGCTTCGACGCCCTCCTCGAACCCGCCGTAGGCCTGCTCGACGGGCCAGTAACCACTCACGATGAGATCCGGGCGCAGCCCGGCGGCCTTCTCGACGTCGATCTGCCCCCAGGTCTCACCCAGGATCTCGATGCCGTCGAGGTCGAAGCCGTCGAGGGCACGGGTCTCCGACAGCGCCTGGTTGAGATAGATGCCCACCGGCCGGATCCCGAAGCTCAGCAGCGCGGCAGCCGCCTCGCCCTGGGCGATGATCCGGCTGGGTACCGCGTCGGCCGTGACGGTCTCGCCGTTACCGGAGGTGTAGGACCACCCGTCGCCGCCGGCGGCGGTGTTCTCGGCGGTGCCGCATGCGGCCACCACCAGGGCTGTCGCCGTCAGGGCTGCTGCGAGCCCGCGGATCTTCCCGAACACCTGGTCCTCCTCGCTGTGCGCCCGACTACCAACCCTCATTCAGGTTAGGTAAGCCTACGCAGAGTGACCAACCTGGGGTCGTGTCAAACCGGACGGCGACCCAACAACCACGCGACGCCGTCGGCTTCGCCGGTGGCTGCGACGGCGAGGCCGGCGAACGCCCGCGCCAACTCGCCGGCAGGCGTCCGGAACCGGCCCGGGCCGGCACCCACCTCGCTGAGCGCGCTGATCGCCAGGAGCCCACCGGGCGTCAGCCGGTCGACGATGGCTGCATCCAGCCGGGCATCGCGGAAGCGTTGGCACACCACCACATCCACGGGCGGTCCCGGGGGCAGACCGTCGTCGAGGTCGACCACCTCGAAGCGGCAGCGCACGCCGTAGCGGTCGGCCAGCTCACGCGCCTGCTCGACGGCCACCGGGGAGACATCCACCCCGGTGACCGACATCCCGCGCCGGGCCAGGAACACCGCGGCCGCTCCGCGCCCGCACGCGATGTCCAGCGCAATGCCCGTGGTGGGGAACAGGTCGAGGTACGGCGCGAACACCTCCGACAGCCCCGGTTCCGTGGATCCGGGCTGCGCGTAGCGGGCATCCCAGTGGGCCCGGTCGGCCTCGCCCACTAATTGATCGCCAGGAACGGGCTGAGCATGTCGCGGGCGAACTGGGCGGTGTTCACCGACGGATTGCCGTCGGGGTAGCTGACAGTGGCCAGCACGTTCGCACCCGCGTCGGCGAAGTTCCCGTCTGCGCGGTCCTGGTGCGTCGAGGAGGTCACCAGGATGATCCCGGATGTGCCGGCGTCACGCGCCAACGGCACGGAGAACCGGGCGTTCTGCACGGTGCTGGTGGCGCGGTCTTCGACGATGATCCGGCTGGCCGGAAATCCGAAGAGCATGAGCATGTTTCGCATCTGCCCGGCCTCGGTCCTGCCGTTGCGCGGATTACCGCCGGTGACGATGATGGGCGACTGCGGGAACATCGCCGCCACCGCCATGCCGGTGAGCACCCGGCGCCGCAGGATGGTGCGCATGCTGCCGTCGTCGTTGAGGCCGTAACCGAGGATCACGATCGCGGGTCGGGAGAAGTCCTTTCCCGCGGTGGCCAGCGGCTGCGCCTGGGCGGGCGCGGCGACGTGGCCGCCGAACGCGACGGCGAACACCAGGACCAGGGTCGCGAGTACTGTCCGCACGTCATCCTCCGTAACTGTCGTCTCCGTAAAGAGTCGTGACGGATGGGACGAGTGTTACGGATCGGTCTCGTCCCTATGCTGGTACGGGTGGACGCACGCGACTACCGGGTGGGAGATGCCGAGCGCGAACAGGTGGTCGGGCTGCTGCAGCAGGCCGTCGGCCAGGGCATGCTGACCCTCGACGAATTCACCGACCGGATGGATGCCGCGCTGGCCGCGCGCACCCGCGGCGAACTCGGGGAGGTGGTGGCCGATCTGCCCGTGCACTCGGCGCCGGCCCAGGTCGAGGTGTTGCCGCTGAACGTCACCATGTCCTCGATCCGCCGCAGCGGTCGCTGGCTCGTGCCGGGTCGGGTGGCGATCAAGAGCCGCTTCTCCAGCGTCGTCCTGGACCTCACGCAGGCGGACATCCGCACGCCGGTGGTGACGTTCGACCTCGACGACATCTGCGGCAGCACCGACATCATCGTGCCGGACGACTTCACCGCCGACCTCGATCACCTGCGGTGCCTGGGCGCCAGCGCGAACTCCCGGGTGAACGCCGGCCCCCCGGTCGGGCGCGTGCATCTGATCGTGCGCGGCAACGTCCGCTTCGGCGCACTGACGGTCAAGCACCCGTTCGGCGCCTGGATCCGTAAGAACCTGCGGTGACCCCCGACATCCCGACCACCTACGAACCGCCGCCGGGACTGCTGCGCATCGAAGAGTGCCTGGACCCGGGAGGCAACATCGTCCTGCCGCCCGGTGTGACGCTGCTGTCACTGATCGACCGCAACATCACCCACGTCGGTGACGCCGTCGCCTACCGGTACCTGGACTTCACGACCTCGGAACGCGGAAGCGCCGTCGAATACACCTGGGCGCAGCTCGGGCGCCGACTGGCCGCCATCGCCGCGCGGCTGCAGCGGCTCACCAGCCGCGGCGAACGGGTGGCCATCCTGGCACCCCAGGGCCTCGATTACGTGGCCGCGTTCTTCGCCACCGTGAAGGCCGGCAACATCGCCGTTCCGCTGTTCGCTCCCGAGTTGCCCGGCCATGCCGAACGCCTGGACACCGCGCTGCGCGACGCCACCCCCACCGTGGTGCTCACCACCACCGCCGTCGCGGCCGCGGTGCAGGCGTTCCTCGCCGGCAGACCTGATCAGCCGCATGTGGTGAGTGTCGACACCATCGACGACGCAGAGGGAGAACACTTCGCGGACATCGAGATCCACGTCGACGATGTCTCGCACCTGCAGTACACCTCCGGCTCCACCCGTGCGCCGGTGGGGGTGGAGATCACCCACCGGGCGGTGGGCACCAACCTGATCCAGATGATCCTGTCCATCGACCTGCTGGACCGCGACATCCACGGCGTCAGCTGGCTGCCGCTCTACCACGACATGGGGCTGTCGATGATCGGCTTCCCCGCCGTCTACGGCGGCCACTCGACATTGATGTCACCGACGGCGTTCGTGCGCCGTCCGCTGCGCTGGATCACCGCCCTGTCCGACGAGGCACGAGATGCGCGGGTGATCACCGCGGCACCCAACTTCGCCTACGAGTGGGCAGCCCTGCGCGGACGTCCCGACGCCGGCACCACCGGGATCGATCTCGCCAACGTGGTCCTGATCATCGGCTCCGAGCCGGTCAGCCCGGTCGCCATCCGCGCGTTCGAGGACGCGTTCGGTCCGTACGGATTGCCCCGCACGGCCTTCAAACCTTCGTACGGCATCGCCGAAGCCACCCTGTTCGTATCGACGATCGGGCCGCGGGACGAACCGACCGTGACGCACTTGAGCCGCCGTCATCTGGAAACAGGCCAGGCCGTGGTGGTTTCGGACACCGATCCGCAGGCGCAGGCCCATGTGGCCTGCGGGCAGGTGGCTCGGAGCCTGGCGGCGGTGATCGTCGACCCCGACACCGGCGAGGAAGTTCCCGACGGGGGAGTCGGCGAGATCTGGCTGCACGGCGCCAACATCGGGCGCGGCTACTGGAACCGTCCCGCCGACACCGCAGACACCTTCGGCGCCCGGCTGGCCCGACCCGGCGCGCGACACGGGGCGGGCGTACCCGGGGACGCCCGCTGGTTACGCACCGGTGACCTCGGGCTGTATCTCGACGGGCAGCTCTATGTCACCGGCCGCCGCGCCGATCTGCTGCTGGTCGACGGGCGCCAGCTCTACCCGCACCACATCGAGGACACCGCGGCGGCGGCGTCGCCGATGGTGCGGCGCGGGTACGTCGCCGCGTTCACCGTCGACGATGGGCAGGTGGTGGTGATTGCCGAACGGGCGGCGGGCACCGCTCGCCTCGATGCCGCCGCCGCGACGGCCGCGGTCCGCTCGGCAGTCTCGGACCGGCACGGGGTGCCGGTGGCCGACGTGCAGCTGGTTCCCGCGGGCACCATCCCGCGTACCACCAGCGGCAAGCTGGCCAGGCGCGCCTGCCGGGCTGCTTACCTCGCAGGACTGGGTAGTTGACGTATGTTTACGTCCTGAGTGTCGGTTTGTCGCGGGAGGATCGAGCGAGTGAGTTCAGCGGGGACCGACCCTCTTCCGCCCACCGGAGCCGCGACCGTCTTCGACGCCGACCCGGACGTCGGCAGTCAATTGGCGCTGGTCGACTGGGCGCAGACTCCGCTGGGGCCGCCCGCGCAGTGGCCGCAGAGTCTGCAGACCGCGCTCCAGATCCTGCTCTCGTCGCGGTTTTCCATGTGGGCGGCCTGGGGGCCCGAGCTGACGTTCTTCTGCAACGCGGCCTACCGGGACGACACCCTGGGCAAGAAGTACCCCTGGGCGCTGGGTCGGCCGTCACAGGAGGTGTGGGCGGAGATCTGGGACGACATCGGTCCGCGGGTCCACGAGGTGGTGGTGGAGGGCTCGTCCACCTGGGACGAGGCGCTGCTGCTGTTCCTGCAACGGTCCGGCTACCAGGAGGAGACGTACCACACGTTCTCCTACAGCCCGCTGCACGACGATTCGGGCCGGGCCGTCGGCCTGCTCTGCGTGGTCAGCGAGGACACCGAGCGGGTCATCAACGAGCGCCGGATGACCACCCTGCGTGACCTGGGTGCCGAACCCAGCCTGGTGATCTCCGAGGACCTGATGCTGGCGGCCGCGGCGCGCCGGCTGGCGATCAATGGACGCGATCTGCCGTTCACCCTGACCTATCTCTTCGACGCCGACGGGGCTCGCCTGGCCGCCACCAGCGGCATCGACCCCTCCCATCCGGCCGCCCCCGACTACATCCCCGCCAACGGGTCGACCGTCTGGCCGGTCGAGGTGCCCGCCCGCGGTGACTCTGTGGTGGTGGAACTCGACGGTGTCGCGGACCTGCCGACCGGCGACTGGGACCAGCCGCCTGCGCAGGCGGTGGTGGTCCCACTCTTGCAGCAGGGTGGCGCCCCCAGCGGATTCCTGGTCGCCGGCCTGAATCGCTACCGGCCGTTCGACGACGGCTACCGGGGGTTCGTCGAGTTGGTGGCCGCCCATCTGGCCGCCGAGATCGGCAGCGCGCGCAGCTACCGCAGTCAGCAGCAGCGGGCCGAGGAACTGGCCGAGCTGGACCGGGCCAAAACCACCTTCTTCTCCAACATCAGCCATGAGTTCCGCACCCCGCTGACGTTGATCATGGGTCCGGTCAACGACCTTCTCGGCGCCGAAGATGCCCTGCCCGACGCCGCGCGCCGGGAGCTGGAAGTGGTGCGGCGCAACGGGTTACGACTGGGCAAGCTGGTCAACACCCTGCTTGATTTCTCGCGGATCGAGGCCGACCGGATGCAGGCCCGGTTCGAGCCGGTGGACCTGGCCGGGGCCACCGCCGAACTGGCCGGGGTGTTCCGCTCGGCGATCGAACGGGCCGGGTTGGCGCTGGTGGTCAACTGTCCACCGCTCGACGAGCCGGTGTACATCGACCGCGACATGTGGGAGAAGGTGATGCTCAACCTGCTCTCCAATGCACTGAAATTCACCTTCGACGGCACCATCACCGTCACGGTGGGTCGGGCAGCGGCCGGCGCGGTGGTCACCGTTGCCGATACCGGGGTCGGCGTCCCGGCCGCCGAGCAGTCGCGATTGTTCGAGCGCTTCCACCGCATCGAGAACGTCCGGGCCCGCTCCAACGAGGGCAGCGGGATCGGGCTGGCCTTGGTGAAAGAACTGGTGAGCCTGCACGGCGGCACCATCACCGCCGAGAGCGTCGAGGGCTCCGGCACCACATTCACCATCCGGGTGCCGTTCGGCAGCGCCCACCTCCCGGCCGATGCGGTGTCCGCCACCGCCACCGCCCCCGACCGCCCGGCGGCGGTGTCCCCGGAGACGTATGTGCACGAGGCCCTGCGCTGGCTGCCCGGCGGGGACGAGCTGGCCGACGCCGCGGTGGGCGTCACCGACAGTGCCTCCGCACGAGTGCTGGTGGCCGATGACAATGCCGACATGCGCGACTACCTCGGCCGGTTGCTGTCTGAGTCCGGGTACCAGGTCAGCACCGCGCGCGACGGCCAGGAAGCGCTCGAGGCCATTCGCACCGATCAACCCGACCTGGTGGTCAGCGACGTGATGATGCCCCGGCTCGACGGGTTGGGGCTGGTGGCTGCGCTGCGCACCGATTCGCGCACCGCCGCCGTACCGGTACTGCTGCTCTCGGCGCGCGCCGGCCAGGAGGCCTCCATCGAAGGACTGCAGGCCGGGGCCGACGACTACCTGGTGAAGCCGTTTGCGGCGGCCGAACTGCTGGCCAGGGTCCGGGCCAACATCGAGCTGTCGCGGCTGCGCAACCATCACGCCCGCTGGCGTACCGCGCTGATCGAGTCCCTGCAGGAGGCGTTTTTCGTCTGTGACGACAGCGGGGCCGTCATCGAGATCAACGCGGCGTTCGCCGATATCCTGGGCTACGGCCCGGAAGGCCTGCCGTATCCCGCGGTGCATCCCTGGTGGCCGGATCCCGCGACCGACCAGCAGGCGCACCAGCAGGTGCAGCGCGCCTTCGACGGGCTGCTGGGCCGCACCCACGGTGAGTACACGGTGCCGGTGACTCACCGTAACGGCCACCGGGTGTGGGTGACGTTCACCTTCAGCCAGGCCGCCGACCCGGACACCGGACGTCAGGTCACCGTCGGCACCTTGCGCGATGTGACCGCCGAGCACTACACGGTGCAGCGTCAGACCGTACTCGCCGAGCTCAATCGCCAACTGGCACAAGCGGATACCGTCGATGAGGCACTACAGGCTGCGGCCGCCGAACTGCACGGGCTCTGGCAGGCCCGCCACGTGCTGGCCGTCGTGTTCGCCACCGCAGGTGAGTTTGCCGACGCGGACCCGGTGGTACTCGGCGCCGGCCAGACCGCGTCCTGGGCGCAGTTGCCCGGCTGGGTGCGCGACCGCATCACCGAGCTGCGCGACGGTGAATTGCTCACCACGGTGGCCGCGGCGCCGGGTTATGCCGGTGTCGCACTGCATCATCCCCGGGGCGTGGTGGTGCTCTGGGTGCAGCTGTCGGAATCCCGCGAGCTGACCGCCGAGGACCAGACGTTGCTCACCGTGCTGGCCGGCCGGCTGGGGCAGGGCCTGCAGCGCGTCCACCAGCTCGACCAGCAACGCGAGACCGCCCTGGCGCTGCAGCACGCTCTGCTGGGACCCGCTCAGCTGCCCAACGGCATCGCGGTGCGCTACCAACCGGCGTCGCGGCCGCTGCAGGTCGGTGGCGACTGGTATGACGTCGTGGACCTCGATGACGGTCGCGTGGGCCTGATCGTCGGAGACTGTGTGGGACACGGGCTTTCGGCAGCGACGGTGATGGGTCAACTGCGCAGTGCGTGCCGCGCGCTGCTGTTGGAGAACGCGAGCCCGAGTGCTGCGCTGGGCGGCCTGGACCGCTTCGCCGCCCGCCTGCCCGGCGCCGCCTGCACGACGGCGTTCTGCGCCGTCCTGACACCGGGGACCGGCGAGCTGGTGTACTCCAGCGCCGGACACCCGCCGCCGATTGTCGTGCGATCCGACCGCAGCGTGACACTGCTCGAGGACGCCAGGACCATTCCGTTGGGCATCCGCCAGGGCTGGACCCGCCCGGAGGCAGTCCACGTGTTGCCGGCCCGTTCGACGCTGCTGCTCTACACCGACGGCCTGGTCGAGCGGCGCAGCGACCCGCTGGACCACGGCATCACGCGCGCCGCCGGTCTGGTGCAGGAGGGCCGCACCCTCGGCCTGGAGGACCTGTCCACCCGCATCATGACCCGGTTGTCACCGGACGGCGGCTATCAGGACGACGTCGCCCTGCTGCTGTATCGCCAGCCCGGCCCCCTGCAGCTGGACTTCACCGCCGACGTCTCGAATCTGGCCCCCACCCGCGGCGAGTTACGCGGATGGCTCAACCGCGCCGGGGTCGGACTCGAGCAGGCGCAGAACATCCTGATCGCGGTGGGTGAAGCGGTGGCCAATGCGATCGAACACGGGCACCGCGATTCGCCGGGCGGGCAGGTGCACCTGCGTGCGGACATCCTGGTCGACGAATTGCACCTCGCTGTCGTCGACACCGGGGTCTGGAAGACCCCCCGCCCGGGCGCCGACATCACCCGCGGGCGTGGCGTCACCCTCATGCATGCGCTCATGGATGACGTGTCGATCCAGTCCAGCGCCGACGGGACCACCGTCGCGCTGTCGTCGAGGATCCGCGCATGACGACTCCGCTGTCGCTGGACACCCGCCGCACCGATGACGGAACGTCGGTGCTGATCGCAGCCGGTGAGATCGATCTCAGCAACGTCGCCCGCTTCAGCAGTGCACTCGATGCGGTGGTCGCGGAGGTTCCCGGGACCGCGCGGGTAACTGTGGATCTCAGTGCGGTGGACTATCTCGACAGCGGTGCGATCAGTGTGCTGTTCCACCGCAGCGAGCGGGTCCGGGTGATCGCGAACCCCGTGCTGATCCCGGTGCTGGACATCAGCGGTCTGGCCAGTCTGACGCCGGTGCAGCCGGCCGCCGACCCGGACTGAATCTCAGAAAACCTCGAGCAGTGCGCCGACGGCGGCCGCAGCGAACAGCGCGGCGAAGAGCACGATGACGGCCAGCGTGATGGCGCCGGTGGGCGTCATCTTGCGTCGGGGTCGCGGCTCGGGTTCACCCAACCCGGTGGTCGCCGACGCCGAATCCGGCGGGGTGTCCCCGGGAACGACACCGCCACCGGGCTCGAGCCCAGTGGCGGTCGACGGATCCGGATCCGGGGGCAGCGACGGATCGCTCTGCGGGTGCTTGTCCAACGACATGTTCGGGCGCATACCCGTCCGCAGTGCGCTCACACGCTGCCCGGCGGCTCAGCTCAGTAGTTGCTGCAGCTGGCGGCCACCGAGTTGATCAGCCCGGTGTAGCTGTTGAGCTGCGGGTAGGCCTGGATCTGGGCGATCATCGCCCGGCGGCCGTCCGGCGGCGACGCGACCAGCTGCTGCAGCCACGAGTTGGCCACCTGGTTGCTCTCGATCTGCTTCGCGGACTCCGGTGACTGCGCGTTGAGCGCGGCCATCACCTGCGGGTAGGAGCAGGACGAGTTCACGATCGTCTCGACATCGGGTTGGGCGGCGGCGATCCCGCTACCCGCAGCCAGCGCCACCAGCGCCGCGCCGGAACCGATGATCAGCCTCTTCGCCATCGACATCTGGTTACACCTTTCATTGCCCGCCCCCGTGGGCGCCGCGTGGTCATTGTGACCTCGCACAGCTTTCTCATCGCCACGGTAGCAGCGTTCGTTACCCCGTTGCGCTGCTCACAAATAGGGATCGGCCCAGGCGCTGATGATGCGGGCGGCGCGGGCCGCCTGGTTCTTGCCGGTCAGCAAGTGGTCGGCCCCTTCCAGGGAGACGAAACTGCGTGGGTGCCGGGCGGTGCGGAAGATGTCGCTGGCGTTGGCGATGCCCACGGTGTTGTCGGTAGGCGAATGCATGACCAGCAGTGCTCGCCGCAGCGTGCGGATGCGTTCCCGAAGGTCGGCAGCCCGGACATCCTCGATGAAATGCCGTTTGAGGGTCAACGCCTTGCCGCCGACCAGAAACGTCGCCTCGCCGTCCTGCTCGATCCGCTGGATCAGCGCGTCGTAGTTGTGTTCCACATGGCCCGGGTCGAACGGCGCTCCGACGCTGGCCACGGCCGCCACCGTCGGGCACTCGTGGGCCGCGGCGATCACGGCGGCACCGCCGAACGAGTGGCCCACCAGCAGGCGCACCTCCCGGCCCGTGTCACCTAGGAACTGCACCGCGCGCACGGTGTCGGCCACCTTGTGTGAGAAGGAGCCGTCACCCCAGTCGCCCTCGGAATGTCCGAGACCGAGGTTGTCGAACCGCAGCATGCCGATGCCTTCGGCGGCAAGCTGTTTGCACATCCTGCTGGCGGCCGGGCAGTCCTTGCCCAGAGTGAAGCCGTGAGCGAACACACCCCAACCGCGCACCTCACCGTCGGGTAGGTCGAGGATGCCTGCCAGCAGGGGTCCGGTGCTGCTCTCGAATGTCACACGCTCGGCCACGGGGCCTATCCTGTCACTGGTGACACCGCCACAAGACCTGAGCGCCGCAGATCACTTCTGCGCCCTGGCGGTGCTGCACTACGACGTCACCGACGCCCCGCCGCGGTTTGCCGCCGCCACCGCAATGCTGCGCTCGGATCCTGCTCTACCCGGGGCGCATGTCTGGGCTGCAGCTGCAGCAGCCGACCCGGCCGCCGTGGCGGCGCACTGCGCTCGTGACGTTGCGGCTGCATCGACGCGGGGTGGCCCGATGCAGTGGGAGCCGCTGTTGTATCTGTGCTACAGCCGGGCGTGTGAGTCTGTGACGGATGCGTTGGCATGCGCGACAACACTTCTGGACGCCGGCGCCGATCCCGACGCGGGCTTTCTGTGGCAGGGTCTGACGCCGCCCTTTACCGCGCTCACCGGGGTTTTCGGGGAAGGCGAGCAGGGGCCGCGCCGTCAGCCGCGACACCTGGCCGAACCGGCGCTGGCCGAGTTACTGCTGCGCCGCGGGGCGCACCCGGTGGATCAGCAGACCCTGTACAACCGCATGTTCCGGCCCGACAACACCCACCTGGAGTTGCTGTTCGGCCACGGGCTGGCCGACGCGGGTCCCGGTCCGTGGGAGACGCGTCTCGGCGACCGGATGGAGTCGCGGGAGCAGATGTGGCGGCGCCAGCTGGACTGGGCCGCCGAACATCGGTTCGCCGATCGACTGCGGCTGCTGGCGAGGTTCGGGATCGACACCTCCGGTGCGGAGATGGCGCCGCCGGCCCCGCCGCCGGATCCGTTCGCCCGCGACGAAACCGGTGCCACCGCGCTGCATCACGCGGCCTGGAAGGGTGATCTGCCGCTGATGCGCCGGCTGCTCGCCACGGGCGCCGATCCGACGGTGGTCGAGTCCCGGTTCGGGGGCACCCCTGCAGACTGGGCCGAACACGCCTACCAGAGCGAGGCGGCGCAGCTGTTGACCGAGTGGGCGACTCAACACCCTCACTAGCGGCGCGGTGGCGTCACCAGGGCCTGTGCGGTCGCCCGCACCTGGCGGTACAGCCGCGGCAGTTCGGCGACCGAGCCGTCGGGGTCGGCACGCCAGTGGTCGAACGTGACCCGCAGGACCGCCGTCGCCATCTCGGCGATGAGCCTGCTGGTCAGCGGCGGTGTCGCCGGAAGCTGCGTCTGCAGTCGTAACCGCAGACGGTCCATGCTGGCCAGCTCGCGAGCGGCCACCGCGTCACGCAGCGCGGGCTCGGTGCTGATCAGCCGCTGCAGGAGGAGGTACCGGTCCGCCTCGTCCTGCGCCAACTGGTCCAACTGATCCTGGTGGAAGAGCAGCAGCGCCGCCAGTGCGCTGTGGGGGTCACCGGGGACCTGCAGTGAGTCGATGGCGTCATCGAGCTCGCGGTATCCCAGCAGCACTGCATCTTCCTTGGTGGCGAAGTACCGGAAGAACGTGCGCTGCGACACCCCCGCCGCGGCCACGATGTCATCGACCGTGGTGGCCGCAAAGCCGCGCTCGGTCATCAGTGCCAGCGCAGCCTGGTGCAGTTCCTCCTCGGTGGCCAGGCGCCGGCGCGTGCGGAGATCAGGAGTCGAGTGCGTCATCGGCCCTTTCCGAAGGCTGCTAGTCTTGTGACAGTAACTGTCAAGACGCCAGTTGGTGCCATTATGACAGAGTTTGCCGAAAATGCGGGCCGGGGGAGAACAGGTGGGGACGTGCTGCACGTGACCTCAGTGCCACCGGAGCAGCGGTTGCCTCCGGGCGTGGTCAAGCTGATCGCGTTGCTGCTGCTGTCGACGTTCCTGGTGATCCTGAACGAGACGATCATGGGCGTGGCCCTGCCCAAGCTGATGACCGAGCTGGACATCACCGCATCGACGGGTCAATGGCTGACGACGGCCTTCATGCTCACCATGGCGGTGGTGATCCCGATGACGGGCTCGATTCTCGACCGGTTCAGCACCCGTGCGGTGTTCATCACCGCAGCCTCGCTGTTCACCGCGGGTACGTTGTGTGCCGCAGCAGCACCGGGTTTCGCGATGCTGCTGGCCGGTCGGGTGATCCAGGCCGCGGGCACGGCCCTGCTGCTGCCGCTGCTGATGACCACCGTGATGACCTTCGTCCCCGAAGCTCGGCGGGGCCGGATGATGGGTCTGATCACCGTGGTCATCGCGATGGCACCTGCGGTGGGGCCCACCACGTCCGGCCTGGTGCTCAGCAGTCTCGGCTGGCGCTGGCTCTTCCTCGTGATGCTGCCGCCGGCCGTCGTGGCGCTGGTGCTGGGAATCATCCTGGTGCGCAACGTCAACGAACCCCGACCGGTGTCCTTCGACCTGCTGTCGGTGGCTGCCTCGGCCGTGGCCTTCGGCGGCCTGATCTTCGGGCTCAGCAGCATCGGCGAGGCCAGCGTAGGTCACGCCCTGCTGCCGCCGGCCATCCCGATTGCCGTGGGCGCCGCGGCCCTGGTGGCATTCGTGCTACGGCAGGTGCGCCTGCAGCGCACCGATCGCGCGCTGATGGACCTGCGCCCGTTTGCGGTGCGCACGTTCAGCACAGCGGTGGCGCTGGTGCTGATCAGCATGGGCGCTCTGTTCGGCACCCTGATCCTGCTGCCGCTCTACCTGCAGAACGTGCTGGGCCTGGACACCCTGCAGACCGGGTTGTTGCTACTGCCCGGCGGTCTGGCCCTCGGGGTGTTGGGTCCGGTGGTGGGGCGGTTGTTCGACCGGTTCGGCGCCCGGCCCCTGGTGATCCCGGGTTCCGTCACGCTGAGTGCCGCGCTCTGGGGCTTCACCACCCTGGACGGGGGATCAACCGTGACAGCGGTGATCGTGATGCACGTGATGCTCTGTGTATCACTGTCTTTCATGCTGACTCCACTGATGACCTCGGCGCTGGGAGCCCTGCCCGCGCGGCTGTACTCCCACGGCAGTGCCATTGTCAGCACGGGCCAGCAACTCGCCGGCGCCGCGGGCACCGCGCTGTGCATCACGTTGATGTCCACGGCAACCGCGGCCGCGATCGGCAGCGGCGCGGACCCGGTGGCCGCCCAGGCCTCGGGCGTGCACACCGCGTTCCTGGCCGCCGCCGCCCTGTCGGTGCTCACCGTGGTGGGTGCGTTCTTCGTCAGGAAGCCACGCGTGACGGCGTGAGGCGATTGCGCACCGCCGTCCACCCGGCGACGTCGGATCCGGTTCCGGCCCAGCTGATGTAGCCGTCCGGGCGCACCAGCACCGCGGGCCCGCCGTCAGCGCGCTCGGCGTGCAGCACGGCCTGCGCATCGGGCTGGGCGGTGCCACGTTCGCGAATCAGGAGGAAACCCGGTTGACGCTGCAGCACGGTCACCCGGCTGTCGGTCAGGGGGATGGCGGTGGCCCTGGTGCCCACCAGGGGATGGTCGCCCCGGCCCCGGCCGTAGCGCAGCGTGGTGCCCGCGAAGCTGCCGGCCATCAGATCACGCACGCGTGCCAGCCGAAGCAGTCTGGGTATCAGCAGGTTTCGCAGCAGACGGGCCGGGCGGAATGCCAGGGTGACAGCACGCGCCATCAGGCCGGATTGCATCAGCACGCGGGCGCCGATCGGGTGGCGCTCGTCGTGGTAGGTGTCCAGCAGCGACTCCGGCGCGCCGCCGAGTACGGCGTCGATCTTCCAGGCCAGGTTGGCGGCGTCCTGGATCCCGGTGTTCATCCCCTGACCGCCCATCGGCGAGTGCACATGCGCGGCGTCGCCGGCCAGGAACACACGGCCGTGCCGGTAGGACGTCACCTGCCGTTCGTCGCAATGGAACCGGGAGCGCCAGCTGATGCTCGCGACCCCGTAGTCGATGCCCATCGCGCGTCGCAGGACATCGATCACCTCGGCGTCGGACACCGGCTCGGTGTCGGGCACCTGATGCCGGCGGTCCCAGACCATGGTTCGGTACCAGTCACCGCCGTCCTCGCGGCGCCCGTACGGCGCCAGGAAGCCGAACACGTCCCGGGTGCTGCCGACCGTCAGCCCGTCGCCGTCGGGGGTGCGCTCGAGTTGCACGTCCGCCAGGACGATGGAGGAGAGCACCGTCTTGCCCGGGAAGTCCGCGCCCACCAGGGTGCGCACAGTGCTGTGCGCACCGTCGGCGCCGATCACGTAGCGCGCCCGCAGTCGCTGCCCGCCCGTCACGGCAACCGTCACGCCGTCGTCGTCCTGCTCCAGGGCCGCCACCTCCACACCGCGGCGGATCTCGGCCCCGGCGTCGCCCGCGTATGTGGCCAGCGCAGCGTCGATGTTCGTCTGCGGGGTGACCAGGACGAAGCGGTAGTCCGATTCCAGATGCGTCAGATCCAGCCGGGCACCGGCGAACAGGGTGACACCGGGAGCATGTTGCCCCAGCGCCAAGAGGTCGTCGGCGAGGCCGCGAGCGTCCAGCACCTCCAGGGTGCGGGCCATGGTGGCGAAGGCCCGGCTGGACGGGTTCACCGCGAGGCGACGGTCGAGGACCAGCACCGATCGGCCGGCCCGGGCCAGGTCGCCTGCGGCGGTGAGTCCGGTGGGGCCGGCGCCGACGACGATCACGTCGCCGTCCCATCCGGCGGTCACGACGCCAGCTCCGGATTCGGGTACCAGCGTCGGATGTCGTCAGGGGTGGAGGCCGCGGCACGATTGAAGACGAAGCGGCACTGCGGCGCCAGGGTGTGCGCGGCGTTGACGATGGCTTCGAACAACAGGGTGTTGTCGGCGACCAGGCGGATGCCGGCGCCGATCAGCACGGCGTCATAACGCCGGGCGGCCAGCGCGTCGCGCGCCTGATCGGCCCCGGTCCGGTCGGCCGGGATCAGGCAGTTGTCCACCTGGTAGCCCGCCGATCGCAGGCCGGCGAGGTTCTGGTCGTTGGCCGCGCGCAACCCCGCCGGGGTCAGGCCGGGGAATTGTGCAAACGCCGGGGAGGTGTAGTCGATGACGTCGGGGTCGAGGCCGATCTGGATGGCCGTCACGCGGTGCACGGTTGCCTCCTGAGCTATGTCAACGGTTGATGACTTAGACGCTATGCCGCTGGCCGAGGCCATGTCAACAGCCGATGACTTAGACTTCGCTGATGCCGTCCCCACGCCCCCGCAACGCCGAGGCCACCCGGTCGGACATCCTGGCCGCCGCACGCACCCGCTTCGGTGCGGACGGCTACGAACGGACCACGCTGCGGGCTGTCGCTGCCGACGTCGGCGTGGACGCCGCGCTGGTCATCCGGTATTTCGGCAGCAAGCAGGATCTGTTCGCCGCAGCCGCTGAATTCGACCTCGACCTGCCGGACCTGCGGGGTCTGGATCCCCACCACATCGCCGAGGCCCTGCTGTCGCGTTTCTTCGCGGTGTGGGAGGAGGGCACCACCTTCGTGGCCTTGCTGCGCGCGGCCATGACCAGCAACACCGCCGCCAACACCATGCGCCGGGTGTTCGCCGAGCAGGTGGCACCCACCGTGGCAGCCGTGGTGCCCGACCACGGCGCGCAGCGGGCCGGACTGCTCGGCGCGTTCATCATCGGCCTGGCCACCACGCGGTACGTCGTGGCCAATCCGGCCGTCGCCGACCTCGACCGCGACGAGCTGATCCGCTGGGCTGCGCCCCTGATCGCGCACCTGCTGACCGGACCCGCTCCCACTGGGTAACCCTGTTGCCATGTGGACCGCCGGAACGCACGTCGACGCCTCGCCGGATGTGGTGTGGCAGATCTTGACCGACCTCGACCTGTGGCCGAAGTGGGGGCCGACGGTGTCGCGCGCCCGGCTCACCGCAGGCCCGTTGGAACTCGGTGCCCGCGGGACCGTCACCACACCCGTCGGCATCTCGGTCCCGTTCGAGATCACCGACTTCGAGCCGGAGCACCGCTGGGCGTGGAAGGTCGCCGGCATCCCGGCTACCGCGCACGGCGTCAGCCCCCAGCAGTCCGGGTGCCGGGTGTGGATGAGCAGCCCCGTCTGGGCACCGGCATATCTCCCGGTGCTCGCTGTCGCGGTGCACCGGATCGCGGAGATGGCTGAGCACGTAAACGCTGGATGAAGCTCCGGCAAACGCAGGCGCGGCGCACTGCGCGGCAACGCCGAACTGGTCATGATCGACAACGTGGAGTCTTTTGTCGCGGTATACGTAGAGGGGTCGGCCGATGTGGACGCCGTGCGGACCGCAGTTGCCGGATCGACCGTTCCTGACGGTGTGACGCAGGTGGCCGTCGTCGGCACCGACACCTTCGGCTGCCGGATCGCTGTCGACCTGTCCGGGGACTTCGATCCCGCGCGCGGCGAAATGATCGCCCGCGCCTACGCCGACGGGCTGCGCACCCGGCTCGGCGTGCCGGTGTACTGCCTGGCCGATCTGCTGATGCGCGATTACCCCGCGAGTTGACCCTTAGCTGGACACCTGTCGGTTACCGTTCGAGGCGGTAACACGAGGGAGGCACAGTGAAGGTCCTGGTCACCGGGGGCACCGGTTTCGTCGGCGCGTGGACGGCGAAAGCTGTCCAGGACGCGGGTCACCAGGTGCGATTCCTGGTCCGCAGTCCGCAGCGGCTGCGCACCAGCGCCGAACAGATCGGCGCCGACATCTCCGACCACGTGGTGGGTGACATCGCCGATTCCGCCGCCACCGCTGCCGCGCTCGACGGCTGTGATGCGGTGATCCATTGCGCGGCAATGGTGTCCACCGATCCGGACCGGGCCGACGAGATGCTGATCACCAACCTCGAAGGTGCGCGCAATGTCCTGGGAGGCGCGGTGGCCGCCGAGCTGGACCCGATCATCCACGTCTCCAGCTTCACCGCCCTGTTTCGGCCGGGCCTCGACGTGCTGCACGCCGATCTGCCGGTCGCGGGTGGCTCCGACGGCTACGGCAAGTCCAAGGCCCTGGTCGAGGCCTACGCCCGGGGGCTGCAGGACGCCGGCGCACCCGTGGACATCACCTATCCCGGCATGGTCCTGGGCCCGCCCGCCGGCGACCAGTTCGGCGAGGCCGCCGACGGCGTCGAGGCCTCGGTCAAGATGTGGGGCGTCCCCGGCCGCAGTGCCGCCTGGATCGTCGTCGACGTTCGCGACCTGGCCGCGCTGCACGTGGCGCTGCTCGAGCCCGGGAAGGGCCCGCGGCGCTACATGGCCGGCGGCCGCCGCGTCTCGGTGGGCGAATTGGCCTCGATGATCGGCGCTGCGGCCGACCGCGGCCTGCTGGTGTACCCGGTGCCGGACACCGCGCTGCGGGCAGTCGGGCGCGTCTTCGACGTCATCGGGGACCAGCTGCCGTTCGAGACCCCGATCAATTCTGCGGCCATGCAGTACTACACGCAGATGCCGAGGTCCGACGATTCGGCCGCAGAGCGGGATTTTGGCATCTTGCTGCGGGATCCCGCCGAGACGGTCGCCGACACGGCCGACGGATTACGCCGCGTGGGCCGCCTGTAGGTGTCGCCCGGTCCGGGGCGGGTACCACGCCTCGGTGACCACCACGAGCGACACCAAACTCGATCGCAGGATCACCGGACCGCTGCTGTTCCTGTTCATCCTCGGAGACGTGCTCGGCGCCGGCATCTACGCCCTGATGGGCGAACTGTCCGCCGACGTCGGCGGCGCGCTGTGGGCCCCGCTGGTCACGGCCCTGCTGCTGGCCCTGCTCACTGCAGGCTCCTATGCCGAGCTCGTCACCAAGTACCCACGGGCCGGCGGCGCGGCGGTGTTCGCCGAGCGGGCCTTCGGGCGACCCCTGGTGTCGTTTCTGGTGGGCTTCTGCATGCTGGCTGCGGGCATCACCAGTGCGGCGGGCCTGGCGCTGGCCTTCAGCGGCGACTACCTGACCACGTTCATCGACGTTCCGCCTGTGCTGGCGGCCATCGTGTTCCTGGCGCTGATCGCCTGTCTCAACGCCCGGGGCATCAGCGAGTCCCTGAAGACCAATGTGGTGATGACCGCCATCGAGCTGACCGGCTTATTGATCGTCATCGTCACGGTGGCCGTCATGGTTGGGGGCGGGGGAGGAGAACTGAGCCGGGTCGGGCAGTTCCCGGCCGACACCAGCCCTGCCCTGGCCATCCTCGGCGGTGCCATCGTGGCCTACTACTCCTTCGTCGGGTTCGAGACCTCGGCCAATGTGGCCGAAGAGATCCGCAACCCCAGCAAGGTGTATCCGGCCGCGCTGTTCGGTGCCCTCATCACCGCCGGAATCGTCTACGCCGCAGTCGGAATCGCCAGCGCCGTCGCGCTGCCGCCGGAGGAGCTCGCCGGGTCGTCGGGTCCGCTGCTGGACGTCGTGGCGGCCACCGGTGTGGCGGTACCCGGGTGGCTGTTCAGCGCCATCGCCCTGGTGGCGGTGGCCAATGGTGCGCTCCTCACGATGATCATGGCCAGCCGGCTCGCCTTCGGCATGGCCGAGCACGGTCTGCTGCCGGCGGTACTGGGCCGGGTGCTGCCGCATCGGCACACGCCCTGGGTGTCGATCATCGCCACCACCGTGGTCGCGATGGGGCTGACTCTGGTCGGGGACCTGGCCACCCTGGCCGAGACGGTGGTCCTGCTGCTGCTGTTCGTGTTCATCTCCACCAACGTCGCGGTGCTCGTGTTGCGCCGAGACACCGTGCCGTACGAGCACTTCCGCGTCTGGACGGCGATCCCGGTGTTGGGTGTCGGCTCGTGTGTGCTGCTGCTGACCCAGCAGACTGCGCAGGTCTGGCTCTTCGCGGCGATCCTGCTGACGGTGGGCGCCGTGCTCTATCTGGTGGCCCGCGCCACGGCTTCGGGCGACACGTGAGTACGCAGACCGGCCGGCTGCTGGACATCACCCGCATCTACCATGAACCCGACATCACCCGTTTCGCCCGGGCTCGGGAGATCCTGGCCGGCCACCCCGATGCCGAACTCGTCGAAGTGCCGTCGCACCAGTCGATTCCGGGGCTGTATGGCAATGAAGGCAATGTCTCAGACTGGGTGCGGATCAAGCGCAACGTGTTGGTGCTGGGGGAGAAGAGAAGTCTGACCGCGCGCCGCAACGAGCGCTCCAGCGACTGGATCGCCCCCTCGACATCCAACGGGTGCGCCATGGCCTGCTCCTACTGTTATGTCCCGCGGCGCAAGGGCTACGCCAACCCCATCACGGTGTTTGCCAACATCGAACAGATCCTCGGCTACCTCGAACGCCACGCGCGGCGCCAGGGCGTCAAACCCGAGCCCAATCAATGTGATCCGGTGGACTGGGTCTATGACATCGGCGAGAACAGCGACTGCTCGGTGGACGCCCTGGTCTCCGACAACGTCGCCGATCTGATCAACCTGTTCGGCCGGATACCCAACGCCAAGGCCAGTTTCGCGACCAAGTACGTCAACCGCGGCCTGCTCGACCTCGAGCCCCGGGGCGGCACCCGGGTCCGGTTCAGCCTGATGCCGAAGGAGACGTCCAAGCTGGTGGATATCCGCACCTCGTCGATCGTGGATCGGATCGCCGCGCTGGACGACTTCGTCGACGCCGGGTACGAGGTGCACCTGAACTTCAGTCCGGTGATCGTGCACGAGCACTGGCAGGCCGAGTGGGCGACCCTGCTCCAGCAGATCGCCGACGGCACCAACGACCGCACCAAGGCGCAGCTGGCCGCCGAGATCATCTTCCTGACCCACAACGCCGGGCTGCACGAGGTCAACCTGGGCTGGCACCCGCGAGGCGAGGAACTGCTGTGGCGGCCCGACCTGCAGGAGGCCAAACTCAGTCAGAACGGCCAGTCGAACGTGCGCTACAAGAGCACCTGGAAACGCCGGTGGGTGGATCAGCTCACCGGGATGATCGGGGAATACCTGCCGTCGTGCCGGATCCGCTACGCGTTCTGATCACGGTGAGCACGTAGACAGCAGACCGGCGATCTGCACCGCGACCAGGGCGGTGACGGCAAGCGCGTCAGCATCCTCGGCGGGCAGGTACCGGTCGCCGGCCGCGTCGTACCGGGCGCCCGCGATCGCGGCGTGGTCGGTGTCGAGCTCGGCCAGGCGCACCGGCCGGCCGATGCGCGTCAGATGGGCGGCGAAGTCCCGGCTGACAGCGACAGGGACGACGTCATCGACGCGTCCATGCAGCAGCAGCAACGGCCCGTCCGGCCGCTGCGGAACCAGGTTGGTCAACGGCCTTCCCGTCAGCGGGTCCGGCGCCGTGAAGGCGCCGCCCAGGGTCACCGTGTGCACCGGACTGAGCTCGGAGTCCGCACGGCCCAGGGCCATACCCGCGGCCGCCGCGCCACCGAGCGACCATCCCACGAGCACGACGTCGGCGGTGCCGGCGCGCTCCCGGGCGAAGGCCGCCGACGCCAGCAGATCGGCGCGACCGCCGTCGGCGGCATGCGAGTCCCAGTCCGGGGCCAACACGGCCGGGCCGTGCCTCGCGATCAATTCCGCCAGCGGTCGCACGGCCGCACGGGCATCGGTCTGCATACCGTGCCACAGCAGGACGGTCGGGCGGCCCGGCCCGCCGAACACATCGACGGCGCGGCCCGGGGCGTATTCGGTGGTCTCCACGAATCAGGGATGCCCAGGATCGGCCGCGGTACGCGGACGCTTCAACGGGGAACCATTACGGTTGATGTTCCGGCACACCGACTCATGCCGGCAGTGCCGGGAAGGATGACACAACGTTGGTCACGCACAGTCTGACCGTGGTTTCCGCGTTGCTCGCCGCCGTCTTCATGGCCGTTGGCATCGTGGTGCGCCAGCGAGCCACCCTCGACGTCCCACCTGAAGCCGGCGTCAGCCCCGTGATGCTGCGCACCCTGGTTCGGCGGCCGCTGTGGTGGGCGGGCACCGGGGCCGCAGTGACCGGCTACGCGTTCCAGGCGGCGGCGCTGGCGCACGGTTCACTGATCCTGGTGCAGCCGCTGTTGGTGTCGGCACTGCTGTTCGCGCTGCCGCTGAGTGCCCGGCTGGCCGATCGCACCGTCTCGGCCAGCGAGTGGTTGTGGGCGGTGCTGCTCACGGTCGCGTTGACCGTGTTCGTGATCCTCGCGCGCACCGAGCCCGGAGAGTATGTGGTGCCGACGCTCACGCTGACCCTTCTGTGCGCGGTCACCGCCGTGTTCTCGGTTGCCCTGGTGGCCCTGGCCATCCGGACCTCCGGTACCCCGCGGGCCGTGCTGCTGGCGGTCGTGGTGGGTGTGTTGTTCGGGGTGATGGCGGTGTTGACGAAGATCGTCATGCACACTGCCACTCATGCCGGTGCCGGTGCGGTGTTCCTACGCCCCGAGGTCTATCTCCTGATTGCGGTGGCGGTGATCGGTACGGTCCTGCAGCAGTCCGCCTTTCACGCCGGCGCGCTGCAGACCTCCGTGCCCACCATGTTGGTGCTGGAGCCGGTGGTGGCGGTGGCCCTCGGTGCGGTGATGCTCTCGGAAGACATATCGGTCAACGGCCTGGAGGCGCTGGCTCTGCTGCTGGCCGCACTGGTCATGGTGGCCGCGACCATCGCTCTGGGCCGCGGTGAGGGAGCTTACGAGGACCGGCTGGAGGCGGCGGTCGGCGAGCGCGGTTAATCCGCGAGGTTGAACGCGGCGATCACCTTGGTGGGACGCACCCTGACGATGAGCTCGCCCGGGACACCGTTGCGCCTGCCGAATTCTTCGGCGCGGTCGGCGCCCATGTAGCGGCCGCCGATCCGGGTCGCGATGTCGCGCAGGGCGGTGGGATCATCGCTCAACTCTGCCACCCCCTGGACCTGGACGAACGAGAACGGCGGATGGGGGTCGTCGACCGTCATCACTAACCGCGGATCGCGTTGCAGGGCCTTGCCTTTCGCGGTGCCCGCAGCGGTGTTGAACACCAGGTGATCGTCCTCGACCAGGAACCACACCGGCGCCACCAGCGGGCGACCGTCGGAGGCCAGGTAGCCCAGCATGCCGGTGCGGGTTCCCGTCATGAGGAACTCGACGACCTCGGGGGTCAGCGCAGTCACGGTGGTCTCCTTCAGTCCGATGGGTTTCCGCTGACAGCGACGGTGATCTGCGGCGCGGCGGCGGGGTCCAGCCAGGTGAGCAGCGTGCGCATCTCATCACGCCCGATGGCCACACAGCCCCACGTGGGCGTGCCGTCGGTGACGTGCAGGAAGATGCCGGCAGAGCGGCCCGGGATTCGTTGCGGGTTGTGCTCGATCAGCACTGCGTAGTCGTAGATCACGCCGGAGTCGTAGAGGTTCTCGGCATCGTCGGACGGCATGTCTTCTGAATGCACGTGGGTGTTGTACGTCGGCGACTCGGGGTCCTCGTCCCACCAATCGGCGTCGGTGGTCTGGAAGTAGGGCAACCGCGTTCCCGGGTTGGGTTCGCGACCGAAAGCCTGCCCCAGCGGGTAGGTGCCCACGGGCGTCCGGAACACGTCGTCCTCGCTCACCCCGACACCCAACTCACCCAGGTCGGCATGGGTGGGCCCCAGAAACACCCGCCATTGCCCGTTCATCCACTCATAGGCGGTCAGCGTGCCGGTCGGCGAATTCGCTGCGGGAGCGCTGACCTCGATGCGTTGGGTGGTGGCCGGGCGGTCGGTCGCAGGTTCAGCACCCGCCACGCCCGCCGCCGTCCACATGAGCACGCACAGGGCGGCGAGAACTCTCAGCACTCCACGAGTCTAGAGCTCAACTGGTCCATCCGGTCGGTTGCGGCCACGCTTGCACCACTCGTTGCCCGTCGCGCAGTCGCACGTAGTCGTAGTGTGCTTCCGCCGCCTCGGCCACGGTGTCGGCGAACACGCGGCGTGCCTCCGCCTCTGACCCTCGCACCAGCAGCTGCTCCTCCGCGCCGTCGGCAGGGTCACCGGGGTTGTGTGCCCGGGCGGCGATGACTTCCCACTCACTCATGCCGCGCCGGGTACCCACTCCTAGTCGTCTTTACGGATCAGTCGACCCAATGCCTCCCGGTCGGGGGCCAACAGCTCATCGATGCGCGGCTGGTTGACGTCGGCGACGATGATCTCGCCGACCTCCTGGTAGACGTCGCTGAAGATGCCGTGCGACTTCATCTTCTCGGTCTGATAGATGTTGTCCTCGGTGGGCGTCACGTAGTAGACGATCTCCGGCTTGAAGCGGTGGATCAGCCACAGGTGGATGAGGTCCATCAGGCGCTTCTTGCGAAACTTCTCGGCGAAGGTGTTCTGGTCGCGGACGGTCAGGATGCTGCGGCCGTGGCGGTCCTTGATGGGGTCCACCACCACGTTGGCCAGCGGGTCGGCGCCCTCCTGTGCGCCTTCGCTGATGATCTGCAGATCCAGCACATCCGACCCGGCGCGCCGCGGACGCAGCTGCACCCGCAGTTTCTCGCCCAGCTGGTAGTGCTCGCTCCACAGCGCCAACCACTCTTCCAGCAGCTTCTTGGGCACCTCGGTCTGCACCAGGTGTTGGTGCTGGGTGGATCCTTTGCCCATGGCCTTGGTGGTGGCGGTGCGCCCCGACACCGCGGCCAGGGCTGCGTCGCTGCGGGGCCCACCCACCAGCGTCTGAGGTGTGCGGTAGGGGGATTCGACCAGACGCATCTTCCGTTGCAGCCGCGCCAAGGCCAGCATGCCCTCCTGCCGGAGCGCGGTGGCGAACTCTTCACAGGCCACCCCGTCCACCTGGTGGCCGCCGTAGGTGATGAAGTTGAAGACGAAGCCCATCTTGCCGAGTTCCTCTGGAAATGCCCGCATTTCGTCGTCGCTCATCCCGGTGGTGTCCCAATTGAACGACGGTGACAGGTTGTAGGCCAGCATCTGCTCCGGGTACACCGCGTGGATGGCCTCGGCGAATTCGCGGGCATCAGCCAGGTCAGCGGTCTTGGTCTCCATCCACAGGACATCGGCGAACGGCGCTGCGGCCAGCGATTTGGCGATGGCATACGGAATGCCGCCGCGCACCTGGAAGTAGCCCTCCGGAGTCTTGGCCCGTTCGCAGTCCCAGGCCACATCGGCGCCCAGTTCCTTGGCCTTCTCCCTGGCCGTGTACAACGGTGCGGTCACGGCGAATTCGCGCCACTGCGCGGCCGTCATCTCGGCCGATTCGCCCTCCCTGGCGCGGAACTCGAGAAGCTCGGCCACCGCTTCGCCGTAGGTCTGCAGGCCCGAGTCAAGCTGCCAGGCGTCGATGAACTTCGACTCCACCTCGTCGTAGACCGCATCGATGGACGCGGCTTTGCCGTCCAGCCACGCGGCGGCAGCGTCGTCGATGACGGCGATGAGACCTTGGCGTTCCAGCCACGCGGTGGCGGTGCTGTATTCCCCCTCGGGCAGGGCGTACAGCATGTGCCCATTGATCTCGCTGGCGCCACGCTCGTAGAACCGCCGCATCATCGCCAGGAAACACGACTTGTACGACGGGATCTTGAGATTGGTGGCACCCAACAGGAACGGCTGATCGCGCTCGTCGGCGCGGCTGTCGATCAGGTTGGCGGCCTCGGCGTCGGTGCGCGCCACGATGATGCCGGGCACGCCCATGATGTCGAGCTGAAAGCGTGCTGCGTTGAGCCGCTTGAGTTGTTCATCCGAGGGCACCAGCACCTTGCCACCCTGGTGCCCACACTTCTTGGTGCCAGGACGCTGGTCCTCGATGTGGTAGCCCGGAACACCGGACTCGACAAAGCGTCGAATCAGGTTGCGCACGTGTGGATCTCCACCGTGGCCGGTGTCGGCATCGGCAATGATGAAGGGCCGGTAGTCGACCGCGGGGGAGGCCGCGCGCTGTTCCTCGGTCATCTGCAGGCGCAGGTACTGCTGGTTTCGGTCGGCAGTGAGCAACGCGCGCACCAGGCCGGCCGCCTCGTCGGGCACCTGACTGAGTGGATAGCTCGCCAGATCCGGCCCCGGGTCCTCGGAGATGGAGCCCTTCGCCGAGGTGGCCCAGCCACCGAGATAGATGCCCTCGATGCCCATCCGCTTCATCACCACCGCCTGGCCGGGGGAGTACGGCCCGAATGTGGTGATGCTCTTCTTCTGCGCGAACAACTCGCGCAGGCGGGCATGGAATGCCACCGCAGCCTCCCGCGCCACCGGGTAGTCGGCGGGGATGGTGCCGCGCTGTTCGACCACCTGCCTGGCGCTGTAAAGCCTGATGATGCCCTCGAACCTCGGGTCCTCGAAGTATCGCTGGGTGGCAGTCACCTGTTGATCGAAGGGGGTTTGGGCGGTGGCGTCGGCGTCGATGGCCATGGGCTCACGCTCCTCGTTGAGCTCGCATTTTCCCTGTGAGAGTGCCGAGTCTAGCCGCCATGGGTGACAGCGGAGGGGCATTGCGAGGTTGCTGTATCTCTATCCACAGGCAGGGATTCGGCGGCTTCCGTCGTGTCGGTGGGTGGTGGCACAATCGAATGTATGTTCGATACGCTTCCGGATCCGGTGACCTACGGGGATCTGACCCCCAAGGAGCTGGTTACTGCCATCCGGGAGTACCGCCCAACGCATCACCACCGAACGCGAACACAACGCCCTGCTACGCGCCCTCGACCACGGCCCACCCACCCGATCGCCGTTCATATAGGGCCTAGCAGTACAGGTATTCGACTGACCATTCGGAGCCGGTCCAGGCCGCCGTGAATTGGCCACCGAGGGCCGGGTTCGCGTCGGTGATCATTCCGCTGCCTCCGGTAGCAGGCACGAAGCCGGGCGGGTCCCACGTGATCGACTCAAACGCCGGCGGCATCTCGGGGGTGCAGGCGATCTGCTTGGACACATAGCCGTCGACGATGGTCTGCTCGGCGCTCTCCACAGTCGGG